>JAKQHM010000021.1 GCA_029572935.1 Bacteroidota bacterium
CGTCCTGCACAGGGTGTCCGCTCCGTACTTATTCTTCACGATCAGACAGACCTCATACACTCCGTCCTTCTGATAGCAATGTACGGGAGATGGATCCCTGCTCTGTGTCCCATCGCCCAGATCCCAGTACCACTCTGGAGCTGATTCTGATGGGATGTAGGCGCTGAGATCGACAAATTCAAAACAGCGATAGCGCCCCGTGTCCTGATCGTATCTCCACCATGCCCAGGGCACATTATCGATTCCGAGCGTATCACAATCACTGCCATCGATGGGGCCGAGGCGGAAGTGAGGGAAATTGGGAGTAGAGTTATTCCTGACTTGTAGAGGAATTCCCATTCTTCTGGGTATGCAATTCAATCCCCTGAGATTGGGTTTTTCGATGACGTGAAGGTAAGGCTGCCCATAGCCAGTACCGGAGTATAGTCTGCCATCAGGTCCATTTTTAAAAAATGACCAGCTCATTCCTAATCTGGGTACCGGATCAATGGTGTCTAAAAGTATGGCTGAATTCATAATATCTGGTGCTTGCAAATCCAATTGATATATTTTGAATGAATGACCATGATATAAATATTTTGAATTGGGAGAAAAATAAATGCCATTAAATAATCCCCTTTCATAATAATTTTTATTTAATGTTAAATCAAGGTTCCCATTACAACGATTAAATTTAAATAAATACAGAAATGATCCTGTCTCTCTGCCTACACTTGATAAAAAGGCAAAATAATTTCCATCTGATGAAAAGCTGGAAACACAGACTCCATTGCGGATGTAAGTCGGCATAATCTGCTTGTCCACCACATGCAAACCTTCAGGGTCGAGCAGAATTTTATAGATCCCTGTGGCAGGGCTTCTTTCGGGTATCAAGATCCACCAATCCCGACCATTGGCATGGCGACAGGCCGTAAAGCCTCCTGCATTGATAGTATCCCTGATTGCAAATGAATGCTTTTGACTTACCCTGGTTTCTTTGGTCAGGCTATTGTAGTCAACCATCATGTATCTGAGACTCAGAAATGATACCCCTCCTCCAAATGTATCTATCCGGTAGGTGGTATCATAGGGATAGAATACTATATAAGACTCAGGTCTATCGGGATAATCCAGGATCATTGCGCATTGATCTATCGGGATACCCCCTTCTTTATCCACACGACTCAAATCCTGCCCTCCGGGCACAAGCTCCAGGTTTTTATCCAGCAGGATGTCTCCATTGGTATAATACCGGAGTTCCCCTGCAGCATTGCTGATCCCTGCATTCGTAGATTCCAAATATATATTTTTTTCTGTATTATATGAAATTACAGGGTTGCCAGAATGAAAATCCAGGATGGTCAATCCATATTTATTGCTGCCCAGACCACCGCCGTATCCGGACATCCAGATGAAGTCGTTTTTTTGTGCAGGTAGAAAGGCTGTCGAGATGAACAGGGCGATACAAATATTTCTTAAGGAAATCATGATACTTTTTTTATGAATACTCCCAAAAGTGGAAAAAAAAACCAACCATGGAAAATCACTTAGACAGCTTTGCTCTAATTGGATCATGGCTTTTTCAGTCTTCTAATTGCTCTTACAGATAATGCACAAAATATTAATTCGTCTCGGATCTAAAAAATAAAAATGAAAAGAGGCAAATAATGCTTATCAAAATTCCAAAGGGAAAACCCATTTTTCACCATATTAATCATCCCATACCGTATGAATCTCTCTCTAAATAAAGAGCCATTCAAGTAAGCCTCCAATAAATAAACGCACATAGGAAGGTCACAAATTTCATAAGATACCCGATCAATTTAGTGATTGTACTTTCTGGGTATCAGACTATGGCTTAAAGCCAATTGCCTAGGCATTAGCTTTCTGCCATAAGCATTCCCCATACCTTTCCCGCCATTATCAGGCCGGAATCTCCCCCCCTTCACCTAACCAAAAACCAATGAAGTCAGCAAGTTGAAATAAAGTTTGCAGAATTCCTATTTCCCAAACTTTACTCTTTTACAAATCTCCTTTGCCATGCGCGGTCTAATGGCATCACCAAATAAATGCCCAGCGGAAGGTCTTGGACTGGAATGTTGATTTTGTCAATACTAGTATCTGAAAATACTGTGCGCACCTTCTTTCCGCTGAAATCAAAGACATCAAACTGCCGTATATTAAACGATCCATCGGAACTTAAAATGTGGACAAAATCCGATGCAGGGTTGGGATACAGACTGATGGATGATTGCTTCTGAGGATTTTTAGTATCGATGAGAACCCTGAGCGGTTGATTGGTGATGCCGATGTGGATCATATATATGGTACCTGAGTCCCCGTTGTTCAATTTGGCTTCATAGTAATTTCTTCTGGCCCATGAAGCATAATTTGATTTTTCCAAATATTCTTTTTCCAACACTAGTTGATCAGTCGCACTGAGTCGAGCCTCGATTTTGGGCAGCTGTCGATCATCAAAGAAATCAAAAGTCCCGTAATTAATCCTGGTTATGAAACTGCTGTCCCGGCAGGTATCCATCAGAAATTTCTTGCTGTCCCAGCTCAGGATCACCGGATAACTTCGGCTGAAAAATCCTATCGGAATTTGTGTAGGGTAACCAGGAGGTGGTAGAAACTTTGACATAGAGTCGCAGTTGTAAATTGTAATTAGTTTTTTAAGATGAATGTCAAGATCATAAGTAAGCATATACCTTATGTCAAGGTTTGGTCGAAAGGGTATATTTGAGACATCGTATTCTCCATAGGCACTATCTGGTATGCGCTTGTCTCTCAACACATCCCCCAGATGTAAAGAATCTTTGTCACCATCAGGATTAGTGATATAAAGCATAAACTCAAAATCAGGGACTTCAGTCTGTGCATCAATTCCCATGGTAAAGATAAATAATGAGAAGAAGAGTGAATTTTTCATATTTGATTGTTTTTAGGATTCCGGAGAGGGGCTCTAAAGTTCCCTCTCCGGAATATGAAATATATTTTTATTGCTGTTTGACAAGATTAATTGGTATTATTTCTTGTTGATTTAGAAAGATTCGGACTTGATAGGCACCATCCGGAAATGGGCTTAGATTCAGTGGTAATTCATAATTTCCAATCGCACTCCAACGGGTGCTTTGCAAGGTTATAGGAGTTGGTAAATTTATTCCAATCATGTCAATGAGCAAATTTGCTTCTTCCTCAAGGGTATAATGAATCACAGCATCTTCACCAGATGGATTGGGATAAATAAATGCAGCAGATAAACAACAATTGGCTGGAATTCCTTCTTCAGGACATAACTCAACGGTAACCCATTTGACCATAGAATCTTCGTTTGCACAGTCCGTGTGTTTGACAGTAAGTTCTATGCGATAAACCCCCGATCCAAACTGATACCCTGTCCATTGTTTTAATCCAATATGTCCAACCTGTCCCGAGTACCAGGACTGGAAAATGGTGTTTGGCATGGAACTTTGAGAGCCTACATGAGGTACTTTGGAAATATGAATCCTGAACTGGTTCTCATTAGTGCAAGCACTGCCCTGGAGATATATTTCAGGATAAAAAGGCGAATTAATCCCACGACAGACTCGCTGAGGTATATCAAAATAGGATATAGGTGGAGGACAACCACCTTCTTGTCTTATGTATTGTGTTCTTAAGTCCAGCCAGCTTTGTAACCTACAAATTTGGCAAGGCGTGAGATTAAACTGGTGATAGCAGTTATAATCCATCACATTATTACTTCCGTCACACCACCCATTGTTATTTTTTTTAGTATCTAAACAACCATCATCAATTATCCACGCATGACTTAAACCTTTAGCATGAAAAAGTTCATGAGCCAGGTTTCTGGAATTATAATTTGGATCGCTGGGGTAAATATTGTTCCAGTCATTCCAGGTGGTCACCCATGGACCAGGGCCAAAACCTCCCAGTTTTCTTACACCATTGGAGCTATGTTTGCTGTTAAAATGATGAATCGCAGTGAATTCAGAGTTTGGATTGACAGCAAAAGAATTCATTATGTTATAATATCCTGCATCAGTATGATCCATATCATAATGAGGGGTTCTTATAAATGAAACTGATTTGAGGACATAACGAATTCTGGTTTCACATACCGGCAGACTTGAATCTAAGCTGTAGATTTGATTGGTGGCCATCATCCAGTTTAAAGTATTGATCATGTATTCTGCCCTTTGATAACCATTCATCGATGTATTGCCAAGACCATCATCTTTTTCAATAAAATTGTGGGTGCCGGCAGGACTTAGAAGAAAAACAAAATTTACATTGAGGTACCGGATGGGACGTTCGTTATCACAAACCGGATTGGGATTACAGGATATACTTTCAGGTTCACCAGTTCCGAATCCAGGGTCCTGTGTCCCACAGTCATGCTGACCATAAAGTTTCAGTACTGAGCATGCTATAAAAAATGCTACAAATAGAAAAGATCTTCCAATAAAGTGTGTTGACTGTTGACTGTTGACTGTTGACTGTTGACTGAAAAATTACTTGAGTTTTTCATAAAATGGCAGTTTTGAAGATGAAAAAATAGCATTGAATTTCACCTGAATTCAGGATCCAATACATGCACGATTGGTTAAAAGATCCGTACAGCCTGATTACAGTCCGTGCGCGCTTACGGGGAGTAATGGCACCGTGCGGGAAGTGAATAACTTTGATTTTAGCTCACTTGCAGCAGGAAATCTGATATAGGCAGGTGAGCTGAAAAATCATTTTATTCCAATGCAATATAGTGAAGGTGATACATCCGCAAAATACCCATAAATAGGTAATTTATATATTATTATAATATATTATCTATTATTAATTTACTACGTATACTTTATGTATTATAATAATATTTAATATAAAATTTACTGTTAATTATTTCCGAACAAGATTTGATCTATCCACTTTCTCAGGCTCAGAGATATTGGTTTGCTTTGGCATTGGCACAGGCTTACACCAAGGCATGGGCAATTAAACATCTGCTATAAGCTTTATGCCATAGGCTTTTACTTTGGCGTAGGCCTATTGCCTAGGCATTTGCTATCCGACATAAGCCATTCGCAAAAAGCCTCCCCCAAAACCATCACAATCTCCTAAATTTGCTCCGCACGGATGATGCCATCCGGCGCAACCCATCTGTATGAAAAAAAACATCAGCCAGAATCCCCCACCTGCCCCTGTCAAACCCATCGCGTGGGGTCCGGCCCTGGCCTGTCTGATCCTGCTGATCCTGGGAGCCTGGGCCTTTTCGGGCATCAAAGGACATGGTTTCGTATGGGATGATCTGGAATACATCCAGAACAATCCCATACTGGCTCAGCCCCTGTCCAAAAGCATCCCGCATTTTTTTGGACTGAATTACTACGTGGGCAACTACCATCCCCTGACGATGACCGTTTATGCCCTGATCTATCAGAAGGCAAAACTGGATCCGGCTCTGTACCATCAGGTGGTCTTGTATTTTCACCTGGCCAATATCCTGCTGGTCTTTTGGTTCAGCTGGCTCCTGGCCGGCAGAAGGCTATGGATCGCCTTTTGGGTGGCTGCCATTTTTGGCCTGCATCCCCTGCGCGTAGAATCCGTAGCCTGGGTATCAGAACTCAAAGACGTGCTGTATGCCTTTTTCTTTCTGGGGGCGCTCATCGCCTGGGTCTGGCGCAGCCGGTCTTCCCGTCCCATGCTTTTCACGCTGATCAGTTTTTTGCTCTTTTGTCTCTCCCTGCTGAGTAAGCCCGCCGCAGTCAGCTTTCCGCTGGCGATCATGGCAATAGACTACTATCAGCAAGGCAGGTTCAGCCGGTCTGACTGGTTGCGATATCTTCCCTTTTTTGTTCTGTCGTTTATCATGGGTATGATCACGATACAGGCACAGGACAAGGCCGTGGGAGCCGTGACTCATTACAACCTGACGGAACGGATCATGCTTTCGTCTTATGCGATGATCCAGTACATCAAACAACTGTTCCTCCCGGGCCCGCTTTCTGCCTTGCATCCCTTCCCTGCTAAATCCGGAGAAGGTTTTCCCTTAATTTTCAAAATCGCGCCCTTCATCGCAGCGCTGGTGCTGGCCGGAGTCTGGTACAGCAGGCAATACGGACGCTTACTGGTTTTTGGCTTTGGTTTTTATCTGGTCAACGTGGCTCTGGTTTTGCAATTTGTGACCGTCGGTATGGCGGTGATGTCCGAACGATACAGCTATATCCCGCACATCGGATTGCTGCTGGCACTGGCCATCGCATTGGATCAATATCTCTTGCCCAAATTTAAATCAGGTACTGCTGGCTATGCTCTGCTGGCCGGACTGTTTGTGCCGGTGATCGCCTTCTCCCTGATGACGCGCGAGCGCACAAAAGTTTGGAAAAACAACAAAACCCTCTGGACAGACGTCGCAGAGAAATATCCCGAGACAGCCGTAGCCTATTACAATCTGGGTACCTATTTCATGAAAGAGGTACAGGACGATGATTCCGCCCTGGCCTGGTATCAGAAGGCCATCCAGAAGGATCCGGAGCACGCACGCGCCCTCATCAACCTGGGTCTGATCAACGGAAGAAAAAAGAACAAGGACCTGGCTCTCGATTATTTTGCCCGGGCAGAAAAAAAAGAACCCGGTTTTTTTGAGCTGTTCCGCAACCGTGGGTATGTGCACAGCATGTTTGGAGCCTACGACGAGGCCCTCGCGGATTTTTCAAAATATCTGGAACTCATCCCAACGGACGCACAAATCTATTACGGCCGTGCCTTGATCTACCAGATGAAAAAAATGAATGACCGCGCTTACGAGGATTTTTCCTCAGCGGTGCGATACGATCCCTACAACGGCAATTATTGGGTTGCGAAAGCCCAATCGGCCCAATCCTTGGGGAAAACGGAAGAAGCCAGAGCAGATGTCCAAAAAGGCATCAGACTGGGCGGCAAAGCCGACCCGACGCTGCTCAAAGAACTCGGGCTGTAAAAAAATCCAAAAATTTTCGGATCAGGCGATGGTCACCGCCGGATCCAGATACACATCCTGTATGGCGTGGAGCAAGGATACGCCTTCTGCGAAAGGCTTCTGGAAGGCCTTGCGTCCGGAAATCAATCCCATACCACCGGCGCGCTTGTTGATCACCGCAGTGGTAACTGCTTCCTGCAGGTCTGTTGCGCCCTTGGACTCTCCTCCGGAGTTGATCAGCCCTGCCCTTCCCATATAGCAGTTGGCCACCTGATAACGGCAGAGGTCGATGGGATGGTCACTGCTGAGTTCGGAGTACATTTTGGGATTGAGCTTGCCATAAGACGAGCCGCCCATGTTCAGAGCCTCGTATCCCCGGTTGAGCGTAGGTAATTTCTGTTTGATGATGTCGGCCTGGATGGTGACGCCCAGATGATTGGCTTGACCGGTCAGGTCGGCCGCAGTATGATAGTCCTTGCCCTCTTTTTTAAAGGAGGAATTGCGCAGATAGCACCAGAGAACGGTGGCCATACCCAGCTCGTGGGCGTATTCAAAGGCTTCCGCAATCTCGACGATCTGTCTGCCGCTCTCATCGGATCCGAAATAGACGGTGGCTCCTACGGCAGCCGCACCCATATTCCAGGCATCCTTGATGTTGCCAAACAGGATCTGATCGAATTTATTGGGATAGGTCAGGAGTTCGTTGTGGTTTATTTTGACGATAAAGGGAATCCTGTGTGCATATTTCCTGGAGACAGCACCCAGCACTCCATAGGTGGAAGCCACTGCATTGCAACCGCCTTCTATGGCCAACCTGACGATGTGCTCCGGATCGAAGTAAATGGGATTGGGGGCGAAAGAAGCTCCGGCACTGTGCTCAATACCCTGATCGACCGGAAGGATGGACACATATCCGGTCTCTGCCAGTCTGCCATGAGAAAAGATCTGCTGCAGGCTGCGCAATACCTGATTGCTACGGTTTGAGGAAATCCAGACACGCTCAACAGCATCGGGACCGGGCAGGTGCAGACTTGCCTTATCGATGGTTTTGCACTGGTGATCGAGGTAGAAAGATGCCTGATCTCCTAATAGTTGCGCTGTGGTCATTTGGTTCGGTTTAGTTTTTTAAGAATGATCACTTCTTGCCTTCCATGACGACCACACCATCCGCCATGAATTTCATTTCTTCCATAGGTTGGGTGATGGCTTCAATTTCTTCCTTTGATTTTCCTTCGTCTTCGGCATAGTGTCTGAGCTCATCCACTGAAGTGACCTCCTTGAAGGCTTTACCCCGCACCACAACCTTGCTGCCGGAAAGATCTTTGGGCACGAAGAAACCGTAATCCCTGAATTTCACAAAGATCCCGGTCGTATCCTGTGGATTCTCGCTGAGCATCATCCAGCATCCCTTTGCCTGACAAACGCTGGTGACATAGCCACTGACTGCACACATCATGGAGTCCTGGGTCTTGAGGGATTCCAGTGCAGCAACTACCGTCAGCGCTCCATCCGTTTCGATGGTATCGCCGTAGACGCCAAGTTCAAAACCTGTGGTCGCATTCTGGGTTTGGTCAGCAGCAGGCTGATTTTTACAGGCCGCAACAAGAGCAAAAAGCAAGAGAATTCCTAAGTTTTTCATAAATTTTAAATGTTGCACAAATATAATCCCTGCATCTGCATAATAAATAACCGGGTCCCTCTGTTAGGAATTTTGTAACAAAAATCAATACCATTCAGTGAACCATATCCGCATATTATGATTTTTCGTTATATATTTCGGATTTAAATTCAAAGATCGATTATGAAATTATCGCCCTTTTCGCTTCAGGCCATCCCATTCAAAACCGGCTTTGCCCTGCTTCTTTTCGCTTGGGGTCTGACTGCAGCACAAGGTCAGTCCTGTGTGCGCGGCAACTGTGCCAATGGCTTCGGGACCTATGTTTTTGCCAGCAAGGCCCGATACACCGGCGAGTTTCAGAACTCCAGGATGCATGGAAAAGGGATCTTCTTTTACGCCAACGGAGCCAAATACCTGGGCACCTGGAAGCAGGGCCTGCGTCAGGGAGAAGGCAAGCTGGTTTTTCCCAATGGGAATCAATACACCGGATCCTTTGTCAATGACAAAATCCAGGGCATCGGTACCATGGAATATGCAAACGGAAATCGCTACACGGGTGAATGGAGCGCGGAGTTGCCCAATGGCAAGGGTAGCCTCTACCTCAAAAACGGCGAGCGCTACGAAGGAAATTTTGCCAAAGGAATGATCGAAGGGCAGGGACGCTATTTTTACGCAGACGGAGCACAATACAGCGGTGCCTGGAAAAATGGAAAAAGACATGGCTATGGAGAATACACAGACCCCAAAGGAAAGACCCTGAGTGGCGAATGGGATACCGATGCCCCCGTCCGGGTCCTGGATGAAGCAGAACCCATCGCTACGGAAAAGATCAGCGATCCGGTCACTACAATACATAAGCCCGACCCGACGAAAGAAGAAATCCCCAACTGCAACAAGATTTTCTGCAAATCCGGAAAAGGCAGCCTGGATTATGCAGATGGATCGCGCTACGTGGGAGAATTCATCAATGGCGAACCCAAAGGTCAGGGCATCTGCTACTACGTCAACGGAGACCGCTACGAGGGAGGATGGGAAGCCCACGCGCCCCACGGTGAAGGCACCATGTACTTTAAGTCAGGTTTGGTCTACGGGGCCATATGGAAGCACGGAGAGGCCGTCAAACAATTGCACAGCAAAAAGGAATTCGTACTGAACGAAAACGTGCAGGTGGATGTGAACAAGGAAGTCAAGATCTGGGCTTTGATCGTGGGGATCAGCCGGTACGAACACATGCCTGCCCTCAAGTATTCCGACGATGACGCTTACCGCATGTACGCTTTTTACAAAAGTCCGGAAGGTGGAGCCCTGCCCGATGATCAGATCCGGATTCTGGTGGACGAAGATGCCACCCGACTCAACATCCTGAAGTCGATGAATGAATTGTATCTGAAGGCAGACGAAAACGATATGGTCCTGCTATATTTTTCCGGTCATGGACTGGAAGGGACCTTTCTGCCGATCGATTACGACGGATTTCAGAATGCCATCACCTACGATGAAGTCAAGCAGATGTTTGCTAAATCCAAGGCCAAGCACAAGATCTGCTATGCGGATGCCTGTCACTCCGGATCTTTGATGGCGGCTAAGAGTCCCTATGCTTCTTCGCTTATGTTTTTCTACGATGAACTGGATAAAACCACCGGTGGCAGTGCATTTGTAATGTCCTCCAAAGCACGCGAATACTCGCTGGAAGACGGAGGTCTCAGACAGGGCATCTTCTCGCACTACCTCATCCGCGGTTTGAAGGGAGAATCGGATGCGGACAAAAATAAGACCATCACGATCCGCGAGTTGTTTGACTGGGTGTATAAAAATGTACGGACCTATTCAGGCCTTGCGCAGACCCCGATGATTGCCGGAGATTACGACGAAAAAATGCCGGTGGGATTTATCAGGTAAATCACATTTTTCAAAAATAAATTGAAATTCAATAATTAATCTCTGATTTCCAAAGAATTTCCATTTTGAATTGTCGATCCGTAAAGTGAATATTGTTTATAATTCACACCTGCCCAAAATAATTTGTATTTAAAAAATGCAAAATTGATTTCCAATAAGTTACCTTCTAAAATATAGCGATTTTGGAATTGAACCCCAACCTTTAATGTCAATTCCTCAGAATCAGAAATTCATGTATGTTACTTTCTTTTGGCTGTGAGCGAACGAGCTAAGCTACCCGCGTAGGATCGTGCAACAGCACGATCAGTGAACGAAGGCGATAGCCGGACGAAATTTTGAAGAAAACTCGCTAACGGGAAAAGGTCATTTGCTTGGCTTTCTCCATGCGTTTACGCGTTCCCTCCCTCATCGCACTGTCGTGCGATGCCAAGCCGTTGGCTTGGGTAGGTCGGTCAGGCCGCATTTGAAATGCATGAAATCAGGTCTTCATAGTGAGACTGAATTCAATATAATGGTGAATTAAAAGAGCCTTTTCGTCCAGCGGCTGACCGACCGATCATGCCGCAGGTATGAAAGGAGTGCCACAAAGGCACTCCTTAGGGAGGGAACCAATCACTCCTGTGATTGGCTTGGAGAGAGCTACCCGCAGACCCTCTCATTTGTTTGGCCACCTCCATGCCCTTACGCCGTGTCCCATACGAAGTTTGGGAGGCTCCTTCACGCCTTTGGCGTGACAAGTCGCTTCTCGTACTGCCATACTCGACCTCGTCCGTTGACGAGGTTCGCTCAGTCGTGCGCGACAAAAAGTGGGAAAGTCTAATTTTAAAAAATTATTTTTGACAGGTATGTTACCGACTATTTGCTAAAAAAGCGAGAGGTAATATTTCTATCTTTTCAAGTTGGCAAAAAAACAAATTAGCCCATCCATTGATTTTCTCAAACTGCATTCCCTGCTTTAAACCTCCCCTTTTTAACTAACTTTGCAGTTACCGGATTGCCCGGATGGGCATCCTTCTATCTCTCCAACAATGAAATCAATTTTGACCTTACTGCGCGAGGCATTCGCGATCCTGGGCTCTGAAAAAGCAGGGGCTCTGTACATGCTGATATTTGCCTTTGCCATTGGCGCGGCAACTTTTATCGAAAATGATTTTGGCACCAGCGCTGCTCAGAAATGGGTGTTCAAAGCCCGATGGTTTGAAGTTTTACTGATCCTTTTTTGCCTTGCTGTATTGACCAATATCGTCCGGTACAGAATGATCGCACTCAAAAAATGGAGCTCCTTGATGTTCCACGGCTCCATCCTCGTGATCCTTTTGGGCTCAGCCGTCACCCGCTATTTTGGATATGAGGGCATGATGCACATCAGGGAAGGTTCTGAATCTTCAGAATTTGTTTCTGCAGAGCCCTATCTGAACTTTCAGGCAGCCTATCAGGGCAAGACCTATCGTTTTTCAGAACCGGTCCTGTTCTCAAGTCTGGGCAGAAATCGCTTTGAGGGAAGTTACCAGATCGGCCCTCATGTGATCGGTGCGAAGCTTATCCAGATCACGCCCAATCCCGTCGAAAAGTTGGTAGAAGATCCTTCGGGCGGTGCCATCCTGAAGATCGTCATCGGCGGCGCCATGGGCCGCGAAGAGTACCTTTTGGCTGAAGGAGACCGCAAATCCATAAGGGGTATCGATTTTAATTTCAGCGACTCACCGCAGGGTGGTGCGGTACACATCCTGCGCAGATCAGACTCCCTTCTGATCCGGTTTGATGAGGCTTTTACCAAAATGACCATGGCCACCCAGCAAAGAGACAGTCTGATGCCCGGCACCGATTACCCATTGGCCACGCGCTCGCTCTACTCGTCAGGTGCCCAAAGCTTCGTCATCTCGGAATACCTCCTCCACGGCAAAGCCGAAACCCAGGCTTCTGAGGTTAAAATCAAAAACGAAAGTGAAATCCTGGTCAAACTCGAACTGCAGATAGACGGCAAAACAAATGAAGTCACCCTCAGGGGACGCAAAGGAGACCTCGGGGAGCCCGTTTCAATCAAAGAGGCAGATCTTGAACTGTCTGTTTCCTATGGTTCCAAAATCGAAAACCTTCCTTTTTCTCTGACCCTAAGGGATTTTATCATGGAAAGGTATCCGGGTACCGACAATCCTTCCTCCTACGCCAGTGAAGTAACCCTGCAGGATCCGGAAAAAATGATCAAAACGGATTACCGCATTTATATGAACCACATCCTGGACTACCGGGGCTACCGCTTTTTCCAATCCTCCTTTGATCAGGATGAAAAGGGTACCTACCTCAGCGTCAACCACGATTTCTGGGGCACCTGGATCTCGTATATCGGATACATCCTGCTTACTTTGGGCCTGATGTACAATCTGGTGCAGAAGAATACGAGATTCCGTTTTCTGATGGATACGCTCCAAAAATTCCAGAGGGAACGGATGCTGATCTGGATCCTCGCGCTGTTGCCTGTATTGTCTCCTGCACAATCTGCAATTTCTACTTCCGATCCTCAGGTCTACATCAACGATGATCATGCGCAAATGCTGAAGACGATGGTGGTCCAGGATTTCCAGGGTAGATTCAAGCCCTTTAACACCCTTGCCTCCGAGGTGCTGCGCAAGCTCTCCAAAAAACAAAGTTTATACGGTTACTCGCCCGAACAAATCATGATCTCCATGGTCCTGGATCCGGAAAGCTGGGAACGTGCTGCGATCATCCATACCGGTAATCATCCCGAGATCCTCGAAATCCTGAATAGCGGCAAAGGCCTGGTGTCCTATAACAACTTTTTCAACGAAGACGGCAGTTATAAACTCGGCGAATTTGTGCGCAATGCCCAAAACATGAATCCCAAGGATCAGGGCACCTTTGAAAAATCCCTGATCAAGCTGGATGAAAAAGTCAACATCGCCCATATGGTGTTTACGGCCAGGTTGTTCAGGATCTTCCCGGTGCCAGGGGATCCCAATCATACCTGGATCTCTCCTGCCGAAGCGCGAAACAATCCGGATCCAGCACTCAATGAATTCAGCAAAAACTTTTTCACCCAATACGTCCAGTCGCTGGGGCAGGCATACCAGGAAAAAAACTGGGCTGCTCCGGACAAGCTGCTATCCGATCTGGCTGCACACCAAAAGTCCCTGTCCTCGCAGGTACTTCCCTCGGATTCCAAAATTCAGGCTGAGATCATACTGAACAGTCTGAATGCCTTCAGCTGGTTGCGAAACCTCTATGGTTTGCTTGGGATCATCCTGCTGTTTTACCTCATTTATTCGGTATTAAGATCCAGGGCAGCTGAGGGTAAGGTAATTCTGGTATCCAGGACCCTGTTGCTGTTGGCCTTCCTTTTTCACACTCTGGCTCTTGGACTGAGGTGGTATGTATCAGGGCATGCGCCCTGGAGCAATGGATACGAATCCATGATCTACATAGGCTGGACCACCGTGCTGGCCGGTTTGATCTTTTCGTCGCGGTCCGTGGGCGGTATGGCTGCAACCAATATTCTCGCTGCCACCATCCTGCTTGTGGCAGGTATGAGTTGGCTCGATCCCGAGATAACCCCCCTGGTGCCTGTACTCCGTTCCTACTGGCTGACCATCCACGTATCCCTCGAAGCGGGCAGCTATGGATTCCTCATGCTGGGTGCTGTGATCGGGATGATCAACATGATCCTGTTCATCCTCACCCGGGAAACCTCAAAAGAAAGAATGCAGCGTGCCATCCGCGAACTTACCGCCATCAGCGAAATCACCGTCACAGCAGGACTGGTCATGGTCAGCATCGGCACCTATCTGGGTGGGGTCTGGGCCAATGAATCCTGGGGGCGTTACTGGGGTTGGGATGCCAAGGAAACCTGGGCGCTGGTGACCATCCTGGTGTATGCATTCATACTCCACATGCGTCTGATCCCGGGATTGCAGGGCATCTACGCATTCAATCTGGCGAGTCTGTTTGGATTTGCTACCGTGATTATGACCTACTATGGAGTAAACTACTATCTGTCCGGTTTACACTCCTATGCGGCCGGAGATCCGGTCCCCATTCCTCCAGTCGTGTACAATACAGTCATCGTGCTGATGCTGCTGAGTGTAGCAGCTTATCTGAAATACAGACAACAATTTCCAAAAGGTTTCAGGAACAATTAAACCTGAATACTATTTGGCAAGGGTGGCTTCTTCCATGATGAGCGCATACTTATATCCGGCTCCAAAGTCTTTATTGAGATAAATTATTCCCTGAAAGCTCAGCTTCTCCCCCAATTGTGCTGTTTCCTGCGAAGTGATGGTAAGGTCTGCCTTCTTGCCCGAAAACTGTGAGCCGTCCTGCAAATGGTACCAGTTTTTTCCCATGATCTGGTAATTGGCTTTCACCACCTGGCCGCTGACAATTATTTTACTGTTTCCATACTTCTCCGGATTTTTCAACAGATCGGATAATTTGACTGCTGCCTTATGTGCGGCAGCGCCTGCCTCTGGATCCGGCGTTTTATTCTGGAAAGAAGGCTCTGATGAACCCGACTGTGATCCCGGATGATCTTTGGCATCCATGATGTTGGAAACCAGATAGACCAAATCAAAATTCCGGTCAAATTCCTGACTGTAAAAATTCGTCTTTTTTAAACCTCCTCTGTAAAAGTAAGTATGACCGACTGTGATTTCCTGCCGGGGTACAGCCACCCAGAATTCCTCTGCCCCTTCCTTAGCCCTCAAATAAGTATATCGCTCCGTGTTCAGTACTTCCAACGCCTCTACCTGATGCAGGTCGCTGAGATTCTGCCCTGCAGACGGATCCTGTCCATCCGGACTTTTGGTGGCAGTGGATTCAGCTGGATTTGCATCTGCTACGATTACTTTGGGTTTGGATTCGCAGGCTGTGAAAAAGCAAATCAAAACAATTAAAAAAATTCTCATTTTATCTTTTTTTCGAGTTATTCTTAAATCTGTGTTGCAAAGTAATAAAATATCTCTGATAGGCGAGTTGACTGCCCAGTGAAGCTTCGTAATTGAGTATGGCAGAGGTAAGCCTGTCCAGCATAAACGTACATCCCAAAGCAAGAATTTGTTGCTGATATTGCTGTTCTCCTCCTGCGTAGCTGTAATGATTCCATCTATAATTGGCTTCCAGATTGAGTTTGCCTCTGAAAAAATCACGGGTCATCCGCGTACTCAGGATGTTGCTGCTGAGATAGTCCGTCTTCAGATAATTGTAATTGGCAGACAGCATGATCCGCGTGCCAGCCACATTGCTGTACTGAGCGGAAACAAAATGATTTTCGACCGGCCTTGCCGAGTTACCCTGAAATCTCAAGAAGGTACTGGCAGATAAATTTAGAAATGGGATCGGTGCATAGCTGAGCATCAGTCTGAATCCCTGCCGCGTCTCCTGGGCGATCAGCTGGTCGATGATGTTGCGGTAACTCTCGGAATAGATGACGTTCCGGCGGTTGTCGTAGGAGACCTGGACACTCAACTTACGGTTGAACCGATATCGGAGGCTGGAATACATGCTGGTGATGAAAAAGCGGTTTTGAACTTCTTCGCGGACCTTGCGGTATAAATCGGTTTCCATCGACGCAAAGAAATTCAGATTTCTGAGAAGCTGAGAGTTGTGCTGTGCATACAGAAATCTGCGGTCAGTGGCATTGCCCAGTCTTTGTTCGACAAAGGCAAGTGAGTTTTGCATCAGACCTGCCGACATTTGCTTTTGATGGGAGAGATAGGCACCCAATTGGGGCGAATTAAAATCCAATCCATAGTTCAAAACGTCCGGTCTGAATCCTGCTAATATTCCAAGCGCCCAGTCTCCTATGAATTTTTCATACTGCACTCCATCCATGGCCCCCATGTTGGCAATAAATGGATTGATCCTGCGACCCAGCCAGATGCGGTCTTTTAAGTTGAGGGCGTATCCTAGGGACAGGGTAAATACTTTGAAATCATCAAAAAAATCGCTTTGTATCTGATCCACTCCATATCGATGGCGGTAGGTCAGATATGACTGTACCGAAAATCGAGAAGAACGGATGTTGTCCACATTCATATTACCCGACACGCGCACCCGGGAAAATCTGTTTGCCTCTCCCGGATCGAGGTCGCCGTTCGTCGATACGGAAAGTCTGCCATTCAGAACCTCTTTGCCATTCCAGCTTTTGGGTTTTTCCAGCTTGATGGAATCCACGTATTCCTGCTCGCGCACGAGGGGCTCCAAGATGGTGAGTGCAGAATCTGATTCTGTCTTTTTCTCTGCAATTTCAATCCCGGGTTGTGTCTTCCAAACTAATTTATACACTTTATCACCCACCAGAGGGGGCTCCGCCTGCAGGCTGTTGCAGATGCAGGATATAGAAGACTTTTTGATTACCAGCAAAGCCGGAACGTTTTCTCGTTCAGCCAAAATGTATAAGGTATCCCCTTCTGCAATTTCAGCCGTGGAAAAAAATTTTACATAGACATTTTTGTTGCTCCTGAAACTGATGGTTCCTTCGATCCTGTCTGACTGGCCTGTTACTTTAAAACAAAACAAACAAAGGAAAAGGACCGGAAGGATTATTTTTCCATTTGATATCAGCCTACTTTTTTCCATCGGGATGGCAGGTATAACAGGAATTGCTGTTGTAGGAATATCCGTTTACGCCATTGTGTTCGTTGTCCATCTCATTTTTGGGATGACAGGTCAGACACTGGAAGACAGCATAATTATTGGGATTGGTATGGCATTCAGAGCAAGTGTTCCATTCATCTTTATGTTTTCCGGAATAAATGGGGAAATAAAGATTGTCATGGTTGAAAGTGGACGGAACCCAGGCATTCTGATTGTGACAGCTTTCACAGGTGGTCGGGAACTGAGCCGTCTGGTGATCCGGATTGCTGGTATTGTTGTAATCTGCCTGATGGCATCCATAGCAGGTATTCGGAGTATTATTATAATCTCCTTTATGACAAGTAAAACAATCGTTTGCAATATTGGCGTGTGCACCCTGCAGCACGTAATAGTTGTTGTGAATACTGAATGTGGCAGGTGCCCAGCCAGGAGCAGTCGTATGACAGGAAGCACAGTTTTGCGGAATGTTCAGAGCCAAATGCCTTGGATTGGCTGAGCCATTGTAATCAGAAAGATGGCAGCCCACGCACTGGTCGGGTGTGTTGTTGTAGTTTCCTTTGTGGCAGGTGAAACAATCATCCTT
>JAKQHM010000003.1 GCA_029572935.1 Bacteroidota bacterium
GTCCAATTATGAAAGCCGGTTTTCATGTATTTTGAATGCGGCCTAAGACCCCGCAGCTCGGGGCCCAACCAGCGAATGTCGCGGCCATGCTAAAAACTGTATGAGCCCAACTGAGCAGCTTAAACAAATACCGAGTTGACGAAGTGGCGATAGAAATGCCCTGAGGGAGGACATAACGGCGAGTTTTTTTAGCATAGCGACAAAGCTGATGTTGGGTGAGTGAGGGGTCTAGCCGCGAGTTTTCTTTGGTTGCTTTCTTTTGACGGCCAAAAGAAAGTAACATACATGTATTTCTAATTCTGAGGAATTGACATTAAAGGTAGGGGGTCAATTCCAAAATCGCAATATTTCAAGAGGTAACTTATTGTAAATCAATTCTGCATTTTTAAAATAAAAATTATTTAGGACAGGTGTGATCTTATATCTCAATTTAATCCCAATCAAAGGACTGTTATACGAAAACCCTGAGTGTGAAATTTTAAAAGCATGATCAGATTCTGAAATAACCCTTTGAAAATCATATCCGATGACTGGACTTATGTAAGTTTGAGCATTGAGCTTACCTTGCAGTACTCCCAAAACAAACAGAGTTAAATAAAATATAACTTTCAGATTATTCAATTCTATATTCTGCATTGAATCTTGAACTTAACTATTCAACGATATTCAAAGGAAATAAATTTCAATATTCAAATCTGATGATACTTGCCAATTGGAGTAATTCCAAGTCTTGTGCCTTTTCATTTCCACACTGCCTACCAAGTACCTGAGCGAATCATCGCTGGCCTATTAAACCCTGCTCAGCCATAAACGGAGCTCTGCATGAGCCATAAATGACCAGTCAATTTAAAATACGAAGTCGGTCTTTAAGATTCTATTCATATTTTTTTCAATTTTGCACCGAAATCCTGCTTTTTAATACCACGATCGAAACCTATAAAGGGTCTATGTGGGAACGATACAAACATTGCCGATGCAAAAAACAATCAGCTTACTCTTACTGTCCGCTCTTTGGATAGCCGGGTGCAAAAATACGGAAAAGCAGGATGCCGCCGGCATGGCTGCAGAAAACTACCGGATTTACAAGAACTCCACCATTCCCACTTTTTGGAAGGAGCCCTCGGTATTTGAATATGGCCGGGAAAAAGCCCGGGCTGAATTCATGCCCTTTGAGACCGAGCCACTCGCCATCGCAGCGCAAGCTGCCAACAGCCGTTATTTCAAGTCCCTGAACGGATTTTGGAAATACCAATACTTCCCGGGTCCCGACTATGTACCTGCCGATGTCGAAAAAGCCTCCTGGACCCAGGTTACGCAGCAAACAAGCTTTCCGGGTTTTATGGAGCTGAAAGGCTTTGGAAAACCCGTTTTCAAATATTACGACCTTCCCTTCCCCCACCGGTTTCCGGAAGTACCTTCCGACAGCAATTCTGTCGTCCTGCTGCAGCAAAACCTGCAGATACCGGACCATTGGAAGGACAGAGAGGTCTTTGCCGTTTTTGAAGGGATCAGTTGCGCGTATTTTGTCTACGTCAATGGCAAACTGGCCGGATACAACGAGGACAGCAGGGCCGTCTCCGAGTTCCTCCTCAGTCCCTTCCTGACAGATGGACCCAATACACTTACCCTGGTCCTGTACCGTTGGAGTGACGGCAGCTATTTTGAATCCCATAACCAATGGCACCTCACCGGCATCGGACGTGATGCTTATCTGCTGGCCAGACCCAAACTCAGGATTTCAGACTTTTTTGCTCAAACGGACCTGAACGGCAACAAAGGCGAACTGGATCTCGAGGTCTTGTGCAAAAACAACAGCAGCTCGGATGGAAAAGAACTGATCCTGAATGCAGAGATCCGCAACGATTCCAACAAGATTCTAGCATCCGTCAGCCTGCCGGTCACTCTAAGCCCGGGTGCCGAGGTCTCCTCCAAAGTAAAATTAACGGCGGACCGCATCAAAGGATGGAGCGATGAAACACCGGAACTATACCAGCTGGCGCTGTCCCTTAAAAATTCATCCGGCGAAGTGCTGGAAGCCATCCGCCAACCCCTGGGGTTCAGATCCCTCCGGATAGACAGGTCTGGTATGAAGATTAATGGCCGAAGGGTTATGATCAAAGGTGCCGTATGTCATGAATTCCATCCTACCAATGGCAACAGCCTGGATAAAAACTGGATCGAAAACGATGCCGACGTACTCAAACTTCAGTCCATCAATGCCGTGCGCAACAACCACTACCCGTTTCCACCCTACTGGTATCAGTTCATGCAGAAATTCGGTCTCTACGTACTGGATGAGGCCAACTTCAACCTGAGTTCTTTCTTTAGGAACCAAAAGCCTCTGCCTCCGGACACCCTGATGGAAAGGATCTTTCTGCAAAGGGTGAAAAACATGTTCGAGCGCAATAAAAACTACGCAAACATATTTGCATGGTCCCTGGGATTCGAATGCGGAAATACCCGTGCAGCGCGGGCGGTCTTTCAGTACATCAAAAACAGGGATCCCCGACGCGCCGCATCGCTTTACACCGGCAGCGGTTCCCCCGGAGACCTGATCCTGAGTACCTCTGCCAACACAGGCGAGAGAAACGACGCCCCTGAGCTGGTTTACCGGATGAGTACCCACCAGGGCAATGGAATGGGAGGATTCGATGAGACCTGGCGCAAAATAAGTTCGGATCCCAGGATCATCGGAGGATTCATCGAAGACTTTACGGATCAGACTTTTTATATGAAAGACCGGAATGGCAAGCTCTTCTTTGCCTATGGCGGCGATTTCGGCGAACAAAAATCCGATTCGTTCCGCTGCGTCAGCGGGATTATGACCTCCAACAAGACGCCCAAACCAGCCTGCAAGACCGTCGCAGAGGCTTTTTCCAATTTTACCATCACAGCCTCGGATCTGACATCCGGAATCCTGGAAATACGAAACAACCATGTCTTTTTCAGCGACACGGTTTTTAAATATTTCTGGTTCATCGAAGAGAACAACGAGAAGGTGAGGGAAGGCCAGATCCAGGGTTTGCAGCTCAAAGCCGGAGAAAAGCGAAAAATCAGGCTGGATCTGCAGGGATACCGTCCCGCAAAGGGAAAATACTGTGTGTTGAACATTATTGTCAACAAGGCAAGCCGGGTCAACAACATGTTCAGATTTCAGGATGTGGCCCGCGTTCAGTTTGAATATCCCGTCCTTAAGTCCAGTCCCCTGACTCCTTCTGCCGGATCTGCCCTGAACCTGAACCGGAAGGGTAAAGAGCTGGAAATTACAGGCAAGGATTTCAGCCTGGCCATTGATACCCTGGCCTGTACCATCCGTTCGATCCGGTACAAAGAAACCGAATTGCTGGATTCTCCCCTGATGCCGCTGATGGCCAGGGCTCCGGTGGACAATGACATCTATAACGGTCTTTCGATATCCTACAGCTCCTGGTTGAATGCCTGGCAGAGCTTTAAATGGTCCTCCTGCTTGGTGCAGGCAGAATTACCGGGCAAAATCGATGTGAGCATACAGGGAAGCCTGGAAGGGAACGGACAAAGTACTTTCCAGATGCACATATCAGTACGGGCAGATGGGGACATCCTTCTGAGCAGCGAAATAAAGCCGGGTCCAGGAACCCGACTGCCTCCCCGTCTGGGATGGATCTGCACCATGCCCGCCAGATTCGGCAACATAAAATGGATGGGCAGGGGTCCATATGACGCATTCCCTGACAGGAAAGCGGGCTTGCTGACCGGAGAATTTAAGACCACGGCATCAGAATTCAACGTTCCCCTGGTAAGGCCTCAGGAAATGGGGGTCAAGACGGATCTGCAATGGTTCGGGGTATCCACTTTTGAAGGCCTGACTCTGGCAGCTTATAGTTCCGGACCTTTTGAGGCCTCTGTGCTGCCTTTTGCCTACTCCGAACTTTTCGGACGGTACAAACACGGCACGGACATACCTCAGGCAAAGAGCAATACCGTTATTTTTTCCTCCCTGCAGGCAGCTGTTGGCGATGGCATCAGGGCACCAGGCCCAACCTCCGGTGAAAAAACCGGATTCCGCCTCAGGCTTAAACTGACGGAAGACCGCTCATCCACGCTTTGGAGTCATTTTGCCGAGAGTTGGTAAAACATCGGTCCTGTTCTTAGCTGGTGAGTTGCGGCAAATGATGTCCGAAATCGCCTTATCTTTGCGCCTCAGAGGAGAAATGCATCCCCAATCCTTGCCATTGGCTTTTCTCCATTAAAAAACCGAACCATACATGTCAAAGAAAACCATTATCTACCTTGCCGCCTTTTTGGCGGGACTTTTTGGATTGTATGTCCTGGCTTGTCTTTTTTCGCCATCGACCATGTCCACAAAGGATGAGATCAAAATAAACACATCCAAGGGCCTCCTGTACGTCATGATCAATGACATCAAAGAGTGGCCTTTCTGGTTGAGCTGGAAAAACGAAGATGCAGAATTGACCACCAGTCTGGGTGGCAGACATGTCAACCAGGGAGCCAATTTTACTTTTGAAGGACCTAAGTTCGGAAAAGGCAAGGTAGAGATCGAAGAATCGCTCAAGGATTCGCTGATGGCAGCATTCATCACCAACGAAGCCTGGCCGGGCAAGGTGTCCATCACCTTTCAGCTGATCCCCGAGAACAAAACCTCCGTTCTGTTGACCACCCGAAGCAGGATCTCCAAAAAGATCCCGTTCCTGAAGAGATTTCTGTACCGGAATTTTGCTTCTGAATATGAAGCAAGACATCGTGCAGACCTACAGGGTCTCAAAACTTATATTGAAGGAATGATCAGCTCAAAATTCGGAGTGGAGACAGGCAATTTCAGCAAAAAAATGTACATCGGGATCAAAGCGCCCATTTACAATATGAACATTCCAAAATTCTATTCCGAAAATTACCCCAAGGTGTACAAGTTACTGGATTCACTGCAAATTACTCCCTCCGGGCCTCCCGTGGGCATGATCTTTGACTGGGAAGGCGGCTCAAACTATGTGTACATTATGGCTGCATTACCGGTGGATCAAAAGATCAAGCCACCGGTTGGATTTGATTTTGAAGAAGTGCCTGACATTCCCTGTCTGAAGATGCCTATGTATGGTCATTACAACAACCTCAAGACCGCGCATGCCAAAATGGATTACGTCATCAGTGCTTCTGCTTTTACCCTTTATCCTCCGATCATTGAGGAATACGTGACCAATCCATCGGAAGAGCCGGATACATCCAAATGGCTTACCAATATTTACTACCTGCTCGACAACACTGGATCCTATTCCAAGGCGCTGGAGAGGAAGAGAAGTATGGAGGAAATGATAAAAGAAGAAGAAGAACAAAGGAGACGCACCCTTGAATCTGAAAACAAACGAAACAGCCGCAGATAGCCATCAAAACCATCATAGCATTATGTCTGACCTTCATCCCGATGCTGCATGTGCCGGCTCAGTCGGATTATTTGCCTCCTGAAAATGAAATTGAATTGATCCCTTTTGACAAATCGGAATTCAAGGACATTCTGCAGGGCCGTTTTAGTCCCTCAGAGCATATGGCATTCGTGTGTATTGATACAGCTCATTGCAACCGGGATATGTACATGCTCGAAGAAGCCTATCAGGCATTCGTTTCCATGGCGGAAGCCGCACTCAGGGATTCCATCCGACTGACCATCGTTTCAGCCACCAGAAATTTTGAATATCAGAGGATGTTGTGGGAGGATAAGTGGACCGGCAAAACAAAAGTGGAGGGACGCAAATTACCGGAGTGGTTTCGCGATGCGGTGGACCGTGCACTGAAAATCATGGAATATACCGCCCCACCGGGTTTCACCCGGCATCATTGGGGTACAGACATCGATATCAATTCCGTAGAACCCGAATATTTCGAATCCGAAGAAGGAAAACGGGTGTACGAATGGCTCAAAATGAATGCCCCTTCTTTTGGTTTTTGTCAGACTTATCCGGCTTTGGATGAAAACCGTCCGGAAGGATTCAACGAGGAAAAATGGCATTGGTCCTATGCACCCATTGCAGACGAACTCTGGCGTGAACAAGTGCGCACTTTCACTGAAAAAGAAATTTCAGGATTCAAGGGCCACCATGCCGTACGCAAAATTGATATTCTGAACAAATATCTTCTTTCGATCCAAAGATGCGGAGGAGACTGATCTTCCATTCTTTTTTCAAATAAATTTTTCACATTCGTTAAATCGGAACAAATGGCTTTGACTGAATCCAATATGCTGCCACTGGGTACCCGCGCACCGGAATTTTCACTCCTGGATGTGATGACCGGCGATGAAATCCAGGCTCCCGCACCGGGCGATTTTCCTGCTACGCTGATCATGTTCATCTGCAATCATTGTCCTTACGTGGTGCATGTATTGCCCGGACTGCTCGCACTTTGCCAATCCTATACAAAACAAGGGGTCAGGATCATCGCCATCAGTTCCAACGATGCGGTGCGGTATCCTGCTGATGCTCCGGATAAAATGAAGGATTTGGCCATGGAGCAAAAATTCCCCTTCCCCTATTGTTATGATGAATCACAGGAAGTAGCCAGAGTCTATGACGCGGCCTGCACGCCCGACTTTTATGTTTTTTACCGGGACATGCGACTGGCCTATCGCGGCAGGATGGATGCCTCCAGACCTGGCAATTCAATCCCCGTTACCGGTTCTGACCTCAGCACCGCCCTGGATGCGGTTTTGCAAGGCAAATCCGCACCCGAAATTCAATATCCAAGCGCGGGCTGCAACATCAAATGGAAAACGGACTAAGCGACCCAAGCTCAGAGCAGCCTGTACTTGCTCACCGGTTTCTTTTCTGACCTGCGGGTGCAAAGTGTATAGCACATCCACCTCCCGGTGCCAGTCTCACCCTGATGAGCTCATTGGAACGGATGGTTTTCTTGATGATTTTATAATTCATGGGATCTGATTCCCAGTGAGCCTGATCTCCGTCGCGGTAGAGGAACATATTGTACTTGCGGTTGGGTAGGAGAAAGCTGGGCTCGAATTCAAAAATCCGTTCCTGCTCGTCTGTGATGGCACCTACGAACCAATCTTCAGAGTCCCTGCCCTTTCTGGCCATATAGATGAAATCTCCAGGTTCTGCACCCAGTACCAGGGTGGTATCCCAGTCTGTCGGGACGTCTTTGATGAATTGAAAGGGTTCGGGCATTTTCTCATAGTTTTCGATCAGATCAGCGGCCATCTGGAGCGGACTGTACATCGTTACGTAAAGGGCCAGTTGCTTGGCCAGGGTGGTGTGTACCTGTTCCTTTTTTTCTTTTCCATAGGCATTCATTTTAATCTGGAAAATGCCTGGTGTATAATCCATGGGACCACCCAACAAGCGGGTGAAGGGCAGGATCGTTTCGTGTTCAGGAGGATTTCCTTTGCTCCAGGCATTGAATTCATTGCCCCTGGCCGCTTCATTGGTCCACCAGTTGGGGTAGGTCCGATGCAGACCAGTAGGCCTGACCGGTTCGTGCAGGTCCACGGTGAGGCCCTCACGGCTCAGCTTGAATGCCAGGCGCTCGTAGTGGTCTACCATCCACTGTCCGTCGTGGTGCTCGCCACGAGGGATGATCCGCCCGACATAGCCTCCCTTGATGCCCGCATAGGGATACCGCTGCATCAGCGCGAGCGAACTGTCGAGTTGCCTTTCGTAATCCGTCACTGCTCCTGAGGTCTCATGATGCATGATCAGTTTTACGTTTTTGGACTTCGCATGTTTGTGGATGTCATCCAGATCAAAATCGGGATAAGGCTTAGTAAAACTGAAAATTCTTTCTTTCCATATTCCATACCAGTTTTCCCAACCCTTGTTCCAGCCTTCCACCAGAACGTAGGGAAACCCATGTTTAGCAGCAAAGTCGATGTGTCGTTTTACGTTGGCCGTGTGGGCACCATGATTGGTTACGGGCTGCCAATCCCCAGGATTGCCCGAACCTTTGCGATCCCAGTACTGCCATTGACTTTTTCCGACATGCATTTCCCACCAAACGCCTATGAACTTGCCAGGTCTGATGTAATCTGCGTTTTCCAGCACAGAAGGTTCATTGAGGTTGAGAATGACCCGGTTGGTCAGCAGGTCTGCCGCCTTGCGGGCATACAGCAGGACCCTCCAGGGCGTTTTGTCGCCATCCTCCAGGTAGGCCTTATTACCGAGCGCATCGGGCACCAGGGAGGTGTTGAGAATGAACTGTTGACGGTCCACGGTCAGGTTCATCGCAGGATAATGCCGCAGTGCTGCTTCGTGGATGGCCATATAATATCCCTGATCGGAAATAAGCAGCATGGGTGTCTGTACCATGCTGTCGTGAACCAGATATCTATAATCCAGTCCTGTGTCTTCTCCAACCTTGAGGGCCTGGATACGGCTGAGACGGGACCGGGTATAAGGATATTCATTGGAATCAAAATCTCCCGGCATCCAGTACGCTTCGTAGTCCTGTTGAAGTGGCAGACGGGTCCGTTCTTCCAGCACGGTAAAGTGGCCATTGTTCCCTCCCCTGGGAAAAATATACCGGAAGCCGAGGCCATCGTTGAATAACCTGAATTCAATATCCAGCCTGCGGACTGTGCCCTGGCTGTTTTGACTGAGATGGACCATCATGAGGTGATGATGATCCAGGATCTGCCTCTGTTCGCCCCAGACTGTATTCCAGCTGCCTTTGTATTCGCCCTGCCGGATGCTGTCCACCTTGAAACCGGAGGAGAAGTCCTTATCTTTTGCCAGGGCAAATCCCAGGCTTGCTCCTTTGACAATGGGCAAACCTTCCGCAAAAAAATCAAATCCTGGTTTGCCAATAGTATCCAGCTGAAATTTCAACTCCATGACCTTATTGGGCGACCTGAGATTTTGAGCAGAGATCAGCGCGATGTCACCTCCCCAAAGGCAAAAAGATAAAATGACGATCCGGAAAAATGATGAAATCATGGGTATAAAGGGTTTGGGCGCAAACAGAATCAAACGCGAAAATGCCGGTTTTCTTTATGCAAAACTAAGACCTTTCTGAAAGCTTGGTCAAAAGTACCAACAAGAAGCCTAAAGTTCTGTTTTAACTAATTTATACTTTCAAATTTCACACTGATGTCAAAACAAATTAAATCAGAATTCAGGCAGGGAGAGCGGGTAAGTCCGGTAGACCGATGGGTCATCCAACCTGTTCAGCAATTTATTCACAATTCCACCACATCAGGCATTGTGCTTTTTACATCAGCCCTGCTGGCCCTCATCCTGGCGAATTCTTCATGGTCCGATCAGTACCATGAGTTCTGGAAGCACAGGTTTGTTGTGGGATTTGATACCTGGGTCATAGACAAAGACCTGCATCACTGGATCAACGATGGTCTGATGGCTGTGTTCTTTTTTGTGGTGGGCCTGGAATTGAAACGCGAGATCATAGCAGGTACCCTCAGCAAACCCAGGGATGCAGTGTTGCCATTGGTTGCAGCCGCAGGCGGCATGTTGTTTCCGGCGATCCTGTACTGGCTGATCAACCCCACCGGAGAGGCTTCTAACGGATGGGGTATCCCTATGGCTACCGATATAGCATTTGCGCTGGGCGTCCTATACCTTTTAGGGGACCGTGTCCCTGCCACAGTGAAAATATTCCTGACCGCGCTGGCCATTGCAGATGACCTCGGTGCTGTACTGGTAATCGCTTTTTTTTATACTTCGGAGATCAATGCTAACAGCCTGATCTTTGCGGCAGGATTTCTGGGGCTGCTGATCCTTTCAAACCTGGTCGGTGTGCGCAACACGGTGTACTATGGAATAATCGGAATAGGAGGTCTGTGGGTCGCTTTTCTGATGTCAGGAGTGCATGCTACCATAGCAGCCGTCCTGGCTGCCTTTACCATACCGGCCAATACCAAAATCTCGGAACTCCCATTTGCCGACAATCTATCGAGGCTGATCGATCGTTTCCGAGCCGAAGAACCCAACCAGCATCCGACAGTGACGGACGAACAATACCAGCTACTGACCGAAATCAAAGCCCTTGCGGTCCATGCCATGACTCCGCTGCAAAGGCTGGAACATGCCATGCACCCTTTCGTAGCATTTGTAGTGATGCCTGTGTTTGCTTTCAGCAATTCGGGTATCAGCTTCACTGGTGACATCACAAGTGTGGTCACCCATCCGGTGACTTTGGGCATTATCCTGGGTCTGGTGGTCGGAAAAATTGCCGGTATTTACCTCTTATCTAGGCTGGCTTTGTGGAGCGGGATCGGGAATTTGCCGCAAGGAATGAACTTAAGACACCTGCGGGCCATAGGTTTTTTGGGGGGAATCGGATTTACCATGTCCCTTTTTATTTCGGGCCTGGCTTTTGAACACGAGGAATTGCAGCATGCTGCCAAACTCGGCATTTTGATCGCATCCCTGATCGCCAGCCTGTGCGGATACATGGTCATGCGGAGTGCCTTGGACAAATAAGTTTCAGTCATTCCGGATCCGGCTAGTAGCCCATGGCAATGGTCGCCATTCTGATCTGAGCCGGTCCGGCCTGCAACAGGACTGAAGCGCATCCGTCCAGGGTCGCACCCGTGGTGAGTACGTCATCCACGATCAAAATCTGTCGGTTGGTGATTTTTTCCGGATTTTTCAGAATGAAGACATCCTGCATGTTCTGAGCCCTGTGGCTTCTGTCGCGCGCAGTCTGAGTCTCGGTATGTCGTTTTCTGCCGATCACATCTTCTTCCACCTGAATCTGCATGGACTCAGCCAGTCCCCTGGCAAATTCCAGGCTTTGGTTATAACCCCTTTTCTTTTCGCGTAGGGGGTGCAAAGGCACCGGGATGATCAGTTCAGTACCATGGAACAAGGGAGATTCCCTCAATTGCTCGCCGTAATACAAACCCAGCTTGTACGCCAGATCCTTCCTGCCTCTGTACTTGATCTGGCCGATCAGAGCAGAGACCACCCCGCCCGAAACGTAATAGTACAAGGCCGCTCCGGCTGCCACAGGGACTCTGCCCTCAAAATGTCTGACGAACTCATTGTCCTTCTGCATGTGCTGGCCGGTGGGCACGGTGAGGCTTCTGCAGGAAAGACACAGAACATCTCCGGACGTTTCGATCCGGCCCGAGCAGGCCAGACATAGGGGAGGATACAACAAGTCCAGCAGGGATTCCAGGCCATATTTCAGTTTATCTATCCAGGGGCTCATCGGATCAACGCATCAGTTGCGGCACAAAATAAAAAATCCCCCCCTTTCGGGGAGGATCTTCAAACAAAACGAAAAACCAACTTTATAGAAAGCTACAAAAACCTTGTTACAAACCTTTGCGGATTTTCACAGGAATTTCCTTTGGCGATCCGTCCCGGATAATTTTTACGTTCAGTGTTTCTCCTACCTTGGTTAATCCGACCGCTTTAGAGAGGTCATCATAATTTTTAACAGGCTTGCCGTTGATACCGACTATAACGTCTTTGGGCCTAAGGCCTGCATACTTGGCAGAACTATTATCCTCCAGGTTTTCGATTATAACGCCTTCTTTTGAGGAAAGGTTCAATTCTTTTTTACTTTCTTCATCTATTTCAGAGACCAAAACACCCAGCCTTCCTCTCTCAAAAGAACCATTGGCAATGAGTTCTTTGACGATCTTGTTCATCAGATTCACCGGGATGGCAAAAGAATACCCGCTGAAGTAACCCGTTTTGGTGGCGATCGCGGAATTGATGCCGACCAACCTGCCCTGAGCATCTACCAGGGCCCCACCGCTGTTGCCCGGATTAATGGCAGCATCCGTCTGGATGAACTCTTCAATACCCTTTTGGGTCTGATTTTGGTTCTGTCCATAGAACTGGTAGGGATCCTGATTTTCATCCAGGAGATTTAAGTTGCGACCTTTGGCTGAGACGATTCCGGCGGTGACCGTGGAAGTCAGGTAGCCGAATGGGTTGCCGACCGCGAGGACCCATTCTCCCACACGCAGGTCATCCGAGTTGGCGACTGGCAGGATGGGTAATCCTGTTTCTTCAATTTTCAAAACGGCCAGATCCGTGCGAGGATCCGTTCCTATTTTCTGGGCTTTGTATTTTTTGTCGTTTTTGAGGATGACCTCTATGTCGTCTGCGAATTCCACGACGTGGTTGTTGGTGACGATGTATCCGTCATTGGAGATGATCACGCCGCTTCCGCTGCCTTTTCTGGGTTGAAACATGTTGCCGAAGCCAAAGAAATCGCGGAACATGGGATTGCCAAAAAAGGGATCATTGCGATAATACTGCTCTTCCTTTTGTCTGACCCTCTGCTCGCTTTCCTGGGCATTGATCTGCACCACCACTTCCAGAGCCTTGTTGGCAGCCAGGGTAAAATCGGGTCCTGTGTTAACCGTACCTCCCAGAGGAGATTCGTTGACCTGGTAAACAGGAGCCGGCTGATGCTCCTGATGTAATCCCAAGCGGGAGCCCGCGAGGTGTAAACCAGCGAAAACCACGGCTCCACCGGCTACTCCGGCTAAAATGTTCGTCCAAATGTTTCTCATGATCTTCATAGATTTATAACTGAAAAACCAAACGACTACCCATTTCTTCAAGTTTTATGGGCATTCCATTTTAACATAGTTTTAACCCCGGCATACTTTAAAATCCTCTAAAGGCTGATGCTGGATGAATGGCAGTTTCTTTTAAAAGCACACATACCAATTAGGACGCTATAGATCAGTGAATTAAATATTTGGAATTACGAACATGGAGGAAGGTTTCGTAGCAATAAGTTTTTGGAATCCTTTTTTAACCTTTTTTAAGGTTTAAATGAAAAATCCAAATCTCATTACTGATGAGCGGTTATCCGCTGCCTGAATCTGGCCAAATAGAAACAAGATCGGACGGTACAATTGGAAAATTGGATGGCAGGACTTTTCTGAAATTTTAAAAAAAATTCAATTTAAATAAAAAAAAATAACTAACTTGCAAGCGGAATGAAGATTAAAACCGTTTTTACTTAAACTGTCGGTTTTCTTAAGAACTCGGGAATTTTATTTTTCGAATTGGCGAATAAGGGGAAGATCTATTTTTATTTTTTAACCAATAAATTCTTTCTTATGAAACTTGCTTTATTAAAATTGGAAAATGTATCTTTACAATTCCTCTATTCACCCAGTACCCAGTACCCAGTACCCAGTACACAGTACCCAGTACCCAGTACACAGTACACAATACACAGTACCCAGTACACAGTTTTCAAATCAAAATTTGACTAAATGGAGATGGTTTCTAAAATTGATTCACTTCAAAATTGACTTTAGGTATATTTCCATCTTACTAACCTTTTTTTACTTTCAAACTTATTCATTTTCCCAAAATTGCTGCCATTCGGTATATTTTCATTCTGGTGTAAGCTCAACGGATTTATTGAGGGTGGGATGTGATAAACTGTACCGGAAATACGAAATTGTCCACAACCAGAGTTGTACGGAATCTCCTCTTCAAATCGCAGTTGGCTCGAGTTTCGCAATTATGTATGAACTGGAATTCTTTAAGGTAACGTACCAAAGTATTATTGATGCCAGCGAGATTACGATTACCCCATCTTATATAAATGATCCTCCCTCGGCAGGATCCTTTAATTATATACTGGATCCCCTGCCATTATATTACCCTGCTGACAACGATTATGTCCTGGTGTTTTTTGAATACCAATTTAATCTGAGTTTTGGCAACCCAAATGCCGGCTCGGGTCTGCCTCCTCCATCAAACATTGGATTAGGCCTCGCTACACGTTGTTCATCAAATGACTCGTTTAATCAGACCGATGTATACAGTGCTTCTGGGGCATCTGGCGTAAGGGTAAATGGCAACTGGTCAGATCTTAAAAACGATCCGGATATATCTGTTTTTTTGAACCAGGCGCCGGGTTTCCATATAACAGAAGAACTTGTCATAGACGATATCCAGGAAGTAATTGGGGGATTTGCATCCGCTTCAAATATCACGGGAGATCCGGGATACAGGATTACTGCTCTCGCTGATGTTGACTTTATCAATTGCATTGTTTCCGGCTGTGAAGAAATGTGGAAAGGATTTGACGTAAAGCAAGGTGTCCAGCTAGGTATGAGGGACTGTCAAGTAAAGGATGCAGAAATTGGCGTTCGGCTTCAGCAGGGATCTAAATTTACAGCTAGCAACTCTAGTTTCATAAACAACTGTTATGGAATATGGGATGATCATGGAATTTTTGTCGATCTTGGCACGGTTACTTTTACATCAATTCCTGAATCCTGGCTTCCTTCATTTTCTGGTCAAACCTATTTCCCTGTGGCTGGCATTGGATTGGCGGGATTGGTTTCTCACGGTGGATTAATATTAGAGAGAGAAGGGCTCTATTCCAATCTTTACAATGGAATAGTGGCCACTGATGCATCCCTGGATGTGAATCAATCAGAATTCAAATCCATCCATCATCTGGTCCCTTTTGATCAAGGTAACGGAATCCTTTTGTATAATCCCAGCGGATCCAAAACTGCTCATATAAGCAATAGATCAAAATTTGAAAACTGTCAAACCGGTATTAGAATTTCAGGCCAAAGGACTAAAGTCTTAAATTCAGATTTTGCTGATGTAGCATACGGAATAAGTGCTTCAAATACTTCAGCCAGTCTGACGATGGATTATGATACGATTCAATCCACCATTTATGGAATTCAATTAAACAATTGTTCGGGTGCATTAAAAACCATTCAAAACAGCATATTTATCAATAGCGGTAATTCCACGATTGACGACGGTTGTATCTACATCCAGAATCCTGCATCGTTTTCACTTATAAGAAACAACCAGATGACTGTACAAGGAGGAATTTTTGGATTCAGAACCACACCGGGTGCTCCTTCAAGCCTGTACAACAATACCAGCACATTAGACAATACTTCGCGCTCCCATGGATTTGGTTTTCATCTGTCGGGAAATAGATCCAACCTTAGCTGTAATACAGCCGCTGGACCCTCCTCCACCAATAAAGATCTATATGGGTACCAGGTAGTGATGGCCAATGCCAACTTTAACTGCAATCTTTCAGATGGAGGCCGTAGGGGTTTCAATGTATCTGGAAGCAATGCCATGTCGGCTTTCAGAGGAAATGAAATAGGTGGAATCTATGGCATGCGGGTTGAATCCAACGGAAGGCTTGGTCTCAGTGCTACACTGATGCACCAGGGCAACTGCTGGCCAGGGTCTTCTATAAAAGATGCATTAAATGATAATAGTGATCCATCAATTGTTGAATTTTCGCAGTTTACAGTGGACGAACAGGAAATGGCATGCTATATGCCAGATTGGGAGGCACATGGAAATGCAGTTTGGTTTAAAAATGAAACAGACCAAATTGGCTCTTATGCATGTGGATCACTATGTCCCAATGGCGGAGCAGGTGCCGGATTTGGTCCGGATATTTGTGATTATGCTGAGGAATTGATTCCATTGACCAATAATTCTGTAAGTTATGCCGCCTATCAAAACGAGATGCGTTGGTTGGATAGATACCAGGTCTACAAACTGCTTACAGAAGCAGATTGCTCAGGATTGAGTCAAACCTTACAGAATTTTCTCAGCGCTATGGCCACTTCTGAAATCGGCAAGTTGGCTGAGATCGACATCAGATTGAATGCATTGGCAGCCTCTTCTGAAGATGCTGACCAAATCCAACTTGATTCATTGCACCAGATCCATGATAGCTTAATCATCCAAATCAAAGATTTATCGGAGGAGACCTGGTTTAAATGGGATACAAGTATTGTAGTGGAATTGTTGGATGAAATGGCCATCGTCCAGGCAGAAATTGATACGTTGGTTGAAGTCAAGAATGATTGGTATATTGGACAACTTGAAGAATTGCAGGTGGACAATGCTGAAATAAGTACCAGTAGCACCATAGCTGCACAGCTCAAGTGGGTCAATGGTTTAATGATCACCACCATGCTCAGTGATACTCTGCTACATTTGGACAGCGAAGATGAAAATGATTTGTTGGACATTGCTTTTTTATGCCCTGAAGAAGGCGGTTACGCCACCCTGAAGGCACGTGGTTTGCTTCACTCTTTGGGTTATACAGAAGTTTTTGATGACCGACATTGTTATGACAGTTCATTGCAGGCTTTAAAAACTCCAATCATGCCGTTAGGATTGACTTTAACTCCCAATCCAACTTCAACTTTTGTTTATATTGAAGCATCTGGCCAAGCCATCAATTCTATTCAATTTATAAGTACAATGGGTCAACTGATCTTTGAACAAAAAGGAGGAGGGGCAAATTATGTCTATTCTAAAACAGATCAATTAGCCCTTGGTACCTACATGGTAGTATGTACACTAATTGACGGAACAGTGCTTAGATCAAAACTAATCGTAAACCGATGAAAGAAATCAAGTATTATTTTCCAAAGGAGAGGCTTATTAAGCCTCTCCTTTATATAATTTACTATTTCATTTATTGTCACTCCATTTTCAGTCAAAGTTTGGTTCCAAAATATGACTATAATTGGGTGCTGGATTCATATGGTACACCCTGTTTGGTAATCCAATTTGGGAATGACACAATTGTTTATGATAGTCTCAATATGGACTTTGGTTATACCAATGCATGCATCAGTGATATTGATGGAAAATTAATATCGTATTCAAATGGATGTCAAATTAATAATTCAACTTTCGGGCCTATGGAAAATGGCCAACAAATAAACCCTGGTCAAGTGCATAGAGAAAATTGTCCAGCAGGCAGATATCCTGCTGGAGAACAAGGTGCTGTGTTTATTCCTGATCCGGGGGATTCGATGAGATATTATCTGCTTCATGCCTCAATTGCCATTCAGGATTTTCCAATTTTAAAAACTTGGGTTGATGCTATTAGTTACTCGATTGTTGATTTAAAATATAATAATGGTTTAGGTAAAGTTATTTTAAAAAACAATCCAATTATCACTGACAGTTCGATTTGTGCTGAAATGGCAGTTGTAAAAAATATTAATAATAAAGATTTTTGGATTTTATCAAAAGTTGCTTATGAAAATGCTTATTATAGAATGTTACTAAATTCAAATGGTATTTCAGTTATTGGTAAACAAAATAATCTTGGAGATACTTCTTCTATAAAAGACTTTCCTCTTGGCGTTTGTATTTTTTCCCCTAATGGTGAAAAATTTATCAGGTATTCTGTCTATTTAGACAATATTAGTTTATTTGATTTCGACCGCAGCACAGGTTTACTAAGTAATTACCGTAGTATTCCAGTCATTGACAGCATGATGCTTGATGGAGGCGCCTGCTTTTCACCTTCCGGAAGATTTCTGTATGTCGGCACCTACTGGGATTTATACCAATACGATCTGGAAGCAGTTGATATTAAAGCCAGCGAAGTACACATCGCACACTGGGATGGATTTCGTTACCGAAATATTTTCAGCCATATGATCGGACGGATGCAATTAGGTCCTGATTGCAAGATTTACGTCAATTGTCGCAACAGCATGAAATACCTGCATGTCATCAATAAGCCGGATGAAAAAGGTTTGGCCTGTGATTTTCACCAAAATCAGCTTGAACTCCCTCAAACTCATGGTGGATTTCTTCCCTCATTTCCCAACTACCGCCTAGGTGTGGCTCCGGTCTGTGACCCCAATCTGGCAGTGTCTGTTTATGAAATCCAGATCCATCGGTATTTGTCAGTTTATCCCAATCCTGCATCAGATGAAGTTACCCTGGATGCCGGCGATCTTGGGATTAAATCTGTACAGATACTAGATCTCTTAGGTCAAATGGTTTATCATCAAAAAATCAATCCCACGCCATCTATTAGATTGAAGTTGGGAAATTTTAATCCCGGTACTTATATCGTAGTGTGCGTGTTGAATAACGGCACAAGCCTTAGGGCTAAGCTCATAATTCATAAATAAACCCACATACACTTGGGCAATCATTGTAATATTCAAACCTGTAAGTTAAGTCCCGGCTAAATTTTTTATCCTAATGCATATTAAAAAACAAAGACTCACTCCTCATCGGATCAGTGACACATCCACCGTGAGCTCCACCAGGACACCATCAATTCTACGCGCCACTGCACGACACAGGTAAACACCCGGATTCAGTAGCTGTCCTTTGTATCTGCCGTCCCACCCGGACGTGGGATCGTTGATATCAAAATTTTTCTGCTCATACAGAAGCTCCCCCCAGCGACTGTACACCTGCAATAAATCGACCTGGCGGAAAGCCGGTCCTGAAAAAACCCTTACGCGGTCATTGACTCCATCGCCGTTTGGAGTGAACGCATTGGGAATGAAAAGATCTCCCTCCAGACGCACCTTCACGAGCACCCGTGCGGTTTGGGTACAGCCGTTTTCGTCAGTCAACTCTATGGTATACCAGGTATCTGTGATGGGTGAGGCAAGGGGATTGAGGCAATCGGTGCAACTCAAACCGGTAGACGGTCTCCACGTGATACGGGCAGGTACAAAATTCAGGAGCGGCTCCAGACTGATCTTATCACCCAGCAGGATAATGATTTCAGCAGAGAGTTCTGTTTCGAGTTTAAATGGAACCGGCAGACTGGCGCGCAGCTCTTTCACACATCCCAGAGAATCCCGAAAATAAACCTGATAATCACCCGGAGGGAGTGCTGACAGCCTGGATTGAACAGACCAGGGACCATTGGCATCCAGGGAAAATTCAAATGGTGGAATACCGGATACCGGCAGACATTCCAACTCGCCATCGTCTATGCCAAAACAAAGAGCCGGCTTGACATTCAACAAGGCCTCCAACGTGTCTTTGCGCAGGGTGGTCTGAATGATGCTGTCACATCCATATTGGTTGACAAAGGTATCCACATAGACACCAGGCACTTCGTAAGTATTATTTCCCACGCGCACCGAGGCATATTCGCAGATCAAATGAGCTTTGGATTCAAGGCTGGATGGTTTCACAATCAGATGGGTCTGCACGATGCTGTCACAGCCTCTGAAGCTGCGCAGGGTATCGGTATAAAAACCATTTTGTTGATACTGCCTGCCGCCCACCTCTACATATTCTCCCGGACAAATTTCAGGTGACCAGTTGCTGCCTGCCGGTGTCAGAACGGTGAGCGTGGTTTGAATAATACTGTCACATCCCAAGGCAGATGTCAAAGTGTCCAGATACATGCCCGAGCGATCGTACACGCGATTGCCCACGCGGTAATTTCCTCCGGGACAGACATAGGGTTCTGTCCGGCTGATGTTTTCCGGATAAACAAAAAGATCAGTCCGGACCAGGCTGTCGCAACAAAATCTGTTTTTGAAAATATCGAAGTAACTTCCGGTTTTCCACAGTTTTCTGCCATTGTAATCAAAGCTATCCCTTGCACATATCGCTATGGACTGAATGCTGGTATCTGGCCGCCTGTGGTCCAGGACCTCCAGCTCTATAGAGTCCGACACACAACCATATTCGTCGCGGGCCAGAAATTTGTGTCTGCCTGCTGACAATCCCGTAAAGCGGGACTCAATGTTCCAGGGACCTTCGTTCAGGCTGTAGTAATAATAGGGCACGCTGCCTTCAGCACGCAGAACTACGAAAGCATTCGGATCACAACAATCCATGGACAACCGGGAGGAATCCACATTCAGGATCAGTTTTCGTTTGAAATCTTCTATGGTGATATCTCTTTCCACCTTGCATCCCAGTGCATCGCGTATGGTGATTTTGTGATTGCCGGGAGTCAGCCCTTTGAATGTTCCTTCAGGGTTCCAGTTTTGTAAATCCAAACTGTACTCATAAGGGGTTTTTCCTCCCTTGCCGGTCACCACGATAATGCCCGAATCACGGCAGGTCTGCGCCTGAAGGAAGATCAGGCTGTCGCCCAGGGGCACCCTCCTGTCTGACAGATCCACGACACGCGAAGCAATGCAATTTCCGGCCTGTGCATAGACCGTGATCCTGTTCTGGTATCGGGTGCGAAAAATATTATCTTTCGAATAGCGCTGACCATCTATGGAAAACAATGCATCGGGGTAAGACCCTGCATTGCTCACTTCCAGAATCACGTCATTCGCCGGTGCGCAGGAATCTGCCAAACGCGCGGTCACATCCAGGCTTATATCGCGGACTTCGATGAATACCGTATCGGAATATTGCTGTCCGCATTCATCGGTCATTCTCAAAAAATACCTGGCTGAGGAATCAGGAGCAAAAACAGGATTGGACGAAGCCGGATTGGAAACGCCCAGTGTTGGGGTCCAGCTGTAATTTTTAAAAACGGGCGAAGCTGCCAGTTGAATTTTTTCTCCCCGGCAGATGATCTGATCCGGAATGTCATTGATCCCGGTGATGTATTTCAGACAGACCTGATGCACATTGACCGCTCCACCTGTAGCTGAGGTAAATCCGAAATAGACATTGGGATCATTGGAGAAAATTTCTTTCACCAGGTCTATGTTGAGCCTCAATCTACGGTCACAATCCACATACACTTCGATGATCCTGGAAGGTGCGATCCACCGGATGAGTCCCTTGTGCCATTGACAGTCCTCTGCGTTTTGCTGAGTGGGCAGTATGTGTACCGGTCCGGCCAGATTGTCGGGATTGTTGTGGCTGGTATTGCCATTTTTCATGATGGCCAGATGATCATAGGAAGGATCGCTGTACTCACCGTTTTCCCAGGTGTCAAATTCTATAGCCAGACTGGGTCGCACTCCGGCATATCCGATGCCTCCTCCAGCGACTCCGATCGAAGTAGAAATGGGTTGCAATACAAAAGCCATTCCGTCCGCCCCATTGCGGTCGTAACATCCCAGATTGAAATCAAAGAAGACATCAAAGCTTTTTCCAAAATCGACTTTGTCTTCGTACCACATGGACCCGGCCTGATAATTGGCTGCATCAGTCAGGCGGTAACAGTCCCCGCCGGTGTTGACGGCATCGTTGTTGAGAATGAATTTTTTATTGGACTCTGTGGTGCAACTGTCCGGGACCACAACAGTCAGTGTATCCGTACATCCATTTGCATCCGTCACCTGAGCAAGGTAACTGCCTGAAGTAAGCAGCTGAAAAAATGGATCGGTCTGCACGTAATTTCTGCCCGAAATGGAGTAATCATACGGAGCTGTTCCTCCCATAGCCGACAAGGTGATCGTCCCATCGCTTTTACAACGGGTAGGGCTGAAAGATGCCAGACCTAATTCTGGTCTGGGGAAATTGGAAAAAGAAAGGCGTATGCTGTTGTTATCGGGATAGAGATCTGCCTGTTGATTGGGATCCAGTAAAGTGACCACCAGAACATGTGCGCCATACGGGAGACGTATGCAGGGCAGTTGTATGGTCACACTTTGCAGTGGATCCATGCTGCCGGTCCACTGGGAGACACTGTCCGGGCCTCCGTCAATGCTGTATCGCAAGGTCATGCTGTTGATCCGGACGAGTCCGTCATTGGAAAACACGATCACCGGGCAAAGTGTGTCGCTGCAAAAATCTCCGGACATGGTCACGGAGCGCAGCGCGAGATCGTAATCTCCGACGATCTGACAGGCATTGGACTGGATCAGTCCGCTCCGCGCCGATTCCAGTGCAGCAATCATCCGGGTCGCCTGGCCCTGGGTAAACCGTGCCGGACGGCAGCCTGAATAATCCATGAAGTTGTAATTGTCATCCGGCAGGTCGGGCTGATCTGTATTGCAGGAATTGGTATTACAAGCCGCAAAGGAAGCGGAATTATCCGGAGGAGTATCGCAAACCAGATCGCCGTCCCTGAGACAGTCTGCATTGGTGCATCCTCCGTTGAAGGTATGGTGCAATCCCAGATAATGTCCCATCTCATGAGCCGTGACGACGGCGCCTCCCGGAGTGTTCCAGTATCTGGACTCCTGCACGATTCCATCCACTGTACAGGGCGCTCCCGGAAAATAGGCATATCCGGCCAGGCCACAGCCGAATGCACCGTTGAACAGATCCGTGACGAGCCATACGTTGATGTATCTCCTGCAGTCCCAGCTGACGATCTGTTTGATCTGACCATCGCTCCCTGAATTGGTACCGGGATTGCACATCGGATCGTTGACCAGTATGTTTTCATTTCGGGTGATCCCGCTGGTCGGGCGACCCATGGGATCCCTGCGGGCCAGACAGAACTGAATGCCTACATCCGTGCCGTTCGGAGAAACAAAGGCTCCCGTGTTGGAAAACGCCTGGTTCAACAAATCTATGCCCCGTGCCACTTCCTGGTCACTCAGGTTGTTGGCGACTCCGACAGGTGTACCCGGCGGAGTGATGATGTGTACGACTACAGGCAGGGTATAGTTTGGCTTTGCAAATGATTCCTGATCCCTTTCCAGCATGGCTCGCTCATAGATCCGATCGTTCAGTTGCCTGACCTGACGGGCATAATCCGGATCTGAGGCCATCAAACGCAGGTGCAGTTCGTCAAATCCACAAGGTCCCTGGGCTTGTAGTTTCAGGCCGGAAATGGGCAGGAACAAGCTTAAAATCACCCCTAGGCATACCAGAAAATATCTCCCTGGGTCGGTGTACGATCTGTTAGATTTTGAAAGTTCTGCTTTGCCTGTCATACCAGCAAAGATAGGATTTTGTCAGCAGAAAAACAGCTCGGTGCTTTGATTCATGGAAGCCGGATGGAGACAAAAAAATCCCTTCTCTGAGGAGATGGATCGGAGTCTTCCTTCGCCGGAAATAATTGGGAATAAAAACCTGAAAGGATCCCTATAAATGAAGGCATCATTGAAAAAGAAAAGTGACTTTTGTATTCAGATGAAACCTTTTAATTTCTGAAAAAGTGAATTGACATTTCTTGAATGAAAAAAGTGAAAACGCGTTTACTATACAGGCTTTTCACATGGCTTGTGATTCCATAAATTCATCTTTGACTCAATCTTGCTTGAAATAAATTTCCTGAATTTCACTTTCCACTTTCTGCCCCACTCTGCTCCGACCGTACTGCCTTCAGGATCAATTTGAATAAACCAAAAAGAGAAATGAGCAGCACAAAATTGGAGATCAAAAAGCGCAGGACCAGTCCCTCAGGCAATAGGGATCGGGTAAGGGCAGAGATCAAAACTGAACCAATCAAAACCAGCACCATGGTTCCGAGATCATAGGGTATGGGATAATGCTTTTGTCCCTGAAAGTAAGAAAGGACGCACATCAGAAAATAAACGATCAACATGATCCATGCTGAAGCTTCAACCCCCATCACCGGCACGAGGATCAGATACAAAACCGTATTCACCAGGAGACCTGTCAGTGAAATTCCTGCCGCCATTTTCGTTTTATCCGTCAATTTGTTCCAGGCACCCAGATTGTAATACAGTCCGGAAAAAATATTGGCCATCAGCAGGATGGGCACCAGGTAGAGGGATCCTCTGAAGCCGGGTCCCAGAAGCCGTGAAAACAAATCCAGGTTGAGCGTGGTGGCCAGGTAGATCCCACTACAACAGATGATGAAAACCAGTGAAAGCGCGGCAAAGTGTCGTCGTGCGTCCGTCTGCCGGGAGTGCCGGAAGAAAAAAGGTTCTGCGGCATACTGGAATGCGGTGAGGAAAATATTCATGATCACTGCCAGCCGGTAGGCTGCATTGAGCGAATCGCTTGCCTTGAGGTTGGATGCAGGATCATCGGACAGAAGATATTTCAGATAGCTGGTGTAACCACTTTGGATGATGGTAAAAGAGAGCGTCACCACGACCAGGGGCCAGCTGTAGGCCAGGATCTTTTTCACAGGAGACCAGTCCGCCTGGGTCAGCGAGGGCAGAATTTCCCGAAGGAGCAAAAGCAGATTCAGACCACTGGATATGAAATTGGCCAAAAGTACGTAATAGAGTTTTTCCTGACTGGAAAGCCGGGCCGGATCGAAACCGGAACCAAGCCATTTCATCCCCTCAAAAATGAACAAAACGGCCGCGATGTTGGTGATCAGACTGCTTAGCTTGATCCAGGAGTATCGGACAGGTTTTTTGTCGTACCTCAGCTTGGCAAATGGAAGCGACACCACCACATCCAGGACCAGGATCCCTGATGCCAGCATCAGATGAGGACCCAGATCATCACCGTATTTGAGAAAATCTAGGAGTTCCGCTCTGAACAAAAAGACCAGAACCAGAAAAAAAAGACTGAGGATCCAGACCAGCCTGGAGACCAGGGGATAGATACCGGGACCATAATTTTCGTCAGAAGCAAATCGGAAAAAGGTGGTTTCCATCCTCAGGGTAAGCACGCTCAGCAAAAGACCGATGTAGAAATAAAGATCCTGATAAATGGAAAAATAACCATCCTCGCGGGTGAAAATACGATAGGTCAAATAGGACGTGATCAGCAGAAAATTGATCACCCGGCCGGCAGAATAGCTCAGCCCGTAGATCAGGGTTTCTTTGGCCAGGGATTTGAATACCGACAATGCTGTTTGGCTTTGGAGCTGTAAATATCCATAAAAGCCGCCATGGGAAGTCAGGTAAATAGGATTTGGGCGGTATTTAAAATTTTGAAACGGAACCATAGCGCCAATCCGGGTCGAAGATTACCTTTGTTTAAATTAAAGCTTATGGAAAGAATCGATGTCTTGGGCAAGTTGTGTTCCTTGCCGGGCGTACCCGGCTACGAATCTGCCATAAGGAATTATCTGAAGGAACAGCTCACACCCCTGGCCGATGTGCTGGAAACGGATGCCATGGGCAATCTCATCGCGCTTCACAAGGGCGGGGACAAAAAACTCATGCTTTCTGCGCATATGGACGAGATCGGATTCATGGTCCAGCATGTGGACGATGAAGGTTTCATCCGCTTTGTGCCACTGGGCGGATTTGACCCCAAGACACTGACTGCGCAAAGGGTCATCATCCACGGGGTCCGGGAGCTGATCGGAGTGATGGGCTCCAAACCTGTCCACCTCATGAGCCCGGAAGAAAAAAACAAGGCCCCTCAACTCAGGGATTATTTCATTGACACGGGATTGCCGGCAGAACAGGTCAAATCCCTGGTCAGGGTGGGAGACCCGATCACGCGCGAGCGGGAACTGATCCGCATGGGACCCTGCATCAATGCCAAATCCCTGGACAACAGGATATCTGTATTTGTCCTGCTGGAAACCTTCCGAAAGATCTGCGAATCCGCGTCCAAACTGGATGTTTATGCCGTATTTACCGTACAGGAGGAGGTAGGGCTCAGAGGAGCCCGGACCGTGGCACACAGGATCTGCCCCGACTTTGCCATCAATGTGGATACGACCATAGCCTTTGACCTGCCGGGAGCCCAGGCGCATGAAGTGGTCACTCGGCTGGGACAGGGAGCGGCCATCAAAATCATGGACCAGAGCGTCCTGTGCGATTACAGGATGGTACGTTTTCTCAAGGATCTGGCCACAAACAAAGGCATCCGATGGCAATCTGAAATACTCCCTGCGGGTGGGACAGATACGGCCGTCATCCAACTGGCGGGCAATGGTTGCATTGCAGGCGCTGTTTCGATTCCTACGCGACACATCCATCAGGTCATCGAAATGGTCCACGAGGATGACGTACGCGCTGCCATAGACCTGCTGGTGTTGGCTTCAGAGCAACTTACTGTGCCCTCCTGGGATCATGTTTAAATTCAAAATATATGTGGACAGAAACCAATGACAGACTGACCATTCATCTGAGCTTCCGGGATTTTGCAGAAGCCATGGGCTTTATCCAGGAGGTAGCCCTCCGGGCTGAAAAAATGGACCACCACCCCACCTGGACCAACAGCTGGAATAAGGTGAGCATCGAGCTATGCACACATTCTGCGGGAAACAAAATAACCGAAAAGGACCGCAAACTGGCCCTGGAAATCGAAGAAATTTACAGAAAATACAGGATCTGAAGGCTCGGATCCCGGTGAGAAATCAAAATCAGGCTTCCATTTCCTGAATCAGATCATCCACCAACACCCTTCCACAGTGTTCACAGGCGATGATCTTCTTGCGCAGACCGATTTCCAGCTGCACCTGAGGAGGGATCTGATTGAAACAGCCCCCGCATGAATTCCTTTTGACCATGACGACGGCCAGCCCGTTGCGGTAACGGTGGCGGATGGTATCGTAAGCATGCAGCAGTCGGGTCTCGATCTTCTTGCGAAGCTTATCGACCTTGCCCTGCAATGCGGCTTCTTCCTTGTCCGTTTTTTCCAGGATCTTTTCGAGTTCTGATTTCTTTTCCTCGAGCTCCTTCTCTTTGGCTTCCAGACGTTCTTTTACGGAATCCAGGTTGAGCTTTTTGGTTTTCAGCTGCTCGGCCGATTCCTTCATCCTTTTTTCAGAAAGCTGGATCTCGAGTCTCTGGAGGTTGATTTCTTTATTGAGCGCCTCGTATTCGCGGTTGTTTTTGACGCTGTCAAGTTGTTTTTCGTACTTCTTGATATTGTCCTCAGAAGTCTTGATGTTGGTCTTGTGATTGGAAATTTCCTTTTCCATTTCTGAAACAGAAGAAGAAACTTTGTTGATTTTGACGTTGAGGCCAGAAATCTCGTCCTCCAGGTCGCTCACGATCATGGGCAATTCTCCCTTGAGTATCTTGATCTGATCGATCTCGGAGTCAACGAGCTGCAGCTCATATAACTGTTTGAGTTTCAAGCCTATAGGAACCTCGGAAACTGGTGCTGTTTTTGCCATACGTCAGAAGTATTGTATTGGATTTGTAACAATTTTGGTACAATGGGTCGCAAAATTAGGGAATTTGCCTGAAATCAGCTCATATAATAATTCAATGGTGAATTGTTCGCTTTCGTAATGTCCTATATCGATCAGGACGATCCTGCCTTCTGCATCAAAAAAGTCGTGGTATTTAAAATCCGCCGTCACCAGGGCATCGGCACCCTGCAGGATGGCTTCCCGGGTCAGAAAGGATCCTGATCCCCCGCAGGCGGCAACCGTCCGAATGACTTTGCCGGAATCGAGGGTATGTCTGATGCCCCGGCAGCCAAACTGGAGTTTCAGATGTTCCAGAAACTCAGTCAAGGGAAGGGGCCGGATCAGTTCGCCGATCACACCGGCACCCTGGTCCTGAAGGCCCGCCATGCGTGGAGCCAAAACCCTTTGCCCGCTGAGCCCTATCTTTTGGGCGATCCGGCCATTCACACCGGGACCGAGGACATTGTCCAGATTGGTGTGGATGGCATAGATGGCGATGTCGGCCTTGATAGCGGCAATGAGGGTCCTGTTTACATAGTTGTCGAGGGCCAGACTCTTGACGCCACGGAAAATCACCGGATGGTGACAAATGACGACATTGCATCCCAGATCCGACGCTTCTTTGATGACCTCTTCCGTACAATCCAGGCTGCACAGCACAGAACGTACCGACCAGTCCGGATTTCCGGTCAAAAGCCCGCTGTTATCGTAGCTCTCCTGAAGGTTTAAAGGAGCCAGTTCTTCCAGGAAGCGGGTGAGGTCTGATATTTTAACCATCATAGGGTTGAAACGTTGATGAGTCCTTTGGTATTTGGCTTTGTTTTGCCTTTCTCCTGGAACGATTGAAAAAATACAAAACGATCAGCGCACTGACGCCCAGCAGGAGGTTGTTGGCAAATTGTGCACAGAAAAAGGAAATATTGGCAAAAGAAAAGGCATCCACCGGATGAATGTTGTAGTAGGCCAGAGACAGGATCACCAGGTAGTGGTAACTGCCCATGCCACCCGGCGTGGGGATCAGCATGCCCAAAGAACCAAACACATAGACCACCAGTGCTGCTGAAAGAGAAAGATGGGCGGTGGGTTCAAAGGACTTGAGGGCGGAAAAGAGCATGACGTAAAACCAAACCCAGATCATGACCGTGTAAAACAGGAAAGCTCTGGGCTCCTTAATCCGCTTGATGGAGGACATTCCTTCGTAAAATCCCTTGATCCTGTGTCTCAGGCTGCGGATCAGGGGTAAATGCTTGATGGAATGCCGGGCCAGATAGATGGCGATCAAAGCCACCAGGCCGGTCAGGGGCAGGATGACCTTCTGATAGAGGGGCACCTCGGCCAGGTGCTTGTCGTACAAGGCACTGAATGCAGGGATTTGGGTCAAAACGGTGATCACAATGATCAGGCCCATCGCGATCAGATCGACGATCCGGTCGATGGCCACCGTACCCAGAGATTTGTCCAGGGGAATACCTTCATAGCGGCTGATCATGGCCGCCCGGATGAATTCTCCGCTTCTGGGCAGACCCAGGTTGGCAAAATAGGACACGAGTATGGTCCCGATGGCATTGTACTTATGAGGTTTATAACCCATTGGCTCAAAGATGATCAGCCAGCGAAGGGCCCTGAAGTAATTGCTCAGGTAAAAGGCCAGAAAGATCAACAGAACATAGTACCATCTGACTGCAAGCAGATCCTTCCAGAGTTTTTTCCAGAGGATGCAATCTTCCGATGCGATGCCGGTCTCAGCGCAATAGGCCTGATAGGAGACCTCCTGTTTGAGGAATACCCAATAGAGGATGGCCACGCCAAGGCCAAGAAAAAGAATGAACTGTCCCGTTTTTTTGAGGAAGGAAGCCAAAATCAAAGTTCTTTGATCCGGTTCTTTTCATCGACAAAAATGGAGATCGGATGAAAATGCCTGGCTTCTTCAGGGGTCATGATGGCATAGGAAATGACGATGATGATGTCGCCGATTTCCGCTTTGCGCGCTGCAGCCCCGTTAAGGCAAACCATACCGGATCCTCGCTCGCCCTTGATGACATAGGTTTCAAAGCGCTCGCCGTTATTGTTGTTGACGATCTGCACCTTTTCGCCCTCGTAGAGGTTGGCAGCTTCCATCAATTGTTCGTCGATGGTGATGCTTCCGACATAGTGAAGGTTAGCTTCGGTGACGGTAGCCCTGTGAATCTTGGATTTAAAAAATTGCAAAAGCATGGCGCAAAGTTATGAATTCCTTACGGATAGCCTATTTAAGTCAAAAAATCTCATAAAGTTCAATGCAATCAGGGTTATCAGGTGAGCTGTCATGGCAATAATCTGGCTTAAAAATCATATGTAATTGATATTCTGATAGTTAAAATTGATTGGGCATAATATTTGTTTTTCCATTAAGTCAATACCAAAGCCCTGTCTGTTCGCGATGATCCTTATTACTAACCGAAAGGAAGGTATGGGTAAATTTGTACTGGCAGTTTGGGAGAAAGCCAAAAGGCGCCAGGCGGTGGCGACGACCCTAAAGGGAGGTTTTGTGGGGATTACCAGGCAGAACTTGAGTCCAGAGGTTTTTGCTGTAATCAGACATCTGTGTTTAGCTGGGTTTTGTTGGGGCAAGTAATAACTAACTGACAAAATATATCAAGCAGATGTTTGGACAAAAAGAGAATACAAATGTGGTCCTTCAGATTAACGGAAAAGTTTTGGAACCATATGCAGTTTTTGACCTGGAGTGGCTTATTTTTGGTGCGTCCAGTGTCCTTTTTTAATTATAAAAAAAAACTATAAGATACAATTGACGCCGCCCTTTAGGGCGGTGATTGGGAAAAGAAAGTTTAACGGGCTTCAGCCCTGAAAAAAACCAGTATGGCTTACGTGAGAATAATGATCCACGCAGTATGGGGAACCAAAAACAGAGAACCTCTTCTAAGCAAAGAACTTCGATCTAAAGTGATCGAACACATTATTGAAAATGCCAGAACCAAAGACATTTTTATTGACCGTATAAATGGGTACACGGAACATTTGCATTGCCTGATTGGGCTTCATGCCGATATGAGCATTGCAAAAGCCATGCAACTTATCAAAGGCGAATCAGCTTTTTGGCTGAACAGACAAAATTTTATGAAATCTAAGTTCGAATGGGCAGATGAGTATTTTGCAGTTTCAGTAAGCCCATCCAACCTGAATAAAGTAAGAGCATATATCGACAGACAAGAGGAGCATCATAAGGGAAGAACTTTCCAACAGGAATATGAGGAGTTTCTTAATACATACCGTTTTAATGGTTTGGGCTAAAGCCCTGTTTTTTGCGATGGATTCCATCTCTCCGCCCTGTAGGACGGTGTTACTGTGGGCATCTCACCACCCTGAAGGGTACAGTTATTGTGGGCATCTCTCCGCCCTGAAGGGCACTGTAATTGTGGGCATCTCTCCGCCCTGTAGGGCGGTGTTACTGTGGGCATCTCACCACCCTGAAGGGGGTTGTTACTGTGGGCATCTCTCCGCCCTGAAGGGCGTTGTTACTGTGGGCATCTCTCCGCCCTTTAGGGCGGTACTGTGGGCATCTCACCACCCTGAAGGGCGGTGTATCAGAATTGCAGAGTTCGTATGCTCTGGTTCTGGGTTAGGCTGGCTTAGGATTGACGCCGCCCTTTAGGGCGGTGCTTTGAAAGCTGAGCTTTACGGGCTTTAGCCCTGAACCTTGTACTTTAGGCGATTATCACCTTGATGGAGTACTTTGCTGGATGGGGCACTGCTAAGAATCCAGACTTATGATAGAGCCTTCTGAATTTGTACTATTATCGACTTGCTTGAAGGTATTTTCTCTCTCAGTTTCGTTTCCAGTTCAATGCAATCAGGGTTTTAACACCAGATTGTCTATCAAACGGACTGCTCCGGCCCAGCAAGCCACGCAGGCGACCACGTTGGGGTGACGAGCCGGATCGCTGACCGCTGTCAGGCTATTCCCATCGACCAATTCAAAATACTCGGGCTTCAATCCTTCTGCAGCGATCATGGACAGACATTCCTCCTGTATTTTACTGACCGGTATCAGCGGCAGTTGTGCCCGTGCATGATTCAGGGCCCTGAAGATGACGGGTGCTTTTTGCCTGAATTCCGGGGTGAGACGCAAATTTCTGGAGCTCATGGCCAGGCCATCGGGTTCGCGGAGGGTTTCTCCGATCCTGAGCACCGGAGACAGGTTCAGCATCCGCAACATATGAGCCACCAGACTGTATTGTTGGAAGTCCTTTTGACCCATATAGAGAAAATCGGGTTCTACGATATCGAGGAGCCTTTTCACCACTTCGAGCATGCCCTTGAAATGACCTGGTCTGAAAACACCTTCCATGACCTGGTCTTTGCCTTCGAGGTCGATATGAAGACTGACGTCCAGACCGGGAGGATAGACTTCTTCTACGGAGGGAATGAACAACAGACTGCATCCTGCCCGGACCAACAACTGACTGTCCTTTTCCGGCATGCGCGGATAATGGGCCAGATCTTCCTGATTGTTGAACTGGCTTGGGTTGACAAAGATGCTCACTACAGCCTCACATCCATCCTGCACTGCCATCCGTACCAGACTGATGTGGCCCTCGTGCAGGGCCCCCATGGTGGGAATAAACGCGATCCTGCGTCCCTGTGCTTTCAGCGAAGCAATCGATCTTCTAAGCCCATTGACGGTCTTGTAGCTTTTCATATCCGCGAAAAAGGGATTTAAATCTGAATGTATGGGCTGTTTTCTGAATGAGGAGAGAGTTTATAGTTGCTCATCTCATACGGGGCATTCTTCTTTTGCCACCCGGACGAAACATCATCCTCTGGTCCATCTGCCCCATGGATTTGACCTTGCCTTGCTGAGCCATCACCTGATCGATCATTTTGATTTGTTCTTTGAACAATTCTTTTGAATAATCCAGCTTTTTGAGCTCGCGATAGGTATTGGTCGCCTGCGTCCATCTGTTTTTCTGAATGTGTATGTTGATCATCTGGATGAGGATCATCGCCCGTTCATTGTCGCTGGGCAGTTTGAGCGAGAGGGCCTTGTTGAACCACTGCTCCGCCTCGTTGGATTTTTCCCGCTGCATGTCCACGGATCCGCGGATCAAATAGTAATATGCGCGGTTGGTCACGTACAGCCATTCCGGCTTGAAGGTCAGGGCCAGCCTCTTTTCACAGCCATCCAGATCCATGGTTTGCATCATTTGGGCTGCCGATTGGATGGTACCCAAAAAAATATAGCTCGCCAAAAAAAGCAGGCCGATCAGGATCAGGGGAAGGGCATACCAAAAACCCACCAGGAATGCCAGCACGGTCCCACCCAAAAGAAAAACCGCGATCAGGGCAAACTTCAGGTATATATTGATCGTGTACATAGCTCGTCTTCTCGATTTACGCCCAAAGGTAAAAATAAATCACAATCAGCCGTTTGAGGGCCTGTCGCATAACAAAACCGCCTCCAGTCCGTTTGAAACATTTAATAGTTTTGCAGTCTGGTTCAGATTTTCCACCATTTCATTATTATGAAGCAATTATTCACTGTTTTCCTTATTTGTAAGGCTCTCTTATTCACTGTTTCCGCACAAAATGCGCCTGCGATCATCCCCAAACCCAAGCTGGTAAAAATGGCCGGAGGTCAGGTGACTGTTTCCGATATCACCCAGCTGGTCATCCCTCAAAAAAATCCGGGTCTGTCCCGTCTCGCAGAACAATATGCCGGTGTGCTGGGACTACAGAAATACAAAATAACCGAATCGGCGACTCCTTCTTTCGCGCAGGATAAGTCTCTGGTTTTCCAGCTCATGCAGCGCGAATCCAGTAAAGAATACTATAGCCTTACGATCACCAAAAACGGCATATTGGTCCTGGCCACCACCGAGCGTGGATTTTTCTACGCCCTCCAAACCCTGATCCAATTGCTCGAAAGTCAGGATCCGCAGAAAGGAGCCCTCATTTTGCCATTCATTTACATTGAAGATGAGCCCGCTTTCTCCTATCGCGGCATGCATCTCGACGTAGCCAGGCATTTTTTTACTGTGGAGCAGGTCAAGCAATACCTGGACCTGATGGCCCGCTACAAGATGAACTATTTTCACTGGCACCTGACAGATGATCAGGGATGGAGGATCGAGATCAAAAAGTTTCCCCTGCTGACGGAAGTCGGCGCCTGGAGAAAAGGCACCCATCAGGGCCACGCACACGATAAAAAAGCGGGCAGTGACAACAAGCCGTATGGTGGATACTACACCCAGGCCGAGATCAGCGAGGTCGTCCGGTATGCTGCCGAAAGACAGATCGAGGTAATCCCGGAGATCGAAATGCCGGGACACAGCAGCGCTGCTCTGGCCGCCTATCCCGAATTCGGCTGTACCGGTGGGCCCTACGCAGTGGAAACGCGCTGGGGCGTATTCTCCGATGTGTTTTGCACCAAGGATACTAGCCTGTGGTTTGTAAAAGAGATCCTCAATGAAGTATGCTCCCTCTTTCCCGGCAAATACATCCACATAGGTGGAGACGAGGTGCCCAGGGACCGCTGGAAAGCCTGCAACAACTGTCAGGCGATCCGCAAAAGACTGGCGCTGAAAAACGAAGATGAATTGCAAAGCTATTTCATCGAGCAGGTGGGCAACCACCTCTTCAACAAAGGAAAGGCCCTGATCGGCTGGGACGAGATCCTGGACGGAGGTCTGGCTCCCAATGCCACCGTCATGTCCTGGAGGGGTGTAAAAGGAGGCATCGAAGCGGCCAAAATGAAACACAACGTGATCATGTGTCCCGGCTCTCATTGCTACTTTGACCACTACCAGTCAGAGTCGCCCAGAGAGCCCCTGGCTATTGGTGGTTTTACCAATCTGGAGAAGGTTTATTCCTTCAATCCGGTGCCCGAAGAACTCAAACCGGCAGAAGCACGCTATGTGCTCGGAGCCCAGGGCAATCTGTGGACAGAATACATACCCGACGTCAATCATTTGCTCTACATGGCATTTCCCCGGGCCATCGCCCTGGCAGAAGTACTCTGGACCCCTGCTTCCGAGCGAAACTATCTCGAGTTTGCGGACAGACTGCGGCTGCATGCCCGATGGTTTCAGAAAAACAAGATCAATTTCAGTCATTCCTACCTGGATCTGGGATACCGCACCCATACCGGAAAGGATGGGGTTGAATTCAGCTTCGTCCGCCCGCCTGTGCCCGGGCGCATCCTGATCGAATCAGAAAAACCGGAAGAAGGCATCGTGCAGGATTACACGCTTTCGGATACCTTTCTGCTGGACAAGAGCATAGAATTTGCCGCCTGGTATCAGCTTCCCGACAACAGCCTGGGACGTTCCCTCCGCCTCAACTACCAGCATCACCTCGCTGCAGGAAAAAATATCAACTTACTCAACAGCCCTTCCGAGCGCTATCCGGGCATGGGCGTACAATGCCTGGTCAATGGATTTTCAGCCCCGGAGACCCGCTACGGAGGCAACGAATGGATCGGCCTGGAGGGCCAGGATCTGGAAGCCACCATCGATCTGGGCGCAGTCAAAGATCTGAGCCAGGTCAGCGTCCAGTTTTTCAATGCGGCCTCTTCCTGGATCTACCTGCCCGTCTCTTTGGTGATCCTCTCCTCTGAGGATGGAAAAAATTATAAGGAAATCGCGCGCACTGTACTGGCAGAGACCGAGGACCGAGTCATACGTCCGTCTGTCAGCATGCCGGAAGGCAGCAAAAGCCGATACCTCAGGATCAGCGCCCCCAACTATGGCCTCATCCCCAAAGGCAAACCGGGAGGAGGACACAAGGCCTGGCTATTCATAGGGGAAATTATAGTGGAATAGATCAGGCCGGCCTGCTCTTCAGAGAGAACCACAATCTCAGCAAAAAACCGGCGAGTACCGAAAACACGGTGATTCCCACCAGAATCCATTTGATGGACGTCAGACCTGAACCCAGACGGATCAGTCCATCGCTTATGTCCGGAAATTTAGTGAGCATATTGATCACGCAAATGTTCTCCAGGTAATCAAAGATCAGGATCACCAGAGGCAGCAGGTGAATGCTCCGGCAGGCAGGCAAAGTTTCGCGAAGCGGCTTATAAACCCATGCCAGAAGGATGGCGAAGAAGAAAGCATAGCTGATGGGATAGATCGTATCCGCGATCAGGTTGAAGTTTGCAGCAAAAATTCTCGCCTCGGAACTGTATTCAGACAGATACTGTCTGGCCTCTGCGGGCGAATAGGAAAAACAAAGATCCAGGATCTGCACTTTCCTGCCCGACATATCCTGAATGTTTCTTTCGCCCCAGGACATGAGACCGCCCGCCATGGCCATATACACCAAAAGAGCAATGATCACTACAGGACCGCTTGACCATCGCAGAAAGAATCCGGAGAGTTTATTGAAAACAGACATAAATGAAATTTTGGGGTAAATAAAAGTAGATGGATCTAGGTTTCAAAAATACATTATTCGATAATAAGAAAACAGAAATAAATTTTTGAAGCATGCAGGGATATGAAATTCTTAAAATGATAATTATAAACCAATGTTAATGTAATCTACAGTCTTTACCTTCTTTACTTAAATCAGCTCAACAAAAGGAAAAATAGCTCAATTTTTCCACCTTAGCAGGGACAGGCAAATGCTTTGACCTACAAAGCATTGATCAATTAATTTCATTTCAACCCAAAATTTCGGCTTTCTGCTAAATTAAATCACGTCATTCTATAAATAATACAATATAAAATTACAAACAAAGCAAATTTCCAAACTTATATAATTTCATTAATAATTTTTAAAAAACTATTAGAATGAGGCAACCCTTCTTTAGTTTCCCTCGTTTGGACCCTTACACATAGCTATCATGACAGGAGAAGAGACGGAATACTTACTTGAACGATGCAAAAACCAGGACAGAAAAGCCCAAAAGTTAATATATGAATCCCTGTATGGATTTGTGTTCTCAATTGCAAGAAGATACTGCAAATCCACAGAGGAGTCAAAAGAATGTACAAACGACATTTTCTTTAAAATTTTTGACAAAATTGATTCTTACCTGCCGGGTACGCATTTTAAAGCATGGGCTTCCAAAATTGCAGTGAGAACTGCTATTGACAGATACAGGACTGAAATAAAAAAAACTCAGCTTATCACCAGCCAGGAAATACCGGAACAATCCATGCGAATGGATTTTCAAATTCTCGATAAAATTGAAATCGAAGAAAAAATAAAATTGATCCAAAAATTAAGTCCTGCCTACCGTACTGTTTTTAATTTGTACGTATTTGAACAATATACCCATGAAGAAATCGCGGCACTATTGAATATTTCAGAAGGAACATCCAAATCAAATCTTGCCAAAGCAAGACAACAACTGAAACAGCTTTTTACACAATTTTCTTTTATAGACTAAAAGCACAACATGGACCATAATAGCGAAAAACAATTTGATGAATATTTCAGGAAAGGATTTGATGAAAAACTTCATAAAATTAAACCTGAGAAGGGTGAATGGGAATCTCTTTCTTCAAGGTTGGACCATCAACAAGGCAAGAAAAACCATTTATCAGGTTCATGGCTATGGGTATTGATCCCACTTTTTCTTTTCACCCAAACATGGACTGTGGCTCAATGGTTTCAAACAAAGAAATCTCTTGATGCTTTTATCGCTCAAACTGAACAACAGCAACAGCAATACCATACAGCCAGGCTCACAAATAAAGTTACGACCACTCAATATGATACAATATTTAAAACAATCATCATCGAACAAAAAATATTTCAAAGCGTCATACAACCACAAAAATTCTCAACTATAGCTGAAATGAAAAGCGATTCAGGCTGGATTAGAGAGGTAGATAGAGCAGTGGGATCCATTCAAAAGGCAAACATTTCAAAAGTATACAAAAATGATGATCCGAGACAGAACAAGATGGATGATAACATCAGGATGGCCAATATGAATAATCAATCCTATGATTCCATACAACATGTCAATGAAACTAATAGTCTTGCCCAAAGTGAACCTTCTGACAATTATCAAAAAGCAAGAGATGAACAGAGACAAGGCTACGAAATGACCCAGACCCAATCGGAATCCCCGATGATAACCCCTGATCAGGCAAAGGAAGCAGTCATTCCATCCGATTCAGATAAAACAAAAGTGCTCAAAGATTCAACAACAGGCAGAACTGCATTAATATCTAGAGAAGACATAACGAGTAGGAAAAAATCTCCCACAGCATTTAAGAAATTTCTATCAAACATTATTCCTGATAATGACGAACATGCATTCAGACTTGCATTTGCTGCCGGCAGCATTTTACCTCTTGCAAAAGGTGAACTCGAAATAGTCAACCCATTCACAGTTCACGCCAATGCAGAATGGCTGGCTGGTAAGCATATTTCTATAATTCCATCAGTTTCATACGCCCAATATGAGTTTGAAGCCGAGCAAGCATTTTTATCCAAATTAGGAATACCCCAACCGGAAAATATCGGTACGAACATTTCTTTTTCAGAAGCAGATGGCATTCAGCGATATATTATGCCATCCTTCCAATTGCGGTACAGATTACAACCGGATAAAATCTGGACATGGTATTCAGGAGCGGGTGTAACAGCTTTCTTTCCACTCCGAATAAATTTAGAATACGATTACCTTGACCAAAACCTGAATGAAATCACACGGAATGTAAACCGATTCCAACCGGCAAATAAATTTGCTATTTTGAATCTTCATTCAGGAATACAGTACAATTTCTCTCAAAACGCATCGCTGTATGCTGATATACAGACACATTGGGACCTCAGGAAATCAAATCAAGGCTTTCACTACATAAATCCCCAACTGGGTATAAAATTTTTTATAAAATAATAATAGCAGAGGCAACCCGATTAAAAAATGCATCGTTTCGCTTTATAGATTTCGAAATCAAAACAATGGAGTTATCCCGAAAATCCTTAAGAGTAGGGCTCATTTAAACAACTTAAAAATGTATAGATTAATTTTCATTTTCATTCCCCTTTTTTTCGTAAGTTGCACAAAGGACATTGCATTGTCAGAACAAGATGTCAACTCCAAAATCACTCAATTTATTGAATTGCATTTCCCTGGTCATACCATTATTCAGGCAATAAAAGACAGGGACTTTATGTACAAATCATATGATGTCTGGTTGAGTGACAACGTAAAACTCGAATTCAATCGAAAATATGAAATCATCGATATTGAATCCGCGTCCAAATTGCCCGATTCTGTGATTCCCGCAAAAATCCTTGACTATATAAACATGCGCTATCCACAATTATTCATTAAGGAATGGGCAAAAGACGATAATCGTCAGGAAGTGGAGTTAAACAATGAGTTGACTTTGATTTTTAGCAAATCAGGAGATTTTATCCGTATAGACGATTAATTGTCCAATCTATTTTGAGTCAAAGTATAATAAGCCTCCTGCCATCTGTGCAGGGGGCTTTTTGTTAAATATAAGCTAACCGTACTAAAAACTGGTGGTAGTTAAGAAGCTGTGTCATTCTTACATCCTTACTTCCACAAACCTAATCTTTTCATTTGCTGAAACAAGTTTCCCTCAATAAGGTACAGGTAAAATCTTGCGCCACAGAGCCTTGATCCCTTTCATTAAATTACTTTTTATTGAATATTTAAACTCCGCATTTACATCAGGCTACATATTAATTTAAATTAATTGGTTCATTTTCAAGCCTTTTTACAAAATATTTGCAATTCCAAGCTATTTTATTCCGATCTTTGTAATTCGTCCTCTTTTTTGCGAGGGTTCAGAAAACGCAAACTGATCCAGACTTTCAAGGTATTTCGTACAAAAACGGATGCTGATGAGGTTTGAAAAAGAGCGGGGGACGAAGAGACGGATATCACACAGACAAAACTTTATGCAGGTTCAGAACTTATTCAAGGTCATTATTCAGGGCAAGCTTGACTTCGGCAACGAAAGATCTTATCAGAAATCGCTCCATTTGTTCAATCAAAGGCTTGAGACTTTGTACAAAAAAGAACTGATCTTCAAACTTCCCGAACAGATTTTTTCCGAACCCGACCATGCCCTGGTCGTCAACCGCTACATCGGCAACGTCACCGAGAAGCTTTGGAAAAATACGGTTTCCTGTCTGGAGCACACCGCTCAGTTCAGCCTGTCGGGCAGCATCAATTGCTGGATGACCGACAACGGCAAGATCCTGCAGCACTTTCACATCGAACCCCTGGGCGAAAAATCCAGCGTCATGCTGTATCAGGAGGGCAAGCGCATGCTCGACGAGGGCGGATCGAAAGAAGAAGCCTACAAGCTGCTGACCGAAGTGATCGAGAAATACGAGAAGCATTCTCAGGCCTACGAGCGCAGGGGATATGTCAACTTTACGCTGAGAAATTACGACGATGCCCTCTACGATTTCAAAAAGAGCATCAGCTTTGATCATATGAACGCTTCATCCTGGTATGGCGTGGGCCGTTGCCTGATGTTGAAAAAGAAATACCAGGAAGCAATCGATGCGTTTGAGGAAACGACCAAACAGTCTATTGCTCTACAGCCTATATACTGGGCAGCACGCCGCTTCAAAGGGCTGGCCCATATGGAGCTCAAGGAATTTGAAAAAGCAGCTACAGAATACAAATTTTTCACAGCCCGCCCATACACCAAGGAAGACCCCAACTTCAAGCACCAATCCATGGCCTGGTTCAACTACGGCAAGGCCTTGTTTGCCCTTGGCCGCATAGACGAAGCACTTTCTGCTTTTGACAAAAGCGTGTCCCTGGAGTCTTCTGCCCACCCCGAGACCCATGCTGAAATCCTGATGCACAGAGGGCTGGCACGCAAGGCGCTCGGCAAGGCGGACTTCATCCTCGACATCCAGAAGGCATCCGAGATGGGCTATGCCGCTGCCACCCGGCTGCTGACTGAAATAAATCCTGCCTGATACGACCGGGACAGGCTCTTCCGTTTTAATAGCGATGAGAATTCTATTTGTTTTGTTTTGGCTGTATAGTCTGTACGCCCCTCTGTACGCTCAGACCGCTGCGCTCCATCTGAAAGATGCCCCCTCCAGACTGAAATCGCAATACTCCAAAGCGCTCAAACTCTATCAGACCAATCGCTACGAAGAAGCCGTTACAGCATTCAGCAAAATCACCCGGAAAAACGATGGCTTCGTAGACGCGCACCTGATGCTGGGTTCCCTATACTTTGAAAAGAAAGACTTCAGCCTTGCGGAAAAGTCCTTTCAGAAAGTGATTTTATTGGATTCTGCCTTCAACCCCAAAGTTTACTACACACTTGCACTCTGCCAGTACCGGATCCTTCATTTTGAAGAGGCCAGAAAAAATCTGGAACAATTTCTCTCCAGGGAGTCCTCCAACCAGGATCTGATCTCAAAGGCAAACAAACTTATGCCTGCCTACCGTTTTGCGGATTCTGCCTCTCGACGGCCCTGGCCTTTGAAACTGATGAAGCCTGAAAACATCAACAGTGCGGTATCAGAATACCTGCCCAGTCTCACGGCAGACGGCAACACCATGGTCTTCACCCGAAGGGTGGGGGTGCGCAATGAAGATATTTACATCAGCTACAAGGACGGACAGGGAGTCTGGTCCACTCCGGTCCCCCTCGAGGAGGTAAACAGCGAATTCAACGAAGGAGCCCCTGCGATTTCCGCCGATGGGAACACCCTGTTATTTGCCAGTTGCGACCGACGCGAAAGTTTTGGAGGCTGTGATCTGTACATAAGCCGCAAAACAGCCAAAGGATGGTCACGACCAGTGAATATGGGAGATAAGATCAATACCCCGGCCTATGAATCCCAACCCTGTCTGGCCGACAATGGCAGACTGCTGCTTTTTGTCAGCAACCGGCTGGGTACGCTGGGAGGGCTGGACATCTGGTACAGCCGCCGATCGGAGGACAACAGCTGGACCGTACCCAAAAATCTTGGCGCTCCCGTGAACAGCAGCGGCAACGAGGAATGCCCCTTCCTCCACCCCAATGGCATCCATTTGTTCTATAGCTCGGACGGACACACCGGCATGGGTGAAAACGACATTTTCTATTCCAAAAAGAACGACAAAGGGCAATGGTCTGAGCCCGTCAATCTGGGATTTCCGATCAACGGGATCCTGGATGAATCCTCCTTTATCACCGACTTTACGGGAGAATGGGCCTATATGGCCAGCGACCGGAGCGATTTTTCGAGCGCCGAGTCCATGCAGCAAACGGATCTTTTCGTTTTTCGGATCCCCGAGCTGATCCGCCCGGATGCGGCTGAATTTCTCGAACTGACCATCCTCGACGAACAAAGTAAAAAACCCGTACCGGGACAGGTCCGGATCTACCGGCTGGAAAACAGAAAAATCCTGCTCTCCGGGACGGCCGATGCACAGGGAAGACTGCTGGCATCCCTGCCTGGATCCGGAGCATATGCCGCACACATCGCTGGAGAAAACTACCTGCCCCATACAGAGCACATCAATACGGGTTCCACGCCAGGCAGCTACCTTAACCCACGCAAGCTTACCATTCTGCTGCAGCCCATCCTCGCTTCGCACAAGCCCGTTATATTGAGAAATGTATTTTTCGAATTTGCTTCCGCAAGTCTTAAAGAAGAATCCCGTGTGGATCTCGATCAGCTCTCGGCCTGGCTGACCCAACATCCGGAGATCAGGATCCGCATCACCGGTCACACGGACAGCACGGGAGATGCAGCTTACAATCTATCCCTGTCGGAAGACCGCGCAAAAAGTGTGACGGATTATCTGGTATCCAAAGGAATTACACCATCCAGGCTGATGTACGAAGGCAAGGGTGCAGAAGAACCTCTGGAAAGCAACAGCACGGAGGCCGGCCGGCAAAAAAACAGAAGGACAGAATTCGTCATCATTCCCTGATCAGCATGCCCAGAAAGAAAAATACCAAAGAGATCGAATTGAACATCACCGGGATCGGCCACAAAGGCACTGCGGTGGGACGCACGGATGAAGGCCTGGTGGTCTTTGTGCGCAAGGCAGTTCCGGGAGACCGGATCCGTGCCCTGTTGTACAAAAAGAGCAAGGGCGTCTGGCAGGGTCAGGTGCGCGAGATCCTTCAGAAATCAACCCACAGGACCGATGCCTTCTGCAGGCATTTTGGAGATTGCGGCGGATGCAGCTGGCAGGAACTCAGCTACGCAGAACAACTCAGGCAAAAAGAATCTCAGGTACACGATGCCGTAAAAAGACTGGCCGGATTGGAAGCTCATACATTTGAGCCCATCCTGGCTGCACCCGATACGCGCGCTTACCGCAACAAACTGGAGTTCACCTTTTCCAGCCACAGATGGCTCACTACAGAAGAATTACAAAATCCGGATCTCAAAATGGATTCCAAAGCGCTTGGATTTCACAGACCCGAGTCCTTCAGCAAGGTGATCGACATCCAGACCTGTTATCTCCAGGACGACATCAACAACCGGATACGCAATTTCATCAGATCCTACACGGCAGGAGAGGAATGGAGCTACTACGACATTAAAAAACAAAGCGGACAGCTTCGCAATATGATCGTACGCACCAACCAAAAAGGCGAGGTGATGCTGGCTCTTTCTGTTTCCGATCGCGAAGACGAAAAGCTACCCGGCTTGTTTGATGCACTCCGGAATGAGTTTCCGGAGATCGTGTCCTGCCATCTGGCAGAAAACAAAAAAACAAATGACTCCTGGTACGATCTGGAATGCCGGCTGGTGTTTGGCGAACCGGCCCTGACGGAACAATTGAACCACGTTTCCTTCCGGATCGGACCCAAATCTTTTTTCCAGACCAATTCCCGTCAGACGATCGGATTATACGATGTAGTGAAGGAATACGCTGCCCTGACCGGCAGTGAAAATCTCTACGATCTCTACTGTGGCGTGGGAAGCATCGGTATTTACCTCGCCAAAGATGCAGCCAAACTGACCGGCATCGAAGAAGTGGAAGCAGCCGTGCGAGATGCGCACGAAAATGCAGCACTGAATGGAATAGAAAATGCAGAATTTCTGGCAGGCGATGCCCGCATCATACTCGATCAGGAACTCATCGCCCGCAGAGGCCATCCGGATGTGGTGATCGTGGATCCTCCTCGTACAGGACTGCATGCCGATGTGGTGAACAGCATCATGCAGTTCGGACCGGATCGCATCGTCTATGTCAGCTGCAATCCCGCTACCCTGGCGCGCGACCTGAAGCTTTTCTCCGAGCAATACGATCTGATCAAACTGAGGGCCGTGGACATGTTTCCTCATACCAGTCACGTGGAAGCCGTCTCCCTGCTGGTGAAAAAACAGAATCTATCCGGAACCTGATTCGGGAAAACCAATTGCAAATTGCCATGTTTTAGCAGATATGAACAAACCGAGTATTGATAAATATTTGGCCCTGGAAGAGGATCTCAGACGCTACAGAAAAGCCATGAACGAGGCCCTTGAAATCATGCTCGATCAGGAGGTGAGCCTTTATCCGATCTTCATCATGCACCAGCAAAATCTGGAGATGGGCGTGCCGCTCATCGAAGCATCAGAAAAAACCGGACTTTGGTCTGTGCACGCGTCCAGTCTCGAGGAATTTGTGATCAAAAACATCGTGCACGAAGACAAGGTGGCAGAATTCAAACTCCTGTACAAAAAACACGACAGGCATCTCTGTCTTTTTGTTTTGTCTGAGCTGGGTGCACAATTCATTTTTTATCCCAGACAGGAAGAGATTTTCAGAGAATATGGAAATCTCAATTGACCTCTCCTATCTGGACCGGATCTGCTTCGGCGATAAGAACATCAGACAGGAACTGATCGCATCCTGGTCAGAAGATACAGCAGCGCTCATAGGTGAACTTAAAAACATAAAAGAACCTTCCGATCCCAAAAAAATATTTAATCTGCTGCACACCTTAAAAAGCAATTTCCAGATGGTCGGATGTGGTGTAGGAATTCAGCTGTGCGAAAGAATGATCCATGAAACATCCGAAACAGATGCGGAACAGTTGGAAGAGATCAGTATGAGGATCAGGCAGCTGCTAAATATCTAATGAGCCAAGGCCTTGGCTAATGGCTTAGGCTATGGCTTAAAGCCTCAATCCATGAGCTTTCTACCAATGGCTATAGGCTATCTGCCTTATGCCATAAGCATAGGAAATTGGCCAAGGCTAAAGGCTATCCACCTTCTTAGGTTGCGGGCAGTTGGCTACTGCAAAATAGAATTACCAAGGGCTTAATTTCCATATATCTTCAGCAATAGATTAAATACGAATCTTACCAATCAGAATTCCAAGCTGACTTCCTTTACTCCACCACCACCCGCGACACACTGCTCCTTCCTTCTATATCTTGATACCTTACGAAATAAACTCCCGCAGGCCAATCGCGCACATCAATAGTAGTAGATGTAGATCCTTTACCTATATTGATTGATTTCATTAGTGTGCCAGTAGTTGTCAATATCTCTACGCTGTCATCTACACTCAGATCTTCATCAAAAAGTATCTGTATTAAATCTCTGGCTGGGTTGGGGTGGATTGAAATTGCCTTGCTATGAGAAGGTCCAGGATTGTTAGTACCTACGCCCACTCTTGGTGTAAATCTGCCGATAAAAGAATCATATGCTTTTTTCTTGAATGAGCCATCCCAGGACTCACAATGAACTTTATCTTCCCCTATGGTTAAAGAATCACCAGTAAAGAAACTTCCAATTACAAGATCCCCATTGTTCATGACTTCAATGGGTCCGGTTGCCATCAGATTATTTTCACCTCCAAGGCTAAATGTATCAATCAAGGTTCCCTCAGAATTGAATTTTAAATATGCACAATCCAACACACCTATTGGCTTAAATGTATAACCATACCAATCCATTCTTGTAGCAAATTGCATATTAAACCATACATTATCAATTTTATCAATTGCTATTCCTCCAAATTTTCCTTGTGAATACATAGATTCAAATTGCCGATACCATCTAAAGCTTCCGTCTGAATCAAACGAAATCAAAGCACTGTTATATCTCAATCCTCCATTACGCTCCCCAAAATGAAAAATGGTATCCCGGCCGATCGCTAATTTAGGGCTGTAAAATGCTATGCTGGCATAAAGGTTTCCCTTCGAGTCGGATTTAACTTCCCAAACTTGATCATCCCTAGTTCCGCCAAACGAAATGAGCCATCTCACTTTACCAGTCACAGGATCTAATGTAGAAATAAAAGATTCATTTCCATAATTGCCATTATAAGGTAATGAGCAATATACTCTCTGGCCATCAATGGACATCCATTCAGAAGAATATATTCCACTGACGATCAATTGTTCTGTTGGAGTAATAGAAATATTATATGCCAAAACCCAACTACCCTTTCGGCTATTACCTATAGGTGTCACCCACTGAATTATTCCTTCAGCATTCATCTTTACAATAAAAGAGGAATAAAATATACTATCTTGTTTGGTGTAGTACATTCGATTTCCGATTAATATAGAATCATCTTGAGTTGCTAAATCAAAATAGATATTGTTGTATCTGTCTGTTGAAATAAATCTACACGCAACTCCATTAGGTGAAAATGGATGATATTCCTTATGCCACAATAACTTTCCATTTTGATTTAATTTCAATATAACTCCAGTTCCAATCCCTTTACCCGGGAAGCCAATAGTCTGACCATCGATTTCAATCCCTCCATTGAGATAACCAGGGATTAAAATATTGTCTTCCGAATCAATGGTAATTTTTTCTGCGCCTAAAATCCCTTCTCCAATTAAATTAATAGACCAAAGACACTTGCCATTAGGATCCAATTTTATAAGTAGTCTACCATTGTCTCCAAATTGTGAGGACTGTTGGTGGAAAATACTATCGCAGAGATACATGCCATGATCTTCAGTGTTCTGACTATAAAATAGCAATACAATGGTATTGTCTTTATTGTCTTTTTCTATATCCAGAACCCCATTATTAGTTTTACCAAAAGACTCTAGGACCCAATTCCACTCCTGGGCATTTACAATTTGTGCAAGAATCAATATCAATCCAAATAAATATATCCGTATCATGTCAATAAAATTAAGAAGTGTGTGCAGAAACGGATTAAATTACTGCACACACACAAACAATATGATTATCTTGTTATGACTAAATTCCTATTGTCAAAATGTTTACCTTGACGAATAGATAAATTATAAAGGCCTGATGACAATGAATTGAGATTAAGATCAACAATAACACTGACAGGGCTAAGTGTTTGTAAATAAACTTCCTTTCCGTTAAGGTTCGTAACTTTAAGGCCATCTCTGCTTTCATTTGTGATTTTTAAATCTTCTCTTTGATTCATATGGAAATATTTTACTATTTTAAAAATACAAAGAAGTCCAAATATCTCAAAATTAGTTCCAATATGAATTTCTTATTCAACTATCACCCGCTCCACACTGCTCCTTCCTTCTATATCTCGATACCTTACGAAATAAACTCCCGCAGGCCAATCGCGGACATCGACTGCGGTAGATGTAGAACCTTTATTAATTTGTTTTATTGTCATTGTATTACCAGTTGTTGATATTATTTCAATTACACCTTCAGTAATAATATCTTCACCTAAGTGGATCTGGATTAAATCTTTAGAGGGGTTAGGAAGGACGCAAAATAAACTAACTTCTTGGTCTTTTAAATCTATAGACCCAACCATCCCTTCCGGAGAGATTCTAGCGATGAAAGCAGCAGATGTGTATTGGTCTCCTATTTGCTTCCTTGCAACAGTAGGCAGAGCATAATCACCAAAATACAAAGTATCCGATGTAAACGTGCCACTGATTACCAGCCCTCCATCGGGATGAAGACCTCCAGACCAATGCCCATAGTTGCCATAATCGCGCCCCTCACCATGTATCTGGAATACCTGACTAATTTCTCCTTTAATGTTCATACGCAGATACAAAATATCAGGTGAGGAATTTGAGTGACTGAAATAAGGAATGTTGTTGAAATAAAATGTATCTGGTTCTAATTTACAACTTACCCATAAATCTTGATTCTTATTGAGAATAATATTATAAATTCCAAAATGTCTAAAGACTTGCTGATCGTCAAAGATCCAATCAAGCTGAAAATCTGGCCTAATTTTTACTACATAATTATTCCATTCACGATTGGGCTTTAACCTCCTAATCTTGCCTGTTAGGATTTCAATCTCATCGCTTAGAAAACTTGTGCCACCAATATAGATATTGTCATAATTATCAATTTCTAGCGTCATTAAATAATCACTGCCCAAACCTCCCAGTGACTGGAAATAGACTACATTTCCATTCTGGTCTAAAACGGTCAAAACGGCGTCTGATGATTCCTCTGGCTTTATTTTATTCCTGTTTTCAATTACATTACTATCTACTGTAAGGCCTGATCCTGAAAATGAACCGGCTAAAACGACCTGATTCTTACTATTTATTTTAATTTCTTGAAAAATGCTACTGTAGGCTTCAAATTTTTTATACCATAACAAATTTCCTTCTGGATCTAATTTAAAAAGAGTAGACTTATAATAGCCAGAATTAGAAGTGTATTCAATCGGGATACCTTCAAAAAACAATTGGCTTTGACTGTGGTAGGCGGAAAAATATATATTTCCGTTAAGATCTGATCTTAATCCATGCACTGATACATCTCCTAATTTACCTTCTTCAAGTTTTAGCATTTTAGACCACATAAGTTTTCCATTGGAATCAAGTTTAGCCACAAAGGCTTCTCCGATTCCATCTGGGGATTTTATGAAATTTAAATCATCTAGCCAAATCGTGCCTGTAAAAGCAGCACCAATAAAAATATTTGCATTAACATCGGTAGTCAGAAAAATTCCACTACCAGTACCCCCTGTGAAATTATCAGTGAATTGATGTTGCCAAATACACTGACCTTTATTATCATACTTGATAAGATACTCTATATCTATATACTCTGAATTGGAATTAAATTGATCACCACAAATTTCATAAGGAGAAAGCCCAAAATTGATTATAGCTAAAGTATTTTTAAAAGGATCAGTGGTGATCAATGAAAAACCTACATCACTTCTATGCCCTTCAGCAATAATCCAATCAAACTTAGGGATCTGGGCTTGAATTAAAGAATTTGAGTATAAAAAAACAAAAATAAAAATGCGCATGATCATTATATTAAATAATAAAAATAAGGCCCACCCACAAGAATTATTAATGGGTAGGCCTTAGTAATTTATCTATGGATCATAATTCGTTGAGTGGAAAGGGTTTTTCCTTTTACATCAAGCAATTCGACGATATATATTCCTGAAGATAATGAAGAGAAATCTAAAACTATAGATCCATTTTTATTTAATATTGGACTGTGATTCTGATGGCGGCCATATAGATCTGTGATCCTCACATTTTGGATAAGTTCAGCATTTAAATCACTATCAATCAAAACAATACCCGTAGACGGATTTGGATAAAAGCCAGTAGGAGTGAATTTTTTAAGTCCTAGCTGTTGTCCTCCAAATTCTTCTTCTTCACAATTGAATAAGGGTATATATTTGTCAAGCAAAGCCAAGGTAAACCCGCGGGAATTATTGACAGCTATTCCTGCACTATCCCTACACATTGCTGCAAGAACCATTAATTCTGCCAAAGCTGTGGAATCAAGGGCAGTACCATTAAGTAACTTCAGCCTCTGTTCGGTGACCCATTGGTCATATTCTTCTGCATCATTTTGCGGATCCAAACCATTGTTGGAAACTTCTAATGCTTCAATGGCTTCTGCATTCAAACTATCACATAAGTAACGATAATTACCTATTGCTTCTTCAAGATCAGCCAATTGAGCTTGGAGAGAATCCAAAAGAATTTCATATAGAGCCAATGTGTCCAAGTCTGTTTCTATTTCAATTAATTCTTCAATAATGAACATTGAATCGACTACACCAGAATGTAAAACATCCAAAGAATCAAATACAAGCTGTTGCACTTCAATCTCCAAAAGTAATGAGTTAATATCAGTATTAAGCACAGAACTTTCACCTACGTATTCATTTTCCAATGCATCGTAAAAATCTGAAAGAGTGTCAGATAGACTAGTCCAATGAGGATTTTGTAAAATTTCTGCGTATATAGATTGATACAATGCTGTTCTTAGTGCTTCTGTTAAGCTATCTAAACCTGCACTGTCTGCTAATATGGTTGCGTACCCATATGCTGATGTGGTATCGGATTGCAACATCACAGGTCCAGCATTGCAGACAATAGTCTGTGAGCCCAATGAAGGTCCTGATGCATCAATCATACCCGGAGTTCTATAAGGATGATGTTGAGAACTTTCTGTAGATCCTGTAGGTGCTAGAAATAAACAGAAAAATCTATTTGGAGAGTTTGGAAATTCATATTTTATTTCACCATTCTGATTTATATTATTATTTTGCGCAGTCCATGAATTATATTGAGAATGTAATTGAGCACCAGAGAATGCGTCACTTTTATACCAATTACTATTCGAAATACTATTGTTAAAGCTGTTTCGACGTATTAGGCTTCCTGGAGAGCCCTGACAATCACCATGCATTTCAATGCAGTGTAATATGTTAGCATGAAACAGGTTGTCACTAATGGTCGTTTCAGGATTGTTCACAATTAAAAGGCCATTACCACCTTCTAGTACTCGATTGCAAGTGATCACACTTTTCCGACTATGAGAAATATCAATCCCTGGTTTGGGATTGTTGGTAGTAATGGT
>JAKQHM010000029.1 GCA_029572935.1 Bacteroidota bacterium
GGGGGGGGGGGGGGGGCAGCTTACTGTTTTTTAGTGCTTTGGATAAATTTGTGTACATTAATATTTATTTTAGGTTTTGAATATTTTAACTGATTAGGATATTCCAAGAATTTCTAAGTATTCTGTACAGAATCAAAGATACTTTATTTAATAAATATTTGCATATTTTAACTTTTATTTAACCAAAATTGCCCCATATTTGTAGCTTCACCCCCCATTATTTCAGATACGATATAAGTCACCAGAATCGACTTAACCCTGAGTTACAGAATACTGGCCGGCAGGGAAGCAGAACCAAAATAAATTACATCGATGGATCAGGACAGAAAACTCATTTTATACATCGCGATGAGTCTCGATGGTTACATTTCCAAACCCCATGACGACCTCAGTTTTCTCAACAGGGTACACAAAGAGGGCGAGGATTATGGATATGGGGAGTTTATCTCCGGAGTGGATACCGTGATCCTGGGCAGGAGGACCTATGATTGGGTCACGGCCCAGGTGGACTTTCCCCATGCAGACAAGAATGCCTACGTCATCACCCGCCATCCCAGACCTGCGATCGGCAATACTGTCTTCTATACCGGCGACCTGGGAGAGCTGGTCATGAAACTTAAAAAGGAAAAGGGAAAAAACATCTTTTGCGACGGCGGAGCACAAATCGCCCAGGAACTGATAAAGAAAGACCTGATCGACCAATACATCCTATCCGTCATACCCGTACTGCTGGGAGCTGGAATCAGATTATTCTGCGATGGAAGTCCGGAACAGGAACTCCAGCTAATCTCCGCAAAAAACTACGACACCGGGCTGGTACAATTGCACTATCGAAGACCGGAAAAAAATCACTCATAATCCTCGCAGATTGGATTTACGGAATCAGCCCGAGTCCCAGGTCCGGTGACGTCCAATCCACTCAAACTAAGTAACAGTAAGGTTTCCCGATGACAACCATCTGAATGAATCTAGGATCTGCCAATCCCAGGGCTTTATTTACATTTGCCAAAGCGAAATGATTTTCTTTTATCCATAAATCATCAAATCATGCAAAGGCCGGAACCAACAGAATACCACCCCTATTTCCAGCGCTATATGGACCTGGTCGGTCCGGGTGATTTCTGGGAACTATTCAGCAAAAATACCGAAGAAGCAAGTCAGTTTTTTAGTGACATTCCTTACGAAAAGGAAATGTACAGCTATGCTCCCGGCAAATGGACCATTCGTCAAATCCTGATGCACATCATCGACACAGAGCGGGTCTTTGCTTACAGAGCCCTGGTCTGCGGCAGGGAAGACAGCCAGACCATCCTGCCCAATATGGACGAAAACCACTATGCCGATCATATAGATGTCTCAAAAATTCCATTGTCCGATCTGATCAGAGAGTTTCAATCTGTGCGCGAGAGTAACAGATACTTATTCAAAGGGCTCAGCGAGGCACAGACCCGTTTTAAGATCAATGGCCCGGAAAAACCCTTTACCGCAAGGGCGCTGGGTTATCTTATGATGGGACATGTCCTTCACCATATGCAAATAATAAGGGAAAGGTATTCTATTTAATCATGCTGATTCAATTAATTTAATATGACTGAGGCTGCATGATTGATTCTATCATTAAAATGAAATTGCATAAAACAACAAGGGAATAATTCATTAAATCTCATCCTCCGGATTGACCAGGATCAATTGGCACTACGTATGGAATCCTTACCTTTCTGCAAATTAATTCAGCATGAAGTACTGCATTCCCTTCAGCGAGATCCGGAACGACGATGTATCCAAAGTAGGCGGTAAAAACGCCTCTCTGGGAGAAATGATCCACAGCCTGAAAGAAGCAGGGGTTCAGGTGCCTGATGGCTTCGCCCTGACGGCCCAGGCATGGAGAGCCTTTCTCGAGAGCAATTCGATCACAAAGGCACTGGAAGAAACGCTGAAGCAACTGGATACCCTCAGTCTGGATAATCTGGCGGAAATAGGCCGTACTTGCCGGCAATTGATCCGGACAGGGAACCTGCCCGCAGAGATCCGGGAGGAGATCAGAAATGCTTTCGGCCAAACTTTCGGATCTGAATGGATCCCGGTGGCGGTACGCAGCAGTGCAACAGCCGAGGACCTTCCGGACGCCAGTTTCGCAGGACAGCATGAAAGCTATTTAAATGTACATGGAGAAGAAGCATTGTTTCAGGCTGTACAAAAATGCTATGTCTCCCTTTACAACGACCGCGCCATCAAATACCGCATTGACAATGGATTTGATCACATGCAGGTAGCATTGTCCGTTGGCATCCAGAGGATGGTACGCTCTGACCGGGGCAGTGCGGGAGTGGCCTTTACGCTCGATCCGGAAACCGGTTTTAAAAATCTGGTCTACCTGACGTCCTCCTGGGGATTAGGCGAAAACGTGGTGCAGGGCGCCGTCAATCCGGATGAATTTTATGTCTGGAAACAAGGCCTGACACAAGGCCATCAATCCATCATCAGCCGAAAGTGCGGCAGCAAGGAAAATAAAATGATTTATTCCGATGATCCGGATCAGCCCATAGTGCGCATAGAGACGGGGCCACAGGAAAGAAACGTCTACTCACTCAATGACCGGGAAGTAACCCAACTCGCGGACTGGTGTCTGAAAATTGAAAATTTGTATGATCTGCCCATGGACATCGAATGGGCCAAAGATGGAATCTCAGGAGCCCTGTACATCCTGCAGGCCAGACCGGAAACTGTACACAAAGGAGCGACTCAGATCAGCATCAAGGAATTCAGATTAAAGGCTGATGACACTGTTCCCCTTTGCAAAGGAAAGGCTGTCGGTCGCGCCGTGGCCAGTGGCCGGGTGTGCATCGTCAATTCGCTGGCGGATGCGCCCCGCGTGCAAAACGGAGACATCATCGTAGCCGATATCACCAATCCAGACTGGAACGCCTTGCTCCGCAAAGCCGTCAGCATCGTCACCAACAAAGGAGGACGAACCAGTCATGCATCTATTGTGGCACGCGAACTGGGCATCCATGCCGTGGTAGGAACAGGCGATGCTACGGATAAACTCAGGGACGGACAGATCGTCACAGTTTCCTGCGCTGAAGGCGACGAAGGATTGGTTTACGATGGAAAACTGGATTGGGAAACCACCGAGATCAGATTGACGGATATTCCCCAGACCCATACCAAACCCATGTTTATTCTGGCCGATCCCGAAAAAGCTTTCCTCCTGGCACAATACCCTTCAGAAGGCGTTGGACTTTTGCGCATGGAATTCATCATATCAAACAGCATCCGCATCCACCCTATGGCCCTGGTGCGTTTTGAAGACCTTCCCGACTCCAATGACCGAAGGGCCATCGCCGCGATCACGACGGCCTACCCGGACAAGGCCCGGTATTTTATTGAGAAACTATCCGAATCAGTGGCTATGGTGGCGGCTGCTTTTTATCCCAGGGAGGTCATCGTGCGGATGAGCGATTTCAAGACCAACGAATACGCGTCCTTATTGGGTGGCAGCCTGTTTGAGCCCGAGGAAGAGAATCCCATGCTGGGCTTCCGGGGCGCTTCCCGATATTACCATCCACGCTACCGGGATGGCTTTGGTCTGGAATGCGAAGCAATGCGTCAGGTGCGGGATGAAATGGGACTGACCAATGTCAAGCTGATGATCCCCTTCTGCAGGACCCTGGAAGAAGGAAGGAAGGTTTTAGAAACCATGTCTTCTTTTGGCCTCACAAGAGGGCAAAACGGACTGGAGGTGTACGTGATGGCAGAGATCCCAAGCAACGTGATCCTGGCAAGGCAGTTTGCTGAAATTTTCGACGGATTTTCCATTGGCTCCAATGATCTGACCCAACTCACTCTGGGCATAGACCGCGATTCTGCGATCATCAGCGAACTCTTTGATGAAAACAATCAGGCCGTGCGCGATATGTTGTCTCAGGTCATCCGGAGCGCACACGCGGGCGGAAGACCCATCGGCCTTTGCGGTCAGGCGCCCAGCGACTATCCTGCCTTTGCCGGATTCCTGGTGGAACGGGGAATCGACAGCGTCTCCTTTACTCCCGATGCCTTGTTGCGGGGAATTCAAAATATCCATATGGCCGAAGAGAAACTGAAACAGATGCCACCTGCCGCCAGGACCTGAGTGGTTTTTCTTATCTTTGATTTCTTCATCCAACAAAACAAGACCAAATGTTTAACAGCACAAACCGGCTATCTGCATTTTTTCGCGAAGTAAAACAAGGGACTATTCTTCCCTTGCTGATCATGGCAATCTGCGTACCCGGCCTTTATGCTCAAAATCCTGCCTACGATGCGGAGTTGGCGACCCGGCTTGGGGCGGATGATTACGGCATGAAAAAATACACCCTGGTCATTCTGAAAAGTGGCAACAATGATACTACGGACAAGGTATATATCGACAGTTGTTTCAGAGGACATATGTCCAATATGGAAAAAATGGTCGATCTGGGCAAACTGGTGGTGGCTGGTCCGATAGGCAAGAATGAAAAATCTTACAGGGGAATCTTTATTTTGAATACTGCAGATCGGGATGAGGCCTTGAACCTTCTGGACCAGGACCCTGCCATCCACAGCAAATTGCTGGAAGCCGAGTTGTATAACTGGTATGGTTCAGCAGCCCTACCGGAATATTTAAAGACTTCTGAAAAGATCTGGAAAAAATCTCCCTGATCGCTTAATCGCGGATCGCGGCCACTCCGGGCAGGATCTTTCCTTCCAATAACTCCAGCATAGCCCCTCCGCCTGTGGAAACAAAAGATACGTCGTCCTGCAATCCAAAGCGATTGACCGCTGCTACTGAATCTCCACCGCCCACCAGGGTGAAACAGCCCTTATAGGTAGCCTCCGCCACGGCCTTTGCAACCTCAGCAGTTCCATGGGAGAATGGCTCCATCTCAAAGACGCCCATGGGTCCGTTCCAGATGATCGTGCGGGAATTCAAAATGAATTCGCGAAATACTTTCACACTTTTCGGACCGATGTCCAGGCCCATATAACCATCCGGTATGCTGACATCCTGGGTGATCTGTGTCCGGGCCTCTGCCCGGAAGGCATCCGCTGCCACAGAATCCAGTGGAAGGACCATTTTTACCTTCTTTGATTTAGCTTTTTCCAACAATTCAAGCGCCAGGGGTAATTTGTCCTGTTCACACAAAGACTGGCCGATGGCATAGCCCTGTGCTGCAAAAAATGTATAGGCCATGCCGCCGCCGATCAGGATCTGGTCGCAGCGGTCCAGCAGGTTGGAGATGAGTTCGATCTTGTCGGATACTTTTGCTCCTCCGAGAATAGCCGTCAAGGGGCGCTCCGGGTGATCCATTACCCTGGATGCACTTTCGAGCTCTGCCTGCATCAGGTATCCAAATCCTTTATGGTCTTTGTCAAAATACCGCGCAATGGTAGCGGTGGTAGCGTGTTCCCGGTGTGCTGCTCCGAAAGCATCATTGAGGTAGAATTCTCCCAGTTTGGCCAGACTGGCTGCCCATTCGGAATCTCCCTTTTCCTCCTGCTTGTAAAAACGGGTATTTTCCATTAGGAGCAACTGACCATCCGAGAGCTGATTTATTTTGGCCAGGCTGTCGTCCCCTCCGCAATCCGAGGCAAACAGGACCTCATGTCCGGTCAGTTCGGCCAAACGGACGGCAACAGGAGCCAGAGAGAAGCGAACCTTGTCGATACTCCCATCAGGCAAAAGGGACTTAAGAGGCCTGCCCAGATGAGACATGAGGATGACCCGCGCACCTTGATCGATGAGGGCTCGGACGGTGGGCAGGGCTTTTTCTATGCGGGTATCATCGGTGATTTTTCCATTGGCATCAATGGGCACATTGAAATCGACCCGAAGCAATACTTTTTTGGAGCGCAGATTCCAGTCTTTCATTTTAATGGATTAAAGCATGTTAGCTGTGAGCGCACAAATATCGGCCAGGCGATGGGAATATCCACTTTCGTTGTCATACCAGGCTGTGATTTTAATCAGTTGGCCGGATGCTTCCGTGAGTTCGGAATCAAAAATGGCGCTGTGGGGATCTCCGATGATGTCGCTGGATACCAGGGGATCTTCCGAGTACCGGATGATGCCGCGGAATTCGTTCTCCGAGCCTTCGCGGAATATACGGTTGACCTCCTCCCGGTCCGCATTTTTCGAGACCCGGCAAAACAACTCGATCAGGGACCCGGTGATGACGGGCACACGGTAGGAAGAAGCAAGCAATTTCCCCTTTATACCCGGATATACTGCTTCTACGGCTTTGCTGGCACCGGTGCTGGTGGGAATGATATTCTGGGCGGCTGCGCGTGCTCTCCGGAGGTCCTTATGGGGTGCATCCTGCAGCCTCTGATCCTGGGTGTAGGCATGGATCGTATTCATATTGGCAAACTCGATTCCCCAATGCTCATCGATCAGTTTGATCAGGGGCGACAGACAGTTGGTCGTACAGGAAGCATTGGAAAGTATCTGCTGTGAGGCCGGTATGTCCTGATGGTTGACGCCGAGCACATAGGTGGGGATCCGGTCGTCTTTTGGGGGAGCGGAGAGAATTACCCTGGCGGCACCCGCGGTCAGATGGGCCCCGGCAGTTTCTGTGCTGAGATTGATCCCCGTGCACTCCAGGACGATGTCCACGCCCAGATCCTTCCAGGGCAAAGCAGCTGAATCCTTTTGGGCAAAAGCAGGGATCTGATGTCCATCCACGCGGATGAATCCCTCACCGTATCCTACCTCATAGGGCACTTGCCTGTGCGCGGTGTCGTATTTGAAGAGGTGAGCCAATGTGCGGGTATCGGTCAGATCGTTGATGGCGACCAGTTCGACATTTTCTTTCCCTTTGAGGGCCCGGTAGCACAGCCTCCCAATCCTTCCAAAACCGTTGATTGCAATTCTCTTTTTCATAATTAATTGAAGCTCAATATTACTTGTAGAAAATTATTTTTTAGGCAAAAAGTTTACCACAAATTGAAATTCGCATATATTTGCAGCTCTTTTTGAAAATCTGCCCCGTTCGTCTATCGGTTAGGACACAAGATTTTCATTCTTGTAAGAGGGGTTCGACTCCCCTACGGGGTACCAAGCCGGTCAAAAGCCGGCTTTTTTATTTTCTACTCCACCCTCGCCTATCCTCAAAGTCTTTAAGTCAAAAAAGCAACTGATTTCTTGCAGCCCAAAGCGGCAAAGATGAAAGCCTGTTCAGACTCTTTCAGGTACAGCCTTACTTTATCAGTACCCTCTGGTCTCCCAATGATTTGAGAACCTTGCATCCTGAGGAAGTCATGTATGAAAAAAAAACATTCAAAATTAATGGGAATTGAATTTTTATTTAGATATTTGTCTAAATATTGAATTATCAATCCATGGACCTAATATTCAAAGCACTCAACGATGCCACCCGACGGCGCATCTTGGACCTCCTTCGCGAGTCCGATCTGTCGGCAGGAGAGATCGCTGAGAAATTTGACATCAGCAAGCCCAGCATTTCGCACCATCTGGATCTGCTGAAAAACGCGGGCCTTGTGGGCGTCGAGCGTAAGGGACAACAACTGTTTTACTCACTCAACACCACCATGCTGGAGGACCTTTTGTCCTGGATCATGAAACTGAATAAAACCAACGATCATGAATAGCAAAACCATCAAAGAAATTCTCATTCTCATTCTGACCCTGGTTCCGGCTGCCTATTTGGCCTGGCTTTGGAATCAATTGCCCGAAACGGTACCGGTGCATTTCGACATCAATGGCCAGCCGGACCGCTACGGGAGCCGGCAAACCCTGATCTGGCTCTGCGGGGGGCTTTCTGTATTCCTCTATGGCATCATGTGGATTCTTCCCAAAATCGATCCCAAGAAAAAGCTGGAGCTCATGGGAGAAAAATACACGGACATTCGTTTGGTTCTGGCTGTCTTTTTTGCCTTTTTACTCATCATCATCATCCGTTCTTCCAAAGAACAAAGCAGCATCGGCGCTTCGGAACTCAGCATCGTCATTGGAGGCTTGTTCTTAGTCCTGGGCAATTACCTCAAAACCATCCGCCCCAATTACATGCTGGGCATCAGGACTCCGTGGACCCTGGAAAACGAACAGGTATGGAAAGACACCCATCGATTGGGAGGATATGTGTTCATGGCAGGAGGAGTGCTCGTTTGTCTGGCCGGACTGCTCCTGAATGCAAAGTTCAGTTTCATCGTCATGATGGTCGTGGTCCTGACGACCACTTTGGTCCCTGTGGTGTACTCCTACGTACGCTATCGGGAAATCAAAAAAGCATCCTAGGACAATAAAGCGCTGCAAATGATCCGGACAGAGCCGAATATTTGCCATCTTGCAGCGCTTTTCAAACAACGGACATGAGTCTTAACTCTTTTCTTTCCCTGGTCAAATTCAGCCATACGGTTTTTGCCATGCCCTTTGCCATGCTGGGATTTTTTGTAGCCCTGCATCACGATGGGATCCAACCGGTCTTGTTCCGCGAGCTGGGCCTCATCCTCTTGTGTATGGTGACTGCGCGTAATGCCGCCATGGCTTTCAACCGCTGGGCCGATCGTCTCATCGATTCCAGAAATGCGCGAACCGCTATGCGAGAAATCCCGGCAGGAGTAATCTCTGCAAAATCCGCCGTCATTTTCATCGTCATCAACTCTCTGATCTTCGTGGCTTCAGCCTGGTTTCTGAACCCCTTGTGTTTTTTACTTTCTCCGGTTGCCCTGGCCATTGTCCTGGGCTACAGTTACACCAAGAGGTTTTCCTGGCTTTGCCATGTGTTTCTGGGACTCGGCTTGTCACTTGCTCCTGTTGGTGCCTACGTGGCTGTCACAGGACATTTTGATCTGTTGCCAGTTCTGTATGGCATTGCCGTGATTGCCTGGGTCGCGGGCTTTGACGTGCTCTATGCTTTGCAGGACATTGAATTCGATCAATCCGAGCAGCTATACTCCATTCCTGCGCGCTTTGGCATCCGGAAAGCCATGGCCATCTCTTCCGTCCTGCACGTATTGTCTGCAGTCTGCATCCTGGCCTGTTCCTGGATCCTGTATGTGGATTTTGGTCTTCAATACTGGATGTTTGCCGGCACTGCAGGCTTTATTTTTCTGTTGGCCTATCAGCACTGGATCATTCGCGACAATCACCTGGAGCGGATCAATCTTGCCTTCTTCACCACCAACGGCATAGCCAGCATCTTGCTCGCCAGTCTGACCATCATTGATTTCTACCTTTGAGTTCCAGCCAACGGACCATGGCATGAAAGGCACGGGAACGATGGCTTATGGAAGCCTTTACTTCGTCGGGCAGGTCCGCAAAAGTTTTGTCATAAGCTTCCGGTATAAAAACAGGATCGTATCCAAATCCACCCCGACCGCTTGGCATCATGGCTATGCGGCCTTCCACGATCCCTTCGAAGGTATGGATGGCTCCCCCCAGGATCAAGGCGATCACCGTCCTGAATCGCGCCCTTCTGTCTGAATGACCCTCGAGTCTGTTCAACAGCAGATTCATGTTTTCCGATGCATCTCTGGAAGGACCGGCAAAATGTGCGGTATCCACACCGGGCTGCATATCCAGCGCGTACACTTCCAGACCCGTATCTTCAGCAAAGCAATCCTTTTGCAGCACGCGGTAGAGTTCCGTGGCCTTTTGCACGGCATTTTCTTCAAGAGTGGACCCGGTTTCAGGGAGTTCCCCAAAGAAATTCCAATCCGCCGGTTTGGAAAGATTGATCCAGGGCGGAGACAGGTCCTGAATTTCCTGCAGTTTGTGCGGATTACCGGTGGCGAATACGAGGGAGATCATTTTTCCAGCAGAATTTTCAATGCAGCCCAAAGCGTTCTTTTGGCAGCATCGTTGTGTACATATTGTCCCAGGTTAGAAGCAAAGAGGATCCTGAAATTTTTCCATTGATACACTTCGTACAAGGCGGCAAATCCCTGGAGGCAAAGATCGAAAGGCTGCAGGCCCAGGACCAGTATTCTTCTGGGATGAGATTCCTCCAGATTCCTCAGGGCAAATACGGAACCGGTAGGGACAGATACCGTTTCCACCGACAGTCCCGCCTGAACAAAAACCCCATCCGACAACTTATTTAAAAAAGCATTCAATTCCGGATTTTCTTGAATGTCCGGAGATGTCAGAATAATATTTTGCACCTTCTGTAAAGAGTCAGGGATATTGACCGCATTTTGAGGAATATCGTAAATCGGAAGTGTAGATTCAAAGGTTTTCAACGAAGCAGAATTGTTACAGAAACGCTAAAATCAGGTCGTAAAAGTAATTTTATCCTTACATTTGTACAAAACCAATTCATGACAGCAGACATCAAGATCAGAAAGACGACGCAGAGCCGGTTATCAGAGGTGGATTTCAACAACATTCCTTTTGGAAGGATTTTTGCCGACCATATGTTCGTAGCAGATTTCGATGGTTCCAATTGGACCAACATGGAGATCTGCCCCCTGCACAAAATCCCCCTGCACCCTGCTACGATGGCCTGGCATTACGGCCAAGCCATATTTGAGGGCATGAAAGCCAGCATCGACGAACAGGGCAATCCCCTGCTCTTCAGGCCGGAAATGCATGCCAACAGGCTCAACATATCTGCTACCAGAATGTGCATGCCTGAATTTCCTGTGGATGTCTTTATGGATGCGCTGAGCAAATTGGTGTACATCGATAAAAAATGGATCCCAACGCATGAGGAAAGTGCGCTCTATATTCGTCCTGTGATGATGGCTACCGACGAGTTCGTGGGTGTGCGCTCATCCGATACTTTCAAGTTCATGATCATGACGCTGCCTTCCGGTCCCTATTACAGCAAACCGGTCAGCCTGCTGGTCGAAGAAAAATACGTAAGGGCCTGCGATGGAGGAGTCGGAGAAGCCAAGGCCGCCGGCAACTACGGAGCCAGTCTCTATCCTACCCTGCTCGCCAAGAAAAAGGGTTATGACCAGGTGATGTGGATGGATGCCCGTGAATTCAAATACGTCCAGGAAGTGGGTACCATGAACATCTTCTTTGTCATCGATGGCGTGGCTGTCACCCCCAACCTTAGCGGCACGATCCTGAAAGGCGTCACACGCGACAGTCTCATCACTTTGTTGCGCGATAAGGGTATTCCGGTGGAAGAAAGACCCCTTAGCATCGAAGAAATCCACGAAGCCTACCAGGCAGGTAAGCTCCAGGAGGTATTTGGTGCCGGCACAGCCGCTGTAGTGGCCAATGTCAACCGCATCGGATACAAAGGTCAGGATATGATCCTGAATCCAGACGAATACAAATTATCGCCCATGCTGAAGACCGAGATCAATGGAATTCGCAAGGGCAGATTAGCTGATAAGTACAACTGGATCCACCCGGTGGGCGTGGGTGTGCTGACCGACTAATACTTCCATTCCTGCTTTCCGGAAATTCACATTGAGATTCCTGTAGTGAAAGACTGGTACAAATATCTGATTACCACTATACTGCTGGTCCTGGTGGGACTTTTGATCAATTATTTCAGCGAAATGGTGAGCTATCTGCTCATCAGCTGGGTGATCAGCATGGTAGGCGAACCCATCCTGAATTTCCTGATGCTAAGGCTACGGCTCCAAAAATGGAAATTCGGAAAATCCCTTGCTGCCTTTCTGACGCTGGTTATTTTGTTTTCCATGGTGGGCATGCTGCTATGGTTTTTTACGCCCATCCTCATCAGTCAGGCCGTGGTTCTTTCCAAGGTTGATTTTGACAGCATTTCACTTGCACTGCAGCAACCCATCGATCTGATCAACGGCTGGCTACGATCCATGGGACTGGAACCCGGACCCAGCGCTTCCGAGCAGGTGCGCGACCTTATTGGCGGATATTTTGACCCGGCGAGGATCAGCGCTTTTTTCGGAAATCTGCTGGGCAACGCGGGATCATTGATGATCGCCTTGTTCTCGATCATATTCATCTCTTTCTTTTTTCTCAAGGAGAAGGGACTTTTCAGCAAAATGATCCTGGCCATGGTCTCCACTGGATCCGAACCCAAAGTGCAGGCCGTCATCACCGACATAAGTCAGCTCCTGACCAAGTATTTTGGCGGCATTGCCTTGCAAATGTTCATCCTCATGGTGATGATCAGCAGCCTTTTGGGAGTCCTGGGCATCAAGAACGCACTCTTGATTGCATTTTTTTACGGCATTGTCAACATCATTCCCTATCTAGGCCCATTAATTGGTGCGGTCTTTGGTTGCCTCCTGACCATTTCCTCCAATCTGGAACTGGATTTTTTTTCACAAACCATTCCTTTGTTGATGCGCGTGCTGGGCGTATTTGCCATTGTAAAACTGATCGATGATTTCATTCTGCAACCCTATATTTTCTCCAAAAGAATGCAGGCACATCCTCTGGAGATCTTTCTCGTGATCATGATCGGCGCCCGCATCGAAGGAATCGCCGGAATGGTCCTCGCCATCCCCACTTATACTATTTTCAGGGTGATCGCCAAGGTCTTCCTGAGCGAGATCAAACTGGTCAGAAAGATCACGGCTGACCTGCAGACCAGCCAGACACGCAACGAACAGAAATGAATTAATTACCCTATCATTGCATAAAATTTTTTCTCAATGGACATCATGGCAGACATTCAGAACAGCTTTTCCAACCTGATCCAGGCTTTCCTGATGTACATCCCCAGCCTCATCAATGCCTTGCTCATCCTGCTGGTGGGTTGGGTCATCGCCAGAATCATCCAGTGGGTGGTCCTCCGCCTCAGCCACGCCATGGGCATTGACAACCTGGCCAAAAAATCAGGTGTACACCGGTTCCTTGAAAAAAGGGGTATCAAGAATGGATTCTCCGGCATTCTCTCCAGGATTTGTTTCTGGGCCATTATGCTGATCGTACTCGTCAATTTCTTCAACCACATGGGACTGGATCTCGTATCAGATCTGCTGAATCAGCTTCTGATGTTTATCCCGAATGTGCTGATCTCCTGTGTGCTGATCATCATCGGATTTTATCTGGCAGAATTCGTGAGCAGTCTGGTGTTCAGCAGCCTGGAAGAAAGCAATTTTGAAAATCCCGAACTCATCAGCAAGCTAGTTTTCTACAGCATCGCCTTCTTCACCATCGCCATTTCCCTCACCCAGATGGGCATCGGCGAACACATTATCACCAATATCGTGAGCATTTTCTTTGGGTCGATAGGTTTGGCACTTGCCATTTCATTTGGAATGGGCAGCTGCGATTGGGCAGAAGGAATCATCAAGAAATACCTTACCTCCGATACGAAGAATCAGGAAAGAAAAAACAAGGATGAGATCCCGTCCGAATAAGGCTATTTGAGGTAAAAAAGAGAAGGTAAAAACCGATCCGGAAAACGCTTATTCAGAATACTTGTACTCCAGCAGGGTCTCAAAGGGAATCAACTTGAGCACCTCCTGATTGGTGGACTCCAGTACGACCTGGGGTGCCATGCCCGCCCGGTAAGCTTCCACCCAGCGCAAGGCACACAAACACCAGCGGTCTCCCGGCCGCACTCCTGAAAATCGATATTCAGGTCTTGGCGTACTGAGATCATTTCCAGCCCTTTTTGAAAAAGAGAGAAAATCTTCGGTTGCCACAATGCACACCAGGTGCAGACCCAGATCATCCTCGCCTGTCGTGCAACAACCATCCCGGTAAAAACCGGTCAAAGGGTCAAAACTGCAGGGTATGATGTCCTTTCCAAAAACGTTTCTGGGCTGGTTTTCCATGTTTTAAGCTTACATTAACACGACTCATTCAAACAACGAAATACTTTTGTAGTTCATTTTAAGTATAAGTCATATTACAAATTTTTTATATATGAAAAAATTGATCTATACCTTACCCCTCGCGGTTTTGTTGATGGGATCCTGCGTGAGCTCTAAGAAATACAAAAATGCCCTGGGCGAAGTAGAAGACCTGAAAGGCGCGCTTCAGAAATGCAAGGAAGCCGTAGCGGATTGTCAGGCATCCAAGGACGAGGTTGTTCTGGAATACAAAACCAAGATCAACGACCTGACTAACACCTCAACCAACAAGGATACAAAGATCCGTTCTCTCGAAGAACAGGTGGAGTACCTCAAGAAAAACAACGACAACCTGCTGATGAGACTGTCCGATATGTCAGTGGTCAGCAAGGCCGGCGCAGAGAGCATCAAAAAGTCGTTGGAGGCCATGAATGAAAAAGACAAATACATCAAGGACCTCACCAGCTCCATGGCCAGAAAAGATTCCACCAACCTGGCATTGGTGATGAATCTCAAAAGATCACTGGGCGATGTCAATACGGATGATGTGAACATCGAGGTCAAAAAAGGTGTGGTGTACATCAGTCTCTCAGATAAGATGTTGTTCAAATCCGGAAGTGCCGTCATCAACGAAAAAGCCGGAAGTGTTCTGGAGAAAATTGCCAAGGTGGTGAATGACCACAAAGACCTCGACATTCTGGTAGAAGGACATACAGACGACGTGCCGATGAATACCGACTGCATCGCAGACAACTGGGATCTCAGCGCCAAAAGGGCTACCTCTGTGGTGAGGATGCTGCAGAAAAAATACAATGTCGATCCAGCCAGGATGACAGCCGGCGGCCGTTCTGAATACAGCCCCAAAACCTCCAATGCTACTGCTGATGGCAAGAAAGTGAACAGAAGAACCGAAATCGTGATCCTGCCCAAACTGGATCAGTTCTTTAAACTCGCTTCAGAGCCTTTGAAATAAGGAATTGCCTGGGCTGCAAATCCGCCCAAAAGCCCCGTCCGGAAATGCTCCTAAACTTTTCGAACGGGGTTTTTTATTTCCAATCTATCTTGAAACGGGAATTACAATTCCTTCTCTGCAAAATTGCGGCAAAACGTCCGGATCTGATCCCTGACCTCGCGGAAGGCCTGGCGGATTTCCTCCTCTGAGCCTCTGACCTGGGCAGGATCCGGAAAACTATGGTGGATCACTTTCTGAATGCCGGGCAAGTAGGGGCATACTTCTTTTGCATGATCGCACACGGTAATGAGGATATCAAAAGACAAGTCTCTGTATTCATCCACCAGATTGGAAGTCTGATGCGAAATGTCTATTCCGTCCTCCGCCATCGTTTCCACTGCTCTGGGATTGAGACCATGGGTTTCCACACCCGCACTGAAGACCTCTGCACGTTCGCCTGCAAAAAACCTGAGGTATCCTTCGGCTATCTGGCTTCTGCAACTGTTGCCGGTACACAGGATCAATACTCTTTTATTTTCCATGTTCATCAAATTGGGATGGTTTAATACTTCCAGCGATTGGCCAATGCTACCAAAGACAACATCACGGGTACTTCTATGAGCACACCTACGACGGTTGCCAGAGATGCCCCTGAATCCAGTCCAAAAAGCGTGATCGCGACAGCCACTGCTAGTTCAAAAAAATTACTGGCTCCGATCATGGCCGCCGGGGCGCAAATATTGTGGGGCAATTTCAAGTATCTACCCAGGAACCAGCTCATAAAAAAAATAAAGTAGGTCTGGATCGTAAGAGGTACTGCGATCAATAAAATATCCATGGGCCGGGACAAGATCTTCTCTCCCTGAAAGGCAAAGATCAAAACTAGAGTGGAAAGCAAGGCAGCAATAGATACGGGTCTCAGACGGGAAAGAAAAATCTGCCGAAACCAGGATTCTCCCTTCGACCTGATCAAAAGTCGATTGCTGAAATAACCTGCAGCCAAAGGAATCAAAACAAATACTATGACAGATGTCGCAAGTACTTCATGTGGAATGGCGAGATCCGTCACGCCCAAAAGCAGGTTGACGATCGGAATAAAAGCAACCAACAGGATGAGATCGTTGACAGAAACCTGAACTAAGGTGTAATTCGCATCGCCATTGGTCAGGTAAGACCAGACGAATACCATCGCAGTACAAGGGGCAGCGCCGAGCAGGATGGCGCCGGCAATATATTGGTCTGCCTCTTCCGGGCTGATCATTGCTTTGTACAATTGATCAAAGAAAAGCCAGGCAAAAAAAGCCATGGTAAATGGCTTGACCAGCCAATTGATGAAAACAGTCAGAAACAAACCCTTCCCATTGCGGGAGACCCTCCTGACGGCCCCAAAATCCAC
>JAKQHM010000055.1 GCA_029572935.1 Bacteroidota bacterium
CGCATCCTGGCCGGAATCGACGAAGATCCGCGCCTGACTGCTCAGCGGCAGTTCTGGAAAATGAAACGGGACCAGCTAAGGGAGATCGCCGAAGGCCTGAAAAACGGCTTTGCCGACGCCCTGAAGGATGGTATGAACCTGGTCGCGCTCAATTCAGCCGAAGTGTCCGAACTGGCCGAAACCATGCTCCTGACCAGCCACGGCTTCGATGCTGAGCTGGTCAGCCCTGAGTTCCAGACCCTGCCCCTGGCGGCTGTGGATCATGTCTGGAAGCGGATCGGGACCGATGGGCTGACTTTGAGCGACCGGATCTGGAACCTGGAAAAACATGTCTGGAGGAGGATCGATGGCATTGTGATTTCCGGCATCGCCCGGGGCCAGAGCGCGGTGGAGATGGCCAAAGAGTTGCAGCGGGAAATCCTGGGCATCAAGCGGCCTGATGACATTCCGGAAAATCTGCGCTGGACCTCAGGCATCAGCCGGTCAGTCAGGGGGCGTGGAACCATCCACTACAACGCCCTGCGGCTTGCCCGGACGGAGATTGGCAACGCCCACCACGAAGCGGACGTCATGGCGGCGATGGCTTCGAAAGTTGTGTTGGGCATGAGGTGGAACCTCTCCCCGGCCCACGGACAGTACGATGTCTGCGATCAGTTGGCCAGCCAGGATGTCTACGGCCTGGGTCCTGGCGTCTATCCTCCCCGCAGTGTTCCGCTCTATCCCCATCCCAATGACATGTGTTTTATCACCAGGGAGATCAGGCCGATAGTAGATTGGGGAAAGAAACGCCTTAGAATGCAGCCCCAGAAGAAGTTTTTATTTGAGCATCCGGAAGAAACTTCATATCTATCACCCACCAGAAGAGCAGAGATCACTAGGACGGTAACAGAGAAATACCAGAAATCAGTCGAGCGCCAATTTCATGCCATGATCCATAGTATTGTAGGTGGCTCACGATATCGTAGAGTAGCGTGAAGGAACCTGGTATGGGCAAGATCACAACAAAGATCCTGGTCATCCGCGAAAACGGGACCGGACAGAACATCCAAAAATTTGATTTGCCAGCCGATGATCCAATGGGATTTTTTGGGACGGTAGAATTAAAGCTGCAATCCGGCTCTGTCTGTTCGGTGCAAATTCCGCGGCAATCCCTCCATATTGAAACCATCTCCAAAGAGCAGTGGGATCAAATAAATAGCTATTGACTTCTTTTTTTAATTGAAATAATTTAGTCCTTGCATATTTACATAAATTCGTTAATTTTAGTGTCGGGATGCCACGCTTCGATTTCTAGCAAACAGAAAACGCCCTTCATCCCTGACTAGTTATAGATTACCTCAAAGAATAAAAATCATTTCTGTATAAATAGGAGAAACTGTATAATTATTTGTTCAGCCTTCCCTTTACTCCGGCTGAATCGCGGCGCTGAACACGAGTGCCTGGTTCGGCCCAAGCGGAGCGGAGGCTCAGGCATTCGAACTGATACACCCCTTGCGGGAGCTGCAGACACACCCCCTGCAGGGAGGACTGCCTCGTCCACCATACTGTCAAAATAAGGAGATATAAAAATGAAGCTGAGAATTAGTCGAGATCAGGCAGCCAAAACAGGTATTTTTGGTGGTCATAAAGGTATGAGATT
>JAKQHM010000059.1 GCA_029572935.1 Bacteroidota bacterium
TACCGTCCCGGACCTGCTCCTACTGCTTTGGGGTATATGGGCTTTGCTGCGTATGAAGCCTGTGCCCCCGGATTTTCAGAGTACAAGTCTATTGCTTCCTATTTTCCGGAAATCAGCCTTCCCAGGTTTGAAAACGGAAAAGAGTACCACTGGCCAACGGTTGTCAATGCTGTTTACAACTATATGATGCCCAGGTTTTTTGCGGATCAGACCGTTGAGCACAAATCCTGGATGTCCCAGCTTTTTGCGCGCCTGAATACCCAGTACCGTCAGGAAGTTTCCCAGGAAGTCTTTGATCGTTCGATCAAAAGAGGAACCGATGTGGCCGAAGCTGTGTACAGCTGGTTCACCACAGACCCTGTTGCATTTCAACACTACAGAAACCCTTTCCAGGGTTATGATTGGGCAACGGCCTACAAAAAGGAAGGAGACTGGAGACCCACTCCTCCAGGACCCGATCAACCCATGGGCGGTGTCTATGGAGGTTGCCGCACCTTCGTTTTGAGAGGAAGTGCAGAAAAGACCTGTCGCAGACCTTTGCCGTACAGCACGGAAAAAAACTCTCCCTACTATGGTCAGGCCTGGGAAGTTTATACGCGAAACAATCCACTTGAAGCTGATGAAGACCAGTGGGTGGGAGAATTCTGGAGCGATGACCTGCTGGGTCAGACCTTCAGCCCCGGTCCAAGATGGCTGGCCATTGGAAATCAGGTGCTGAAACTTGAAAACAGCAATCTCGAGATCGCACTGGTCATGAACGCCAAGGTGGGTATTGCCCTTCATGAATCTGCGGTAGGCGCGTGGTATTCTAAATATGCTTACAACGTAGAGCGCCCTGTGACCTATATCAACAAATACATCGATCCGGATTGGAAGACTTCTTTGTATTGGGCCGAACCAGATTGGGAGGGATTCAGTCCACCCTTCCCTGCTTACCCTTCCGGTCATTCCACCATGGGAGCTGCAGGTGCAGAGGCTCTGTCCAGCATTTTTGGCTACCGCTACGCCATGACCGACAAATGTCACGAAGGCCGAAGGGAATTTAACGGAAATCCAAGATCTTTCAACAGCTTTTTTGAAATGGCACAAGAGAATGCCTGGTCACGCGTACCACTCGGTGTGCACTGGAGGATGGACTGCGATGAGGGTGTTCGCTTCGGTACCTGGATTGGCACTTTGGTCAATACCCGCTTACCCTGGAAAGGATAAAAGAAACCGATTCAAAGGAATCCGGATTCACCTAATATTGTCTTTGTTTCATCAAATTTTACAGCCATCTGTCTTCGGGCAGATGGCTTTTTTTTTTCGCTTTTTCCTATCTGAAATGAGAGCTGGTCAGGGTCATAAAAAATCCAATGTAACCAAAACAAATACCCTTAATCTTCATTTCAATTTTGATTTTTCTTTTGTATTTAAAAGGTCAATCAATTTATACCTATATCTATGACTTTAAACCATTGCCCCTTTTTGTTTTATAGAGCTACTGTGCTGTTGATTTTGCTTGCTTTGAATTCATCCTGTAAAAATCAAAGCGGAACCACAACGGTCCCCAGGGAAGAATACGAATATTACAACACCGGAGAACCTGAAAAAAAATTTACTTTGGTGGAGGGTAAAAGAGAGGGCCCTTGCGAATGGTATTTTAAAGACGGCAGACTGAAGGGCGTCATTCAGTTTGCAAATGACTTGCAGGACGGAAAATCCGAATACTATTATCCAAATGGGAAATTGCGCGAAGTGCAATATTATCAGGCAGGCAAGCAAACCGGTTGGGACAGCATCTGGTATCCTAATGGCCAGTTGTTTCAGGTCAACCACTTTGTGAATGGAAAACTGGAAGGCGACCAATATCACTATGATTCTACCGGTCAGTTGAAGCATCATGGTTTGTTTCAGGCAGACACTTTGGTCAGATTGGTTTACAGCAGATAAGTTTATATCATACTTTTCCTGTGGTGAATCTTCTTTGAAAAAGTCTTAAGTTCAGGGTATTAGCCATTTCCCCTGCCTGGAAAATATAAGTTTGCTCTGGCATTCCCATATGTGCATACAGATACAATTCCTTCATGTATTTATCCTTGCTTTTCATCCATCCCAGGGTCTATTTCATGGATTCAAATGAACGGCAGGACATCGCTCCCTTAGTTTTGTGAACTCTTATTATAGTCACAAACCTATTTAACCAAATTCTCATGAAAAAAAACTTAAGCCTTTTATTTATGCTCGCTTGCTTGCTGCAGATGGATTCTTTCCTTGTGGCACAAGGCTGCGTAGCGATCCGCGGAGCAGGTGGATCCTGCGGTACGATGACCCATGCCGGGCAGCCAGGCAGCGGCTGGCAAATCAGTGCATCGTATAGGAACTTCAAATCCTTCCGTCATTTTCGCGGCAAGGAAGAAGAGGAAAACAGGGTAGCTGAAGGCTCCGATGTGCGCAATTACACCAACTTCCTGGATCTCGGCGTCACCAAATTTTTGAACGAAAGATGGTCCATCTCATTCAACCTGCCTTTTCAATCCACAGCCCGTTCTTCGCTCTATGAACACGATGGCAAAACCCGCCACTTCACTTCCGCCACAGGTGTGGGCGATCTGAGGATCACCAGTTCTTTATGGCTATTGCACCCTGGTAGCAAAGGAAATGTTCAGTTGGGATTGGGCATCAAATTTCCCACAGGACAGTACGACTACATGGACTATTTTTATAAAAATGATTCGACCCGCTGGTTGGGTCCAGTGGACCAGTCCATTCAACCCGGCGACGGAGGCACAGGATTATCCGGCGAGATCAATGCATTTTTCAACCTGAACAAACACATCGGTTTTTACGGAAATGGATTTTATCTGATCAATCCGCGCAACCACAACGGCGTTTCCACCACACGGGGTGGTACTGCAAGTGCAACTGCCCTGAAATATAAAACGGCCGTGATGAGCGTAGCCGATCAATACCTGGCCCGAATAGGTGCCAACGTCAATTTCAATCGCCTGTCCCTGGGCGCAGGTGCCCGTGTGGAGGGCATTCCCAGCAAAGACCTGGTCGGACAAAGCGATGGATTCAGACGTCCGGGCTACATCGTGGCATTGGAACCTTCCGTATCCTACCAGATCGGTTCTCTGAACATTTTTGCTGCCGTGCCCATTGCCATGGAAAGAAACAGAGTACAAAGCCAGTCCGACATCCAGCGTTCAAAAGACACAGGTACAAAAGTCATCGGCGATGCTGCTTTTGCAGATTATTCCATCAACGTGGGTTTCACCTATCTGCTGAACAACCATGCAAAAATGCCGGTCATGGAAATGCATGAATAATAATGGATTTCGTAAAACACAAATAAAGCAAATTATTAAAAGCTGATTGGAAGCGTTTGAAGAGGATTTCATTCGCGAGAAAATCTTACCGGACTGACTCCTGCTTTATGGAGAAAAGGATCTTGAAAAAGAACTCATCGCGAATGGATTCCTCTGATTCCGGTTATCCCAATCCATCTACTCTTAATTAACTAAAATGAAAATCAAACGATACATACTAATTCTGTTTACTCTTTTGCTCTTCAAAGCTGACATCATAAAGGGTCAAACTCCGGTGGATAACCTCATGATGGATGCCGGAGCATTTTGTGGTGCCGTCACCTACACGCACGACAGCTGGAGTAAATACTGGGAGGGCAAACTGCTCAGAGATAACAGGAACATAGGCACGCTGACCCGCCAAACCTTCATGCCAATGTTCGCCCTGGGATTGACAAAAAAGATCAACCTGCTGGTCGCCATGCCTTATGTGAGCACAGCTCCTTCTGCAGGTCAATTTATAGGTCAATCGGGATTTCAGGATCTGGGCGTCTGGCTCAAAGCCCGCCTGATTAATTGGGAAACTGAAACAGGGACCCTGACCTTGCATGGTGTAGCAGGAGCCAGTACGCCTGTGACTGATTACAACAAAGATTATCAACCTTTCAGCCTGGGACTCGGTGCAAAAGAACTATCAATGCGTGCCATTCTGCATTACCAACTCAGCAATGGAATTTTTGTCAGAGGATCTTTCTCAGGACATGTGCGAGACAATATCGAAATCGAAAGGGATTATTACTTTACCACAGAACCCGTATATTCCAATCAGGTGGATATGCCAAATGCTGTGATGTATGGCGTACAACTGGGTGCATGGTTATTCAATAATTCATTCAATATCTTTGGAAATTTCGAAGGCATGAATTCGCTTTCCGGACACGACATCCGCAGACAGGATATGCCATTTCCATCGAATAAAATGAACATGACCCGAGCCGGATTGAATTTGCAATATTATACACCTTTCCTGAAAGGTTTGAGCCTCATCGCCTCCGCCGGACAAGTACTTTCCGGAAGGAACATGGGAAAATCCGCTATGGTGACAGGAGGACTGTCCTATCAGTTTGGTATCTGGAATAAATAGAATTAAAAAAAATGTAACATCATGCAACTTCTCAAAATAAATAGAATGATAAAAAACCTGTTTGGCTCCCTTTGCATTTTGCTGGTCATTTCCTCCTGCGAATCTGACCTGCCCGGATTTTACGAATTCGAACCCTATGCATACAGCTCAACGGATCTCGCGGCTGGAGACTGGAAACCGGTTCTGATCGCTGATGCCGGAGCTTTTCAGTTGCCTGATCCCGCACCTGCAGGAAGCGATGCCTATAAATCGGAACTGGCCGAATTGAAAAGCCTTTCTGAAAATCCGGATGCCATACAAAAAGATGCCATTCAATATTGGAACAACGATGGACTGGTGCGATGGAATGAGACCATCTGCCGGCTTATTTCCAAATATAATCTGCCCCCCGCTCCTAATGATGATGACAGCTATGGTGTGCCCAATGCGGCTGCCCCGGACCAATATCCTTACTTCCCTTTTGCTCATCCCACCTATGCCTGCAGGGCCCTGGCTTACATGTCCGGTGCGCATTACGACGCTCTGATCAGCGCATGGAAACTAAAATCCCAATTCAACAGGGCGCGCCATCAAACCGCAGATCCTTCCATCAGATTGCACCTGCCTGCCAGCGAGCTGCCCAGTTACCCGGCCGAAGGAGCGGTGATCGCAGCTGTTTCAGAAGTGATGCTGTCTGCCTTGTTCCCACTGGATAAAACCGAAATTCAAAAATTATCTGCGGAACACAAGAACAGTCTGATGTGGGCCGGAAAACATGTGAAAAGCGACATCACAGCCGGCGATTCCTTGGGCAGGATCATAGCTGCAGAATTTCTCAAAAGGGCTGCTACAGACGGAATGAAAAATGCACAGTCTCCCAAGGCGATTTCTGATTCCATCAGACAAGCTGCAGAAGCAAGATTTGGATGGTACTGGAAAAATCTGGAAGATCCAGAAAGACCCGTGGGCATCACACCACTCTTCGGAAAAGTGAAACCCTGGTTCATACCCAATGTAGAAACCGTTCGTCCCGGCCCGCCCCCCGCGATCGGAAGTCCTGAATTTATTCAGGCTGCGAATGAACTGAAGGACATACAGAAAAATCTGACCAAGAAGCAAAGAGCCATCGCCAATTTCTATGCCGACGGCATTGGAACTTATTCTCCTCCCGGACACTGGAACCGAATCGCTGCCGAAAAAATTGTGGAAGCAAGACTCAGTCCCGTGCGTGCAGCCCGCATTATCGCTTACATGAATTACGCCATCATGGACGCGGGCATCAGTTGCTGGGACACCAAATATTTCTACTATTATCCCAGACCCTCTCAAGCCATACCGGGATTCAAGACCATACTGGGGATACCCAATTTCCCTGCTTACACGAGTGGTCATTCTACGTTTTCCAGTGCGGCGGGAAAAGTACTTTCCCACTTTTTTCCATCTGCCGCTGCAGAATTTGATGCCGTCACAATAGAGGCCTCTTTGTCTCGATTGTATGGTGGCATTCATTATCGCTTTGACTCGGAGGTCGGTGTCACTTCCGGCCATTTGGTTGCGGAATATTCAGTGAACAGGGCAAAACTCGATGGCGCCGAGTAATCAACACTCAGAGCAAATTTTCTTCATACGGGCAAAAGGTCCGGTCTTTCGGGACCGGACAATTTTGCTTTTACCTATGGTCATAAATTACTAAAAATTGGTCTAAAATATTAAGGATATTATCATCTTTATTAACATTGCATTAGAATTTTTATCGCGACTGGCAAGCTAATTTTGTGAACAGTCGAGCATCGTGAAACAGCAGCATCCATAATTGTCATTTTATGAAAACCGATTCCATCCATATGAAACTATTCCTGCACACCTTCCTGCTTTTATCTTCATTATATCTGCAGGCCCAAACAGAAATAATTACCGATACCATTAAAGATCAAATGTTGGACGAGGTGACGATCCGTTCTTACAGACAACACCTCAAGGTGCTGGGTTTGCCCGATGTACACAAGACATTCCTGGTCGCAGGAAAAAAGAACGAGGTAATCCAGGTGTCGGATCTTCCGCTTAATCTTGCCGAAAAAACCGGCAGACAATTGTTTGCCAAAATTCCGGGTGCATTCATCTACGATATGGATGGCAGCGGAAATCAGGTGAATGTGTCCACGCGTGGGCTGGATCCTCACAGGGGATGGGAGTTCAACGTTCGCCAAAACGGCATCATCACCAATTCGGATATGTATGGATATCCTGCCAGCCATTACAATGTACCTATGGAAGCTATTGACCGCGTCGAACTGGTGCGTGGCACAGCCTCCTTGCAATATGGTGCGCAATTCGGAGGAATGATCAACTACGTGACAAAAAAAGCACCCAAAGACAAAAATTTTTCCTTTGAAAGCATCAACACCACAGGTTCTTTCGGACTGATGGCCTCCTACAATGCCATCGGCGGGACCATTGGAAAATTCAGTTACTATGCATTTCACCACGTGCGCAACTCGGATGGATACCGGGATCAGTCCCGATCCGTTTCCGATGCGCAACAACTCTCGTTGAATTATGCCTTCAGCGATAAATTAAACCTGACCTTCGATCTTTCGCGCAGCTATTACAGATTCCAGCTGCCCGGACCTTTGACTGACAGCATGTTTCGGGCAGATCCCCGGCAAAATACCCGCAGCCGAAGCTTTTATTCACCTGAGATCTTGATCCCATCCATCTCACTGGACTGGAAAATTTCAGAAAACACGCAGCTGAACTGGGTAGTTTCCGGCATTTTCGGAACCCGCAGCAGTATTCTGTTCGAAGGGCTTGCCAACAGGCCGGATACCATTCAGGCATCCACACTCCGATACCTCCCGAGGGTGATCGACATCGATAAATTCAATTCCAAGACTTCAGAGTTGAGACTGTTGCACAGATACCGCACCGGACCCTTCAAACATTATCTGGTCACTGGATTTCGATGGTTTGACAACGACATGTCCAGAAGACAGCAAGCACCGGGTTCCACCGGTACGGATTACGATCTGAAACCCACCGGACCTTTTAGGAGGGATCTGATGTACCGCAGCAACACGTTGGCATTCTTTGCGGAAAATACCATTTTCCTGACCTCTGCATTCTCCATTTCTCCCGGACTCCGTTATGAATTTGGACAATCAAAATTGACCGGCCAGATCGTGTACCTGGAGGATCAAAATGTGCCCAACAAGATTCGGCACAATCTTCCGGCATTTGGCATCAGCGGACAGTATGTACTCTCCCAGGGCATCAAGCTTTATGGCGGAATCTCCCAGGCTCACCGCCCCGTCATTCTCAAGGACATCATCCCCGCGTCGGTCCTGGAGCGTGCGGATCAAGATCTGAAAAATGCCACCGGTTATGTGTCCGAACTGGGACTGAATGCCAGGGTGGCAGACTGGCTCAGAGCGGATCTCAGTACCTTCCTGATCCGTTATAACGATCGTCTGGGTAATCTTTTCATCCGCGAAAACGACAGCGTGGCTTATACCTTTAAAACGAACATAGGAGACAGCAGGACCAGGGGGATAGAACTCTACCTGGAAATCACTCCCCTTTATAATTCGAAGTCACTTTTTTCACTGTACAGCTCCACCTCCCTGATGAAAGGAGAGTATCTGAATGCCAACGTCAGGGTTTCCTCCAGTGAAAACAGGAATATTGATAGAAATGAGCTGGAGAGCGTACCCAGATGGATCAGCCGCAACGGCGCTCAGTTTGCATACAAAAACTTAAATTGCACCTTACAATATTCTTATGTCTCTGAGACCTACGCGGATGCACTCAATACCAAAGTTCCCTCCCCTGACGGAAGTATTGGCCTGGTGCCAGCTTATGGCATTTGGGATCTATATGGATCGCTACGATTTGGCACCAGGTACATGATCCGTGCCGGAGTCAACAACCTCTCTGACGAGTCTTATTTTACCAAGAGACCCCTTTTCTATCCGGGTCCCGGGATCTGGCCCTCTGATGGAAGATCGTTCTACCTTTCATTCGGAGCAAAATTTTAAACGAGTAAAGATATCAGTGCCCGACGGTCTCCCTATAATAAAACAAGCCCCTCCAGAAAATGGCAGTTAATTAATTCCGGATTTTGAGCTTGTAAGAGAAAAAATAAGCAATACATTAATTCGAATTGTGAAATTGGGGTGACCTCAAAATGTCATCCTTTAGTATCGCTTTAGGTCTGTTTAAATAAAACTTATCCTGAAAAAAAATCGTTATTAGTGTAGACAAAACTATAGCATGAAAGAAATTATCAAACAAATCAGATCAAAAGAAACAAAAGTCAACGTGAGCATTGTGATGAACACACATCGCACCAAGCCAGACAACCAACAGGACCGGATCCTTCTGAAAAATCTGGTAAAACAGGCAGAAGAGAGGATGCTGGCCGTCCACGATAAACACCTGGTTCAGAACATTATGGATCAGATCAACCAATGTGTGGAAAGCATCGATCACAACTACAATCAGGAAGGACTCATTCTGTTTGCCAATGAAAATTACCACGAGTACCACCGTGTACCGGTTCAGGTAAAAGACAGAGTCACCGTTGGGCCTACTTTTTCTACCCGGGACTTGATCAGGGCCCAGCAAATGGATACGGAATATTATATTCTAACGATCAGCAGGCCAATGGCACGTTTGTTTCAGGCACATACCGATCAGATCCTGAAAGAGTTTCATGGTGAATTCCCTATGAAGAGCGATGTGTACACCACGGATGTCGTTGAACTCACAAGCCCAAAAAGCACCGATCACCTGGTAGAGGAGTTTTTTAATCAGGTGGACAAGCAGCTGATGAAAATCCTGAACGGAACCAATGCCCAGGTGGTGATTATGGGAGATTCCAGGAATTACGACCATTACATCAAAATAGCGGACCAAAAGTCAAGGTTTGCAGGAAATGTTCATGGAAACTTTGACCACGAAAGCAACCACCACATCGTAACAGCTGCCTGGTCCCTGATGAACCAGAAAAGGCAGGAAGCCCTCACTCAAAGAATTGATCTGCTCAGAAATGCTACCGATCAGGGCAAATCAATAAGCGATCCTTCAGAGATCTGGACTGCCTTACAGGAAGGCAAGGGTCAAACCTTGTTTGTGGAGGAACACTATTATCTTCCGGCGATGGTGTCCGGTCAAGAAGTCAAATTAACCTTGAACGCACAAGACACAGATTCCAACCGGATAGACGATATCATCGATGAAATGATTGAGAAGTGCATTGAATTCGGTGGTGACGTGGTTTTCGTCAAAGGAGATGGACTAAAGGATTACCAGCGATTGGCACTGGCTACCCGCTTCTGATAAAGTATTTAAAACAAGTTGTGATATGGGACTTTGGTGACAATCAAAGTCCCATATCCATATTTTCAGGTAACTCTTCGTTGTCTTTCTTGTAGTGTTCGTGCAGTTTGACCGTCTTTTTGCTTTTATTTGAAAAACGCATTTGCAGCAGGTTCACCCCAAAGGAGAAAGCCATAGAAAAGTAAATATATCCTTTGGGTATTTCCACTTCAAAGCCTTCTGATACCAGGGTAAATCCAATCAGAAGGAGAAAACTGAGTGCCAGGATCTTAAACGCAGGGTGACGATCCACGAATTCAGCTACCGGCTCTGCGGCCACCAGCATGATAATGACAGAAATGATCACCGCTGTAAACATCACCCAAAGATCACGGGCCAAACCCACCGCAGTGATGATGCTGTCCAGTGAGAAGACCAAATCCATAATCACAACCTGGGCGATTACTGCTGAAAAAGCCATTTTGGCCACGTTCTGCGCCTGATCGCCTTCCTCGCCCTCCATTTTATGGTAAATCTCTATGGTGGATTTATACATCAAAAACAATCCTCCCACGATCAGGATCAGGTCTTTTCCGGAAATCCCTTCGCCCATGAGCTCAAAAAGATCTGACTTCAAAGCCATTACCCAACTGATCGCAGCCAGCAGAGCCAGCCTCATGAACATGGCAAGGAAAATTCCTATCCTCCTGGCTCTTTTCTGTTGTTCTTTGGGGAGTTTGCCCGTTAATATGGACAGAAAAATGATGTTGTCAATCCCCAGTACCACTTCCAGTAAGATCAGGGTCACGAGTGCCAGTATGATTTCGGTAGACATAAGTTCTGTTCTTTTATTTTTTTCTTTATAGCTGAATCAGATCCAGGGGCGAAGATATATATGCTTTTGGGTCTGAAGGCCTCTCCCAACCACTTATTTTCCCTTTGAACCCTGACGGTGGCGACCTTTATAGACCTTTTCTCCTGCCCGCAGGACCAGGTTCAGCCGGTTTTCCTGAGGAGGCACCGGACAGTTGAATCCACCGGAATAGGCACACCAGGGGTTATAGGCATGATTAAAATCGATCCGTATTTTTCCATTCCGGATATGTGTCGAGTCCAGATCGAGGTATCGCCCCCCTCCATACGTTTCTGAACCATTGGTCTCATCGTAAAATGGCAGAAACAAACCGGAATATCCTGGAGCTGCTGCAGCCGGCCGGTACAGACTGAGTGAATAGGTCTGCCCTTCTACACTGAATTCTGCCCTGGCATAACGGAGGAAATATTTTAATCTTCCGCTGCTGGTGGGCATCATGACGCTGTCTTTTGTACTGAACTCATGGAAGTCGGCTTCGATTTTCCAATTTTCATCCGCAGGAAAATACCTCAAGGATCTCAAATCCGAAGGCCACAAAGGTGATCTTGGATCGTTCTTGTGCTCTTCCCTGATCTTTTTCCGGTGTGCCTTGATCTGATCTGGATAAGATATGTCCTGTGCCCGGATAGCCCAATCCTGCGATGAAAAAATCACAGCGAGGGTCAGAAACAGCCGGATCCACCCCGGGTTGATACAAAAACTTCTCATCCGGCAAAAGTAAGGATCAGATTCCTATTTCAATACAGCGCCACTCCATGTTACAGCATGATGGAATTTGAAAATTCATTCCCAAACTGTCATCCGGCTTTTCTCGACCACCATAAGGCTATTATAATCGATAAAACCCAATTGATCTTTGAACCCGATTGATGTATCAAAATACCGGAAAGTCCCCGCACAGAAGGGATTTTGGGATGGGTCAGACGAAAGCCTGAAAAATAAAATCCGTATCCTGCCCACCCGCAAACTAATTTTACGCCTTGAATTAATGGAAAAAGCAGGCTTATACGTCCACATACCTTTTTGCAAACGCAAATGCACCTATTGCAACTTTCATTTTTCCACACGGCTGGAAACCAAACCAGACCTTCTGACGGCTCTGAAACAGGAGATGGTCCAGCGCAGTCCGGAAGCCTCACCATACGAGATCGGTACGCTTTATTTCGGGGGAGGCACACCCGGTATGCTCCAGGCAGAAGAATTGAGTTCCCTGATGGAAACCCTGCGCACACATTATCGCTTTGCAGCGGATCCTGAGATCACGCTGGAAGCCAATCCCGACGATGTCAACCCCGAGAGTCTTGAGTTCTGGCACAGGCTGGGCATCAACCGGCTCAGCATAGGCATCCAATCCCTGAACGATGAGGTGCTCAGATGGATGAACCGCCCTCACAATGCGGATCAGTCCCGCGCTGCTTTGCGGATGATCGTGGATTCGGGCTGGCATGATTTTACCTGTGACCTGATCTATGGCATTCCGGGTTGCTCCGATGAAGAATGGCTGGCCCAATTGTCCTGGCTGACCGGCTCGGGAGTTCCCCACCTGAGTTGTTATGCACTCACAGTCGAACCCCATACGGCGCTACACCACCAAATCCATCGCAAAGGAAAAATGGTCATGGACGACGATCTGCAGGCCCGGCAGATGCTTCTGATGCTCGGTTTTCTGCAAAAACAGGGTTACGAGGCTTATGAGATTTCCAACTTCTGCCTGCCTGGCCGTAGATCCATGCACAACAGCAGCTACTGGGAAGGCAGGCCTTATCTGGGCTTTGGGCCTTCGGCTCATTCCTTCGATGGCCGACAGAAAAGACGCTGGAATCTGGCACATAATCCGGGCTATATCAAGGCCATCCGGGATAATGAAATCTACTGGGAGGAAGAACAGCTCAGTCCCAGAGATCTGTACAATGAATATGTCATGCTGCAACTTAGGCGTTCAGAAGGACTCGACCTTCGCTCAATTCAAAATCTGTTTCCTTCATTTTATCATCTGGCTGAACCCATCCTGATGCAGTATTGCGCATCAGGACATCTTGTTGTGCAGGATAACCGTTTTGTCCTGACGCCTCAGGGAAAGCTCCTCTGTGACCGGATCAGCATGGAGTGTTTTGCCTGAAGGGGATCAATCTGTTTTCACAAATTTGCATTGTCTCAGTTGACCGGTTTTAAGGTTCTTCTGAATGAATACGTACAGACCGGGACTCAAGGCTCGTATATCCAATCTGTTTTGATCGGGGTGAAAATGGGCTGGTTGCCATCTGCCATCCATTCCCGTAATAAAATATTGCTCCTGAGCGGGATTAGATGACCTGATCCACAAATAATCAAATGACGCGGTTGGATAAATCAGATCATGGTCAAGCTGGTCCTCCACGGAGGTCAGATTGCACTGGAGTGAGAGCTGCTGCACAATGGGCTCCAGAAATAAATTCAGATCGATGGTTTCCAGAACAGCAGATTCCTCTGCCAAATCGAGAGTTTCGTCGTTCTGGATGGGATCTTTGGTCACCACAAACGAAAAGGTGTCCACACACTGGGTCTCTTTTCTCTCCGGTCTGATTTCTAAAAATATTTTTGAACCGGAATCCGAGTGCTTCAATCCTGCCAGGATGTAACGCTGCCAGGTTCTGTGATAAGCTGCGGATGAACTATGGGCAGAATCCGCTTCAAGAAATCCGGAACGGTTGTAGTCTACAATCTCTGGAATGGCGTTGGCATTATTGATTCCAACCAAAGCATATCCGGGTTCCGGCGAATCACCCGTGATTTGTCCGCACATTAAAAATTTGTTGGAGCCAATCTTAAAATCCTCCATCCGAAACCGGGGACTGTAATTCCGCCAGGTACGCACCTCAAGGTCATTGTCGATCATGGTTATGGTCAGCGCGCCCGGACGAAGGCCCTGGTCCGATGCCTGCATGGCCAGATGGATGTTGACTCCGTTGACATCCAGAAAGCAATTTTCAGGGATCAATCTTTTGGAAAATGCATTGAAAAAAGTCAATATTTTCTGCACCTGACTTTGCCCGGAATCGCTGAGCCTGATCAGAAAAACGGCTCTGTCGTTTGGAGCTGTCTTGTTGGTCCGGATCCCGCTCACCAGTATATTTTTATCAGAAGAAAAAGCAAGCGAGCTGGCCTGGTAGTCGTGAGCAGTAATAGATGATCCTTCAAAGGTCTTGGACCAAAGAAGCTCCCCTTGATCGGACATTCTGGAAACCACAAACCCTGAAATTTTTCCCTGATCCGACCTCTGATTGGACAGAACCAGCAGACCACCCTCGTACCAGAGCAAATCGCTTGCCTCCAGACTGAATCCCGGCTTTGAAAATGCCAGACCCTTGGTCCAAGCCACCTGCACCGTAGACGTATTGATCTTGGAAATAAAAAGACCCGCAGAAGAAACATTGCCCAATACGTAATAATCGGGTCCTGAACAAACCGCATCGCGTGCATGCAGCATCGTCCTCTGTCCAAACAAGCGGTGTGAACGGACAGAAGACAACCTTTGCTCCAATTCGCTCAGCAAAACGCCGTTCCCACGACCATCCCCGTAAGAACAGTTGGAGACAACACAGACCATGGGCTGAGCAGCAGCCATGATCGAGGGTGGGGCACAAACTTCCACCACCTGATCGATCTTCAATTCCGGATCACTGGCCACCAATTCATAGCTGGACTGAGCCATACCCGAGCCAAGTGCAAAATGAACCAGCCATACAAGGGTTAATAGTTTTTTGGACATCCTGAATTTTACTTAAGTAAATAATGATTCATCTGCAAGATACAGCAAAGATCAGATTGTGGAGAGAGGCTATTGGCTTAAAGCTTTGGCGTAAGCTTAGGCTTTGGCTAAATTGAATTTATCAAATATATTTTATTTAAATATGTATTATACTTTATATGAATATAATATATTATTTTCAATCCTTCATTTTCCATCCACTCACAATCCTTTTCATAAAAATTAACAGAACTGTGTATTTTGGCCATTTATACCTGAAGACAACATACCAAACATGACCGAAACAGAAGGCGATTTCAAGGCCGAACTCAGCCTGTTTGACGGCACCATGATCGTGGCGGGCTCCATGATCGGGTCCGGCATTTTCATAGTCAGCGCCGACATCACCCGCAATGTGGGCAGTGCCGGCTGGCTGGTCGCCGTATGGCTGATCACCGGGATCATGACCCTGACCGCGGCCCTGAGTTACGGAGAGCTTTGCGGCATGTTTCCCAAGGCCGGAGGCCAGTATGTGTATCTGAAGGAAGCCTACAACCCGCTTATGGGATTTCTCTACGGCTGGAGTTTTTTCGCCGTGATCCAGACCGCCACCATAGCGGCCGTGGGTGTGGCCTTTTCCAAGTTTCTGGCCTACCTGGTGCCGGAAATGGGCAACGGCTATCTGCTTTGGGACATCGGCTTTTTTAAATTATACTCTGGTCAACTGGTTGCCATCCTCATCATTTGCCTGCTGACCTACATCAATTCGCGGGGCATCAAGGAGGGAAAGTTTATCCAGTCCCTGTTCACCTCCGCCAAGCTTCTGGCCCTGTTTGGTCTGATCCTGTTTGGCTTCCTTCTGGTCAAGGACAGTTTCTGGGCACAAAACTGGAGTACCGGTTTCACGGCATTGCAAAACCAGGGCATCCCGGATGGAAGCGGACAACTCCAACCCGGAGACTGGATCGGCATTTCGGGATCCGCGCTGATGGGGGCCATTGCTGCGGCTATGGTCGGTTCCATATTCAGCAGCGATGCCTGGAACAACGTCACCTTCATCGCCGGTGAAATGAAAAATCCAAAGCGCAACATCGGGCTCAGCCTGCTTTTTGGCACCCTGATCGTCACGGTGATCTACATCTCTGCGAATCTCATGTACCTCAACGTCCTGCCCCTCAGCGAGCTGGCCTTTCCGGTCGATGACCGTGTGGCTGTGGCAGTCGCCAACAAGATCTTTCCCGCCTTTGGCACGACCCTGATCGCCCTGCTGATCATGGTTTCCACCTTCGGCTGCAACAACGGACTGATCCTGGCCGGGGCCAGAGTTTATTACATCATGGCCAAAGACGGACTCTTTTTTGGAAAGGCAGGCCATCTGAACAAAAACGGAGTGCCCCAGATTGCATTGTGGACCCAGTGCATCGTGGCATCCATCTGGAGCCTCAGCGGCAAGTACGGCCAGCTCCTGGACATGATCTCCTTTGTGGTGGTGCTCTTTTACATCCTGACCATCATCGGTGTGTTCATCCTGCGCAGAAAAAGGCCCGATGCCGAGAGGCCCTACAAGGCCATCGGATACCCGCTTCTGCCCATTGCCTATATCATTCTGGGCGTGGCATTCTGCATTCTGCTGATTGCATTCAAACCCGAGTTCACCTGGCCCGGACTGATCATCGTATTGTCCGGGATTCCGCTCTATTACCTCGCCATTGCAAACCAATCAAAAAACCTGACCGGATCCTGAAAAATCAACTGAAAAAATCAACTTCCTATATAATCGCTCAATAAAAACCAACTTATGAGTTTATTTTTAAAAAAACCTATCGAACAGATTTTAAAGCAGGCTGCTGATTCCGAAAAAGGCCTCAAGAGGACCCTCGGAGCAGGCAACCTCATCGCACTGGGCATCGGGGCCATCATCGGCGCCGGATTGTTTGTACGCACCGCTGCCGCCGCAGGAGAGGCTGCAGGCCCGGCTGTCACCCTGTCCTTCATCGTGGCCGCAGTAGGTTGCGCGTTTGCAGGACTGTGTTATGCCGAGTTTGCCTCGATGATCCCCATCGCGGGCAGTGCCTACGCCTATTCCTACGTGACCATGGGCGAACTGATCGCCTGGATCATCGGCTGGGCCCTTATCATGGAGTATGCCCTGGGAGCAGCCACCGTCTCCATTGCCTGGAGCGAGTACCTCAACAAACTCTTTGACGGGGCCATACCCTATGAATGGAGCCATTCGCCCTTTGAGAGCTTTACGGACTCGGGTGGAATCCATCACTCCGGCATCATGAATGCCCCTGCCCTCGTCATTCTGCTGGCCCTGACCCTGCTGCTGATCAAGGGCACACAGGAGTCCGCCTTCGTCAATGCCATCATCGTGTTTGTCAAAGTGGCCATCGTCATCCTCTTCATAGCCCTGGGCTGGCAATACATCAACCCCGCCAACCACATCCCCTACATGATCCCGGAAGGCGCTGAGCCCGTCAAGGACCAGGCCGGCAAGATCATCGCGGATTATTCGGGCTGGAACAAACACGGTTGGGGCGGTGTCCTGGGAGGAGCTGCCATTGTTTTCTTTGCCTTTATAGGTTTTGATGCCGTCAGTACAGCGGCACAGGAAGCCAAGCAACCCAAGCGCGACATGCCCATCGGCATCCTGGGTTCCCTGGCCGTATGCACCATCCTCTACATCCTGTTTGGACATGTACTCACGGGCGTAGCACCCTGGAAGGATTTCGTCGATCCGGAGAAGGGAAGGGAAGCATCCGTAGCCTACACCATCAGCACCTACATGCACGACTACCAGTGGCTGGCCACCGCAGTGACGGTCGCCATCCTCGCCGGTTTTTCCAGCGTGATCCTGGTGATGCTGATGGGACAGAGCCGCATCTTCTATACGATGAGCAACGACGGCTTGATCCCCAAAGCCTTTGGAGTGCTTCATCCCAAATATAAAACTCCCTATATGGCCAACTGGATCCTGTTCGTTTTTGTAGGAGCCTTTGGTGCCTTTGTCCCGGGACATGTGGCAGGCGACCTGACCAGTTTTGGTACCCTGTTTGCCTTTGTGCTGGTGAGCATCGGCGTCTGGATCCTGCGCGTCAAGAGCCCTGAGATCGAGCGGCCTTTCCGCGTGCCCTTTGCACCGGTGGTCTCGGTCCTGGGAGCGCTCATCTGCCTGGCCATGATTGTGGGACTGGACAGCCAGACCCTCAAGGTGGCCTTCATCTGGATGGCCGTGGGACTGGTGGTCTATTTTGGCTACAGCCGCAGCCGCAGCAAGCTCAGGAGCTATGCCGACATCCTGCCGACGGCAGACGATTTTGAAAAGAACAATCCACAATAAAAGCTCTTCATCAAAAAGATATAAGCAAGCCTCATTAAAGGCCTGTACAAAAAATAGCGTCCTCTTCGGGGGACGCTTTTTTTATGCCCATTTTAAAAGTGAATGAACCTTGTCAGATCGCGATCAGCTGAGTGCGAAAGGCAAGACAATTGTAGGGGCTAATAGGAATCCGGCCCGGATCTTATTTTCTTTTCACTGGATCCGGAAGAACCACAGACGTATCCCTCCAACGGTAGGTACTTCTCCAAAGGCTCCGCTCGTATTCCGGACTGTCCTGGATGTATAACAGGTCTGCTCCTTTTTCAGGTTTCAGAACAGTCAGTCCGGGACTGCATGCGTTACTAATGGTCAATACCATCATGGCCAAATAACTCCCTCTAATCAGAATCTTCCTCTGTTTATTCGCTGATCCTGACATTTGACTTGATTGGATGCATAGCTCAAAAATAGTCACGATCCATTGAATTTCTGAGCTTTATAAAATTAATCTGTTTCAAATGGAAGATAAAATTTACTTTTTGTTACCCATTGGATAACTTTTTTAAACTTCCTTCGTTTAAACAAAGGAAATGGATATTAAAGCATTATGGATGCAATATCCTGCCTTCAGTAGTCTGAACCCGAATCAGTCTGATCAATAAAAACACGGAATCATGAAGAATATAAGTGAACTAAAAAAGCTGGTTTCCGATGAGCAATTCATCGTGCTGCAACACAAAATGCTCCTTCACAGACGCCATGCCAGCATTGAGTTCAAAATCCTCACTCTGGAGAAAGATCAGGCCGTCATCCGGGTCAGCCAGGACCCATCCTTTACAGGAAATTACGCGGACAGCAAAAGACTGATAGAAATTGTCCACGAGACCTTTGACGATCTGCTTGCCCCCAAAAAGATCATAGCACGGGCTGTCCCATTCATTCCCTGCGAGGCAGACAGCATCAACAAGGTTTATATCCAGGAACTGATGAAGCAGTACGATCTAAAAAGCAGGGACCTGGAATCCGACCTGGGCATCCACAAAACGAGGATCTCCGAATGGCTTTCCGGCAAGCGCGAACTCACCAAACCGGTGCGCAATATGTTCTACTGGTATTTTGTCGCGAAAGGATTTATTCCTGCCAGACTGGAAAGAAATGTGATGGACGAAAAGATTGCATGAATTGAATAAATGTATCATTGGATTCAGAGGTTTTACTTACTACCAATAATGATTCTTTAAATAATCCCTATTCGAAAACCAAATTCATCCCTTTCATTTACTGAGTGCAAACTGAACAGGAACAAATCAACAAGACCTGCAAAACATGGAAGAACTAAAAGAAATCATCGATCCCGTTGACTTCGAGTCATTGGAGTCAAAGCTTGATTATCAATGGTTGAATCACAAAATAAAATTCCGCCTCATGTACCTCTCTGATGAGGATGCAACCATCAAAGTATCTCAGTCCTGGTGTGGAACGGGACAACATTTTGATAACAATCTACTGAAAAATTTAACTCAGGAAATCTTCGACCCGATCCTGCTGCCAAGGAAAATCATGGTGCATACCGTAGCGTACATAGAAAGCCCGGCAGACACAATTGACTCTGTTTTCCTGCGAAAGATATTATCCATCTATCGCATCACATTGAAAACCATGCAGGCAGAACTGGGCATTCACAAAACGAATATTTCAAATTGGATAACCGGCCAAAGGCCCATGAATAAAACAACTCAGAATATGTTTTACTGGTATTTTGTCTCGAAGGGATACATTAAGCCCCCAATGGACCAAAATGAGTTGGAAGACTTGAGCTATGATTATTGAAAAGAAATAATACGATCTTAATTTAATTATTCGATCTCGAAAATAAATAGCTCAGGCCATCTCTACGCAGTCTAAAAAACAGGACATTTATTAGCCATTAACTTTCACAAAAGTGTATTTCAAATTTAAAGAAAAAACATGGTGAAGGAAATTTCCTTTCGTATTTAAAATGTATTTATCGAGATTACCCAGTGTATAGGCCGGCGAAATTGCAAATCGGCGATTTATATTCCAGGCTGAAGTCACTCTAAAATCAAGGCCATAAAACTTATTTCTTTCTTCATAATAAGAAGTTCCAGTATAAGTCCTCTTATGTAATATAACACCTAGGCCCGAACTCAATTTATCTTGGAAATAACTATAGGATACTTGAAGAGGGATTTCAATGTATCCATTTATGTCAATAAGATATCTGGATTTCCAAATTTGATTTGGGATATTGTAGTCTCTTCCACCTCTATAGGAATAAGAAATTCCTGTGAGATAAATGAATTGATTCCTTTGATAACTCAATTCTATTCCAAGATTAGGAAACAATTGGTACTTGTAATATTTGTTTACATCATTGTAATATTCCTTCCCAAATAAAATCGGGTTGAATTTACTGTAATTTGCCCCAACAGTACCTGAGATCCTGAACTGCGCTGACAAGCCCACACAATTAATCAGAAGCAAAAAGAGAATCTTCCTCATGATAGCTTTTCGTTTATTTTTGTAAAGTTACAATTTTATTCTAAAAATGCAACTAAAATATGCTTCTTCATCTGCTTTCAGCCAAATAAGTTTGGCTTGTGGAAGCAATTCAGCTTCAAAAGGAATTTGGGCTATTGTAATAGGGGGCGGAGGTAATCATGAGAAGGTCACCAGATCAATTTAAAAGTTAAAATACTAAAAAATGGCCATGAAATACGAAAATTGCCATATGAGCCATTCAAATCCAGAGTATCACCTATTCAGAATATTATACTTTAGCCTGGTCAGGATAAATACTTTGCAGATTTCTTAAGTTAAAATATTTCCAATTACTTAGATCATCATCCTTGTGATTTATAAATCCCCTATTGTAGGCCAATCCAGTTTTGATCAGCTTTCACTTTTAAGAAAAACGTATCTTTGAAAATCTAAAGCCTAATGCTAGAGCAGCAACAACCAGTTTTGATTTGCTTTCACTTTTAAGAAAAACGTATCTTTGAAAATCACGATTCCGACTACTGTCAATAATCCGAGAGTTTTGATTTGCTTTCACTTTTAAGAAAAACGTATCTTTGAAAATCCTAAGTGGACATGGGAAGATCTGATGCGCAGTTTTGATTTGCTTTCACTTTTAAGAAAAACGTATCTTTGAAAATCTTTAAAGGTACTTTTAAATCAGCCGCCCCCGTTTTGATTTGCTTTCACTTTTAAGAAAAACGTATCTTTGAAAATCAAACAAATATCTATACCGTCTGGAACAATCGTTTTGATTTGCTTTGACTTATTCATCATTCCGGTACTTTTGCACAAATCAGATGATAACCATCCGTGAAATACATCCGGTCCGTTTCCGGATCAATGGTTATACCTTGAATATAATTTTCATAATATTGTGGAACGGATCGGGGCACTTTATACTTTCTTATCAAACGACCTGACAACGCATCCAACACATACATAGTGTTATCCGAGTAATACAATCTGCCTTTGTGGTATTCCATTCTGGCTCCCTCCGCAAATCCAGATGCGCCGGTCTCGGAATTCATCGTATTAGCCCAGATCACCAGACCGTTGGTCGCATTCAGACAATAAGCATCTCCCAGGCTGTTTCTCGTAAAGATCTTACCGTCTGCAAAGGTCAGGGGATCGATGAAGCGGAAAGGAAGTGGCAAATTCAGGGACCTCTTCCAAATCAACCGACCAGTCAATATATCCACACAGTAAAAATCGCTGCCCGCCACAAAGTAATACCTTTCGCCCGAGACTGCAGAGTTGATGCTGATCACTCTGTTGATTCCCTTGAGCGACCAGACCATCCTATCCTGTTTCATACTGTAGCAATAGACCCCCGATCTTTCCACACTTGCACTGTCCCGGCTGACCCAATTCACAGGGCAAATGATCAGGGTATCATCTTCTGTAAAATGGCTTCTGGGTTGGATTATATTGGGATGCCAATCCCCCTCCTTCAAAAATGGTATTTTTTGGATAATCTGAAATTCTGAATTAAATACAAATTGAATACAATTTTCCGTATAATATGATACAGGAAATGAAAAACTATTCAAAAATAAACCATCATTTGCGTCAAATCTGGGATTCTGACT
>JAKQHM010000014.1 GCA_029572935.1 Bacteroidota bacterium
GCACTTGCTTTTCTGCACTTGCAGGCTGTCAGGCAATCATCAGTCGTCCTTCTTGCCTTGGCTCAGATCCCATGGAAATAAATTACAAAAAGTCTCTGACCGACCTGGGATTGAAGGGACAGATCCTCTACGATCGAAAACCGAATAATGCGGATTGTATCGCGCAGGTTTTGAATCCTTCCAGCGGCGGGCATCAGGTGGACGACATCGCACTGCGCCTGGGCAATGTCATTCGTTTTTTTGCTCCGCGCATTTCGGATGCGGATGGGACGCCCTGCACGCTTTCATCTGATGAATCCGGATTGTCCGGACCCAGGTTGTTTCCCAATCCCGCGGATGAATATCTGCAGATCCAGGATGATCAAGGCTTCGGTAATATCCAGATTTTCAGTCCGGACGGCAAGGTCGTTTTGTTTCAAAATCATGTTTCAGTCCGGTATTTTGCAGAATTGAATGTATGCGATCTTGCTACCGGTGTATACTATCTTTTACTGGATCTGGGTAATGGAAAAGCTCATCGCATGAAATTGCTGATACATTGACCATGGAGTCCCGGGGATTATGCGGATACCCGGTCGGTATTTCGGATGAGATACATCAGAAGGGTAGCCAGCAAGCTTACTCCTGCAAACACATACCAATGCACTTCGTAACCAAACCGATCGACCACCTGAGTACCCAGAAAGGGTGCCGCGATCAAGGCTATCGCCCAGGCGGTAGAATATAATCCCATGTATCTGCCCATCGATTTGCTGCCAGCCCGTCTCATACAAAAGCTGGCCATAAAGGGCATAGCCAGGATCTCGCTGGCAGTGATGAAAATCATGGAAACGATCAGGATGTAGTAACCATGAAAGAAATTCATGAGTACATATCCGATGATGAGGAGAAGGCCTCCCAGTTTGATGTAGGTGAAGTTTCTGAGTTTTCCTTCGATCAGGTAGATGACAAACATCTCGATGACTGCGACACCCAATCCGTTCAGCGACATCAGGAATCCAATGGCACCCGGACTGAGGTGGTATACATCCTTGTAGTAAAGTGGCAGGGTTGAAAACAACTGGAAGAATGCCGTAGCATATAGCAGGCAAACCAAAAGGAATAGAAGGTAGAACCTGTCCTTCCAGGGGGAGTCAAAACCTGCTCCGGGTTGTTCCTCTTTGGCTGGTAGAGCATTTTTATTGCTCTTCTGTGCCCGATGCACCCTTCCGATGAAGATCATCAGAAAAATACCTGCCGCGATGCAGGTGAGGCCATCCACCCAAAAAATGCTCTTAAAATGAACAGCGGCCAGAAAACCTCCGATCAAAGGAGCTATGGAAAATCCCAGATTCATGGCCAGCCTGTTGAGGGCGATGGTTCTAGTGTAGTTTGAAGCATCGGAAAAACTGGTCATGGCTGTGATGTTGGCCGGGCGAAAGGCATCTCCTGTGGCTGTAAACAGATAGATCATCAGACACATCAGGTAAAAATTGCTGATACCGCTGACGATCAGCAATACAATCCCGCTCAGAGTAATCGTACTGACCAGCACTTTGTAATAGCCCAGTTTATCCACCAGATACCCCCCCAGAAGGGATCCTGTCAGACTACCCAGACCCAGCATACTCATCACGATACCCGCCTTGGTGATGGGATAATGAAGCTCCTGGCTCAGATAGATCCCCAGGAACAGCATCACAATGCTGCCGGCCCGGTTGATGAACATGGCAGTAGCCAGAAACCAGACATTGCGGTCGATTCCCGAGTAGGTGTTCAAAAAAATATTTTTCAGGCCTTTCATGATCCGGTTGCAAATTTCAAAACTATCTTTGTCGCCCACTTAAATAATATTGAGATTCACAAATCGTTATGGTTCGAACAAGAAATTTTATGAATCGTTTTCTCTTAGGATTGATCGCATTGTCGGGATTATTGGCCTGTGTTTCTGAAAAGGACGAAATCACCCCGGAAGTATGTTTTGAACAGGAAGTGCTGCCCATTCTGGTATCCAACTGTACCCAAAGCGGATGTCACAACAGTCAGGACCGGGAGGCCGACCTGGACTTAAGCAACTACGCGAGTATATTGGAAGAAGTCAAGCCCGGTAACTATCAAGCCAGTGCCATTTACCAGGTCATCATATCACCCTTTGGTAACAAGATGCCACCCAGTCCCTATAGTGCACTGACAGAGGATCAGATCTTCACCATTGCATCCTGGATCGATCAGGGAGCCAAAAACAATGCCTGCAATCCGGTCGCCTGTGATACAGCAGATGTGCGTTTTTCCACACACATCAAGCCGATACTGGAAAAGTACTGTAATGGATGTCACAGTGGCAAGAATCCACAAGGCCTGCTGGATCTGACGAAATTTGATCAGGTAAAGGGAACGGTAACCACCGGATCGCTGCTCGGTTCTGTCGAAAGACAAACGGGCTTCTCTCCCATGCCCAAAGGCAGTAATAAAATAAACAGCTGTCTCATCAGCCAGATCCGGATCTGGATCGACAAGGGTGCTCTCAACAATTGAATTATTCACAACACAAGATGAAAAATAAATTTCTGGGAGTATGGTTATGCTCCATTTTGTTTGGTAGCTATGTGCAAGCCCAGGGCGATCTGTTGGATTTGCTGGGAACTGAAACGGAAAAAACATACGTGACCAACGCATTTAAGTCGCCCCGCGTGATCAGCGGACACAGCATGGAAATGTTGGCTGCCGGTGCGCTGGACTTCAGGATCCTCCACCGCTTTGGCAAAATCACACAAGGCTATCGCGATCTGTTTGGTCTGGACAATGCCACCATGCGCATGAGCTTTGATTATGGCATCAGTAAAAACCTTACGGTGGGCCTGGGACGATCCACTTTTAAAAAAGAACTGGATGGATTTGCCAAGTACCGCATCGTCCAGCAATCCAAGGGACCCAAATCTTTTCCGATGTCCATACTCTGGGTGAGTGGCGTGACCCTGAATGGTCTGGAAAATCCATTCTCTAATCCGGAGACCAAAGACAATCTGGTAAACCGGATGGCGTATTTTCATCAGTTGATCTTAGGAAGAAAATTTTCCGATCGCTTTACACTTCAATTGGCACCTACCTGGATTCACAGCAATGTCGTGGCGAATCCACTTATTCCCAATGACCTTTTCGCTGTAGAACTGGGTGCGCGATATAAAGTGTCCAACCGGATCGCGATCGTATTAGACTACAACTATACTTTCAACAATTACCTGAATCGTGTGACGACCCAGCCCCTGTCACTGGGTGTGGACATCGAAACAGGCGGACACGTTTTTCAGTTGCACGTCTCCAATGCGACCGGTATGAACGAGCGCGCTTTAATGGGCGAGCCCAATGCCAGCTGGCTGGATGGCGACATCCAGTTTGGATTCAATTTGTCACGGGTATTCCAATTGCGGAACAGGTCTTGATTCAGGCTGCTTTTCTGCGAGCTGCAGGAATGGAAAAGTGTTTTTCCTTTGCTGACGATTCAGGATACTTGTTTTGAATAGGGAAGGTTCTTTTTTTTATTGAATGTAGGACCGAGTATGTGATTTTTGAAGGATAATAATAAAATCCTGTCTAAAAATTGATGACAGTTTAGGCCATTTGGTATAGAGCAAATGAATCCAAAGTCCCAAAAAAGGTTTTACTTTTTGGATAAAATATCACTGATCTTTTCATGAAGTTCATCGGCTTTACGATACCCGTTGGAAAGGAGATAAACTTTGTCAGCTTTTTTCAGCAGCAGGCTGGGAAACCCTCTGATGCCCAGGGACTGGGCCGTTGAAAAATCCTGTCTGGTTTGCTGAATCGTCTGCTGGCTGTGGAATGCCTCCAGGAATTCACTTTTGCTGATCCCCATTTTTTCTGCCAAAGCAGAGAAGGTT
>JAKQHM010000016.1 GCA_029572935.1 Bacteroidota bacterium
CAGTCTTCCGATCGATCCGTAAAATTAGAAAAAGCGAACCTATCTTTGAGACAGATATTGAAAACCTGCCATGCAACAGAAACTGATCCTGGTCACAAACGATGATGGAATTTTTGCCCCGGGTCTCAAGGCTCTGGTGGAAACCGCCCGCAAATACGGCGAGGTGGTGGTGGTCGCGCCCAACTCCCCCCAATCCGGGATGGGCCATGCGATCACGATGAACCTCCCGCTCAGACTTCATAAAATCGATATGTTCCCCGACATCGAGTCCTACGAATGCAGTGGCACACCCGTGGATTGCGTCAAATTAGCCAAAAACGTCCTCCTGCGCGAGCGACAGATCGACCTCTGCCTTTCCGGCATCAACCACGGCTCCAATGCCTCGATCAACATCATCTACTCCGGCACCATGTCTGCGGCCATGGAAGCCAGTCTGGAGGGCATCCCGAGTATAGGCTTCTCCCTGCTCGACTATTCCTTTGATGCCGATTTCTGGCAGGCCGAGCCCTTTGTGGACCACCTGGTGCAAAGTGTGCTGGAGCAGGGCTTGCACGGCTGCAGGCTTCTGAATGTCAACATCCCCAAACTGCCCCGCAAGGAGATCAGGGGGATCAAAATATGCCGCCAGGCCGAAGGCAACTGGGTGGAGGAATTCAAGGAAGGAAAAGACCCCCGAAATCAGACCTACTACTGGCTCACCGGAGAGTTCAGGCTGGACGACCCCGGCACGGATACCGACCTCTGGGCCCTGGAGAATGGCTACATCAGCGTGGTCCCCTCCGGACACGACCTGACGGTACACCCCGCCCTTGCCCAAAATGATCACCTACAAATCACGCAACATGAACCGATTGGGAATGAGACATCCCTATGACAAAATCTGGACCGGCATCGCCGCCGGCATCGTCGTCCCCTTTGTGCTGTATGCCATTCTGCTGAGCATCTCGGATGCCCTGGCGGGTATGGATGGATTTCCCATGGGCGGGATCCGCGAGCGCACCCTGACCCTGATCGCCCTGCTGACGAACGTCATCCCCATGCAGATCTTTTACCGCAGACACTGGGATGATGCCATGCGCGGCATGGTCTTCCCTACCCTGATCTACGCGGCGATCTGGTTTTACCGATATGGCAACGAGTTACTGAATTCATTTTGAGCAAAAAGATCTACATCATCGCTGCCGAACCTTCGGCAGACCTGCACGGCTCTGCCCTGCTGCACGAACTGAAAAAACTCGACCCCGATCTGCAGACCATTGGCTGGGGCGGAGACCAGATGGCAGCCGAAGGACACCGGCTGGATGTACATTATCGCGAGGCCAGCTTTATGGGCTTTGTGGAGGTGGTCCGCAATCTGCCCAGGATCCTAAGTCTGTTTAAAAAAACCAAAAAGTCCATACTCGAATTCCGTCCCGATCTGGTCCTGCTGATGGACTATCCGGGCTTCAACCTGCGCATGGCCCGCTGGTGCAAGGAGCAGGGATTCACGGTGTACTACTACATCTCTCCCCAGGTCTGGGCCTGGAAGGAAAAAAGAGTGGAAACGATCCGTCGGTACGTGGACGAACTTTTCGTCATCTTGCCCTTTGAGGAGCCCTATTTCCGGAGTAAAAACGTGCACGTCCACTACTACGGACATCCCCTCGCCCAGCGCATCGTCCGGTTTCAGAAAGCAGCCGATTTCAAAAGCAAAAACGGACTCGACGACCGCACGATCCTGGCCCTGTTGCCCGGCAGCCGCCGGCAGGAGATCCAGGCCATGCTGCCCATTTTTCTGAACGCTGCACAACAAAGACCCGACCTGCAGGCCGTCCTGGCGGGTATGTCCCTGCACCGCGCCTTGTACGAGCGCATCATGGACCGCGAGGGCATCCGGATCCCGGTCGTGTACGACGATACCTATCAGCTGCTCGCCCATGCCGGCCTGGCCTGCGTCACCTCCGGTACCGCCACCCTGGAGACCGCGCTGTTTGGCGTGCCCCAGCTGGTCTGCTACAAAGGCGGACGCCTCTCCTACTACATCGCCCGCCAACTGATCAAGGTCAAATATATCTCCTTAGTCAACCTCATCCTGGACCGGCCCCTGGTACCCGAACTGATCCAGGACGATCTGTCCGCCGAGCGCATCCTCACCGGCCTCCGGGACCTGGAATCTCCCGAAATAAATGAGCAAATCCGATCCGGCTACCGGAGCCTGCAAGACCTGCTGCTGCAGGAAGATCCGTCGACGAGGATTGCAGAATACATCCATCAGTTTTTGGGGGAGAAAGGGGGATAATAACCATTTACACACAGCGCTTAAGAAGCTAAACTGTGCTATAATTCTTAGAAATTAGACCAATTTGCATTGCTGCAATTAACAATTTATTTGTATATTTGCCAGGCACCTTATCGCCCAGAACTACAATTAAATAAGTTACTTAGGTTTTTAACGGAATCATGGATTAATGGAAAAGAAAATCCTGTCTGAAAGAGATATTTGTACCAAGTACATCACCCCTGCGTTGGAAATGGCGGGATGGGACAAGCATTTACAAATATTGGAAGAGGTATCTTTTACAGATGGAAAAATATATGTACGAGGAAAAATAACTGCAAGAGGAACCAGGAAACGGGCGGATTATATATTGTATTACAAACCTAATATTCCTATCGCAATTATTGAGGCCAAGGATAACAATCATTCCGTGAGAGCGGGCATACAGCAAGGCCTGGATTATGCAAGAATATTGGACATCCCATGTGTTTTTAGTTCTAATGGTGATGGTTTCTTGTTTCATGACAGAACAGCAACAGACGGGAACATTGAAAAAGAAATAGCCCTGGAAGAATTCCCAAC
>JAKQHM010000028.1 GCA_029572935.1 Bacteroidota bacterium
TAAGCAGTGATTAATTCTAAATTGTAAAAGAGGTAGAAGATAGTTTTTGGCTGATACGATTCTTAAAAGCGTGTCGTTATTAGTTTTCCATTTTTTACTAAGGTTTGTATAGTCTTGGTTATATGTTTCATTAGGATTTTGAATTCCAATAGTGTTTAATCGTTGTATGATTTCATTTTTTATGTCAGCAGAATAATTTTTGATCTCGTCTTTGTTTAAAATTGTTTGCTTCCCATTTTGAGTGAGAAAATCGTGAGCTGTTTTAATAATTGGTCCACCACCATATTTTCGGAGAACTGCAAAATTTAAAAAAAGGTCAATTAAACACGGAGCATTATATTCGAGCCATTTATCGAAGTTTAATTTATTTTTTAAATTATCTCTTGATTCACTGCCGTTTGAAAAGTAAATTAATTCTATACCTGCATTTTCATTGATTAAATAGTTTTCAATGCAATATGAGTCCAAAACAATCAGGTTAGAATTAGACTTTCTATTTGTGTCGAGAATGAGTTCTAAATCACCATCTACTATAAATAGTTTTTTTCGTTTATCACTTTTATTTTGGTTGTCATATTCGTTTAGAACATTTGTTTTACAACCTAGTGGTGTAACGTCATTTATTTTTATTTCGTCACCTAATAATCTTTTAAAGATTGTCCTGTAAAATTCTTTGTCAGCAACTTTATCTTCGGTGTAAATATCGATGTCATTGCGATAAGTGAAAAATTTTGGTAATGCACGCAATGCTTTAAAGCCAAACTCTATCATATTAAATACTAATTAAGTTTAGCTAAATCTTGATATAGTGATTCTTCATTGTCACCGATAATAGCGGGTGAATGCGTTGCAAGTATAAATTGTGTCCTAGGACTTGCTTCCAAAATTGAGTTTACAAATATTTCTTGCCAAGCTAGATGAAGTGATACTTCTGGTTCGTCAATTATAAAAATGCCGGATTCGTTTTTGTATTTTTCTTCGAAGTAAATTAAATGTCCAAGCATTGTTACTATCTGTTTCTCTCCTGATGAGAGTTCATAGATATTGGCTATTTTATCATTTTTGAATTTTACTTTTAACTCGCCCTGAGGTTCAATTAGTAATTCCTTCTTGCTCTCGCTGAAAAATGTATTAATGATGTTTTTAGTTTTCTCTATCGGTTCGTAGAGTTTGTCTAATTCTTTTTGATATGCAAGGTTATATGTAATAAGTTCGTTAATTCTTTTTAATTGAGGTTGATTGTTAAACCATTTTTGAAAAATATGAATGTTGTTAAAATCTATTTCATCACTTTTTTTCTTTCCTTGTATTTCATTTAACTTTCTCAATGTAGATTCAAGTTGGTCAAAAAAGTTATTGATATGCTCAGTGAAACCTGTAATTTTTAGGTTTTCAAATGCATCAATAGCCTTCTTTCTTTTCTCCTTTAACTCCTTAAAATCTTTAACAATATTCAATTCTTGACTTTCTAAAAACTCAAATGATTGCAGCAAAATTTTATTTTTGAAATCCTGATTAATTTTTGGTTGTTCAGATGCAATAATTCTTACGTAGTCATAGATAACTTCTTGAATTTCCATTAGACTAATATTCAATGGGTCATTTTGAGGATAGTGACGATATCTCCTTCTAATGAAAAAACTCTGTCTCATTCTGTCAATTTGTTGACCTTCATAAACTCTTCTGTCAAGTCCAAGGAATAAAGGAGTTGTCAAACTTTTAATTGCTTGTACCACATCTTGTCGGTCAAACGATTCAATAATAAAACGCATCTTTTCATTTGACTCATCACTGTCAAGATCATTAAGTTGTAGTTGACTGATACGATTCACTGTCCCTGTAATAGCTTCATTGTCATCAATTTTTAAGCTTATACTGATTTCATTTGTGTCTGTACTTTTAATTGCCTTAATGTTTATTAATCCTTTTGTAGGCTCATCACAAACAAGTTCAACTTCTTCAAAGTCAATGCTGTTTAAATAATTAAATGAAGGAGAGATAAGTCCAAGAATAAGCTTTAAAACTGAAGTCTTTCCAGTCCCGTTAATACCAATTAAAAAGGTTAGTCTTTCGTGAAATTTTATGTCATAGTTCAAGTAACCGTGAACATTTTTTGCTGTGAAATTTAATAGTTTCATTGTCGATTTATTTTTATGTTACTCGTTGTCGTTTATAATTGTGCCTAACGTTTTGCGGCTTTGCGTTCGGGCGGGATTTTACCACTGCACTTGATACGAAGCATTAAAGTTCAAATATAGCAAAAAGCGTCAAACGGAGAACCAAACCCCGCCTGACGCAAAACCGCTGTTAGCGGTTCGGGCATTTTTCTTTTGGTTGTTTTTTTCATTTATCCTCCTGATGCAATAATTGTCATATAGTAATTTATGCAGTGTAAAATTGTAAGCAATAATAATTCCTTTTTATCAAAATTGTCAAAATTTCGAGTTGTTTCAATATTATAGTCATAATTAAGTTTATTCCACTTAAAATCAGTTTCAGCAACTATTAACTCGTTTTTGTCGGTGTCAATTAGAACAAACTTACTACTCAAAAGACCATTTAATTTCAAAAGATAAGTGTCTTCCTTATTTTCGAAAAAAGTTTTGATAATTATTCCTTTCCAACCCATTTTAAACTCTAATAAAGTTTTTGTTTCGTCTTTCAATTCAATTTCAGAATCCCAAAATCCTTTTGGTTCTAGTTGATATTTTGCACCGTCAGATAACAGAATTTCGGCATTGAAAGAATACCATTTTTTGTAAATTAATTCTCCTATTGTTTGATTTTCAAATGTTAAGCTGAAATTTTGAGAATTTGTTGAGTTTGCTTTGTATTGTCCCATTTATAATTTATTAAATTGATGTTTTTTGAGTTCGGTTTTTGCCTGACCGCTAACATCTGTATTTACGCAACTATTGCGTTAAGCTGCTTGTAGTGGAGTGGATATTAAGTCGGATAAGACGTTTATATTCATATAGTTATAATTTTTTTTAATCATTGCAATCATGCGTAATTGAGTTGTATTAACGCAATGCGTCAATTGGACAGCTTTACGCAATAGATTGTCCAACCCAATCCCACCCGTCAGCAACGGAGCGATCGTTTTCAATTCAACTGGTTCCCTGGCCATTATGCAAATATACAGAATGGGGTCGGTAAGTTAAAGGCCATAAAACCCATAATGAATCCGTTTGGGAAGCAGGATAAACGAACAGCATACGGGAGATGAAAGGACGAAATGTCTGCGGTTAGACTTTATCGCAGGCTACCAGAGCGAGGACTTCCTGATCTCTTCCAGGAAATCGTATAAGCCGGCCAGACCCAGGGTGCCATTTTGGGTATAGTCCAGCACCTTAAAGGTTTTGCCATCCGAAAAGGCAATGATCAGGGCGATCACCTTGTCCGCGGTCTTGTCGCCAAACTTCATCTCCTGTTTGGGCAGGTGCAGGTATTTCAGGCGGAGCTGGAGGTTGCGAAACTGATCGGGATCGCAGGGGGCTTTGTACACACCGGGCTCCAGTGCGGTGTTTTTAATGTTCTGAAGGATCATATTGCCCACCGAGTCGATCTTCAGGATGTAATCGGGGCAACCTCCAAACTGGCAGTAGCTGTGGATCTGCACATACCGCAATCCGGAATTGTTGGGCCGGGTCGCGTATTCGATCAGTCTGTCAAACCGGTAAATCAGGGTATCCTTGCGCAAGAATCCCAGGGAATAATAAGTATTGAAATTTTTCGGATAACGGATCTCCACCCCATCCTTCATACGGACGGTCTGCTCGGTGGCATATTGCTTGTAGATGATGAGCGGTCCCTCTTCGGACTCTTCTACAAAAGGCACACCCAGGTCTCCGGTCTTGCGCACGGGCTCCACCTCGTGCAGATCGTACACACCGGGTTCTTCGCGGGCCATGACCAGGACGGCCCTGTTTTGTTTGCGCCGGAACATCTGTGCAAAAAGATCCACCAGTCCGTCGTCGTTGAAGTCTCCCACAAACCAGGGAGAATACTCTATGGAGTCAAGATATAGCTGGTTGTCGCTGTTGCGCACCTTCACGCCCAGGTCGTAAGATTTGAGTTCCGGAAAGGTCTTGTGCAAAAAAGATTTTACCTCGCTGTCGAGGGTGAATTCTTCGTAGGGCTGTGCAGCCAGACCGCACAGGCACAAGCACCATGCCGTCATGACTTTGAAAAAATTATGCTTCATCCTGAACACCCCGGAAATCAGATTATCGGATCAAAGAAAACACCCCTTTGAAGCTTCTGAACTGCTTGTTCTTGTACAAAACATCGCAGCGGTAGATGTAGGAATCCGTTGGTGCGGGTGTGCCATCCACATTGCCGTCCCAGGTTCCGGCGGGATCGGTGGTGGAATATACTTTTTTACCCCAGCGGTTGTAGATCTCAAATTCAACGCGGTCTATGTTGGCCCGGTGGTTGTCCTTATACACGGGATTGAAATCCTTGTTGGCGGCTTCCTCTGCACCTGTAGGCATAAATACATTCGGAAAATTGACGCAGGGAATCTCCTGGGTCGTATAACTCAGATCGATGCTGTCCGAACAGTACAGGGCACGCACCGTGATCTCTTCGTGTGGAATGGTGATGGCCTGTGTGCGGTCGGTATTCTTGATGCCGTCCACCACATCCGGAAACCAGCAGTATTTCATAAAGCGGTTGCTGAAATCCTGCGTGGCATATTTCTTGGGAATGGGCGATAAAGTGAAGGGATCTCCCACGCAACCCATCACCTGGGCACTGCCGCCCATAAAATCAAAATAACTGCAGCTGCGGCGGCTGCTGTCGATATAGGTCTTGCGGATTCCGGTCGTGGAATTGTTGGGTATAAAAGAGATCCGATCGTAGCTGATTCCCGTCAGGGTATCCTGCACGAAACGACGCGTATTGAAACTCCTGAGCTGCTCATCGCGGTAGCTGCAGCTGGTATCGTTCAGGAAAAAATCGTTGGCCAGTTTGGCCTGAAAGCTGAGATTGATGGAATCGAGACTACCCGAGAGCACAAAAGCTTCTTCTTCGGTAGAATAACCCAGACCCAGACTCCAGGGATACAGACGACCATCCTTGCGAATGATCTGATTGAGGTTTCTCAGTCTCAGGTCCTGGTCAAATTCGACCATGCCCAGACCCAGACTGCCATTTCCATTCCTTTGTACAAAAGAGGAGGCAAATCCGGTTTGGGTCGAGATCAGAGCAGGGGCTGGCGAGGGCTCGTATGGATAGGCCACAAAGCTCTGACCATTCATTTTGCCATCATCCGCGAATTTCATCAAAGCCACACCGCCAGAAAAGGAAGCGCCCAGTACAAAAAAATTGCGGTCGTCTGCAGCCAGCCTGTCCAGCAGCACAAACTGACTGTCGAGGCGGTAGCTGTATTCCACATTGAGCGTATCGTCAAATCCGACTACCACGCTGGAATCGAGACCGACCACAAAATACTGTCGTCCGATAGGGACGATGCTGCGGAGGTTTTTGTGGTTCTTAAGCACGAGGATGTCCTTGCGGCTGAAATTGCCGTCCAGCCTAATCAGATAAGGGACCACACTGGCCGTATCGGGACCTGCACTGAATCCCAGAATAATGTCATCGGGAGACTGCAGATAGTGAATGACCGGATTGAGGTAAACCTTGGCATCCGGTACCGAAAACAGTACCGGTACATTGATCGACAGATCGGTTTCGGAGATTCTGGCCAGGTGCAGTCCTGCCACGGTGTCCCGTTGAAAAACCTCTGCCATCAGAATATTCCCGGAACCGGAGGCATCCTGTGAACAAAATATCTGACTCAAAGAGGTCATCGTGTCAATGATCCTCTTCTCCGATTGATTCAGCTTGCCGCAATAATCGTACTTCAACATCAGCAGGGCAGAATCCCGGGTGTTGCCGATCAGGGTCCAGCCGGCATCCGGTCTGGTAAAAACCTGGACAGCTGTAAAATGGGGTCCGGTCCTTTCATCCAGAAACTGAAGCGGCTGAGCCTTCAGAGACAAGCTGAAAATCGCAATAAACAGGACGGCTGAGATACTTCTGATTAAACGGTTCATTCTTTGCAATGGGTTTACTCTTGATTCAATATGCACAAAGTTAGCAACAATCGCCTTATCTTTAAGTTAATCTACAGAAAACAAATCCCGAAATTTTAAATATTAATCTATACAATAATAAATAATTCATTGATATAAAAATGTTTAAACATTTAATTTTATTTTTATATTTAATTTTATCTGTGCGGTTGCTCGCACAAACCTCCAGTCATGTGGATTTATTGAGTCATGTGCGCATCCCGGAAAAGGCCAGCAGTATCTGGGGACATACTACTCCTGCAGGCAGGGAGTTGGCTTTACTGGGCACCGTTCAGGGCGTCCGTATCTACGATATCTCCGATCCTGCCGCTCCGGTCGAAAAGATCTTCATCCAAAACAATACCTGCAGCTGGCGTGAGTTGAAGACCTCCGGGGAATTTGCCTATGTCAGCTCCGAATGCGACGACGGGTTGCTGATCATCGACCTGCGGAATCCCGATTCCATAAGGTACCAAAACATCTTTAAGTTGCCGGACCTGACTGGAGACAGTGTGGACGTCCTCACTTCCCATACCCTGTATGCCGATGAGGAAGGCTATCTCTATCTGAGTGGAGCCAGGCCGGTGGGTGCAGGATTTGCCATATTGGATCCCCACGAAGATCCCTGGCATCCCAAATTAATGTACAATTTCGAAGACGACTACATGCACGAGGTACACGTGCGGGACAGGATCCTGTACGGCGCTGAGTTGTTCAACGGAGCCTTCAGCATCTGGGACCTGTCAGACCGGGAGGCTCCCGTAAAGCTGGCGACCCAGCGCACTGCATTCACCTTTGCCCATTCGGTCTGGATCGAGAAAGACCGCAAGATCCTGTACACTGCGGATGAGGTGACCGGGGCCGTGGTGGAATCCTGGGACGTTTCCGATCCGCTGGATATCAAGAGGCTGGATTTTTACAGGGTGCGCAATCCGGATGACGACCTGCACATCCCGCACAATGTATTTCACAAAGAGGACTGGCTGTACATCTCCTGGTACACGGAAGGCATGCGGGTTCTGGACACCAGGCGACCCAACAACCTGGTGGAGGTCGGGTTTTACGATACCCACCCCGATAAAAGAAGCGGTTTTGCCGGCTGCTGGAGTGTTTATCCCTATTATCCATCCGGAGTGGTCGTGGCTTCGGACATCGAATACGGAATGTACATACTCCGCTTTGATGGCAACCGAGCGGGTTGGCTGGAGGGCCTTGTCAAAGACAGCATCACGGGATCCAATCTGTCCCAGGCGCAAATCAGCCTGAGAAAAAAGGAAGGAGGCAATCCAAATCCCTTTGAGTCCGACCAACGTGGCATCTATCGCACCGGTGTGGCAGAATCCGGATGGTACCAACTGACCATCACACGGGAAGGCTATCAGGCCCTTTCCCTCGATCTGGAGTTGTTTACGGACAGCCTGATCACGAGGGATTTTCATCTGGTGCCTCGTCTCAAATCGGAAGCCCGCTTTGAGATCAGAGAACGTGAATCCGGAGATCTTCTTCCCCATATCCATGTCCTGATGTACAACGAAGAAAGCAGATTCGAAGCACTGTCAGGGACAGACAATCCATTGAATTGCATTATTCCCGATGTGTACCATTCGAATTACAACATCCTCGCGAGCGCCTGGGGATTTTTGTACAACCATGAAGCAGATGTAACCTTTGACGGCAGCCAGACCTATACCCGCGAAATGGCGGCGGGCTACGAAGATCACTTCATGACCGAACAGGGTTGGTCGGTCCAATCCGATGACAGTCTGGTGAGCTGGCAGTATGGAAACCTGAAGGAGTTTTTTCCACCACCCTCCAACTTTCCTTCCAGGGATTCGGACGCTGACATTGGAGATCGCTGCCTGTATACAGACAATTACGGAAAAATCGATCAGGAATACCGTCTGTCCGGACACCTGTATCTGGTCTCCCCTCCCATGAACCTGAAAGCCTATGATCAGATCCGGATCGCTTATGATGCCTGGGCCTACGGTGGTTGGGACGGATCGGTCAAGGAAACCATCCTCGCCCTGGGAAAAGACAGCCTGCTTGTTGAATCCATCCAGGAAAATCTGAGCGGAAAATTCAACCCCCGGACCCAAAAAGACATCGACATACAGGGCATGGATCGCGATTCCGTGCGCTTTGTATTTCACCTGTGGAATGATCCCGATTCAGCTGAATTCGCCATTGCGCTGCGCGCTGCACTGGATCATTTCACGCTGAGCGGCCTGATCCCCAATCAAAACGAAGAAACATCTGAAAATTCCGGTATCCGCATTTTCCCGAATCCCTTTTCGGATCAACTTCGGATGCACAATGCAGACGACTCCGAAGCAGAGATCTACATTATGGATCCCTTGGGTCGAACCGTATTCAGGTCCATTCTGCAGCCGGGAGAATCTGTCTGGAGTAAACCCGGCCCATTGCCAAACGGAGTTTATCTGTACCGGGTCCATCAATCCGGAAAAATGCACTCAGGCAAACTGCTTCGCATCAATTGATTCAAAGACCGCACACTCATACAGCTTGAATAAAGAAACCCTTGATCTGCTCGTGGTCGGCGGTGGTGCCGCAGGATTTTTCTGCGCGATCAATTACGCAGAAAAAAATCCGGGCAAAAAAATTCTGATTCTCGAAGCCGGAACGGAACCGTTGTCCAAGGTCAGAATATCCGGTGGCGGAAGATGCAATCTGACACATGCATGCTGGGATCCTGCTGAACTCATTTCGAATTATCCGAGAGGATCAAAAGAACTATTGGGTCCCTTTCACAAATTCGGACCAGGCGACACCGTCCAGTGGTTTGAAGACAGAGGCGTGCCCCTGAAGGTGGAGGAAGATGGCAGGATGTTTCCCGCATCCAACCGATCGCAGAGCATTGTGGATTGTTTTATGAAACAACTTGCCGTGCAAAGTATATCCTTGAAAACGCGATGCAGGGCTCTTGCATTCAGCTGGGATCAAGAGAGTCAACTCTGGACCATCCAAACCGAAAAGCAAACCTTTGTCAGCCGGCAACTCTTTCTGGCTGCAGGAAGCGACAACAGGACCTGGCAATTCCTGAAAGAAAACGGCCACACCATCATAGATCCGGTCCCTTCGCTTTTCTCCTTTAACCTGAAGGATGAAGAACTCAAAAAACTGATGGGCCTGAGCGTACGCTCTACATCACTGGAAGTCCCGGAATGCGGGCTGACTGCAGAGGGACCTATGCTGATCACCCATTGGGGACTGAGTGGACCTGCGGTTTTGCGGTTGTCAGCCTGGGGAGCCAGGATCCTCTTCGATCGAAATTATCAATTCAAACTGGTCATCAACTGGACGAATCAAAGTCCGGATGAAGTGCAGGCTTCCCTGAATGCTTACAAAAACGCACATGGAGACCGGTTTGTACAAAGACATCCCCTGTTTGATATCCCTTCGCGATTGTGGGCCTATCTGCTGATGAGGTGCAGGATTTCAGCCGAAATGAAATGGTCCGGCATCCAGAGAACCCAGATGGAGCAATTGACGCAGATGCTTTGCAGGCAGACGCTGGAAGTAAACGGAAAGACCCGTTTTAAGGAAGAATTTGTCACGGCAGGCGGTGTGGCGCTCGACGAAGTGGATATGCGCAGATTTAAAAGCCGAAAACTGCCACATTTATATTTTGCAGGAGAAATCCTCGACATCGATGCGATCACAGGAGGATTCAATTTTCAGGCTGCCTGGACCGGTGCCTGGCTGGCCGCTATGGATATGAATGGATAGTATTATGCCTCGCGTTATCCTGATCTGATTCATCACCAATCCTTTTCCTTTGTCTTCTTGCGGGAATTGGCTTTTTGCATTTTCTCTCTCACCTTTCCATCTGCCTGATCTACCATCTTTAAAATCTGCTCCGCCTGATCCCTGGGGATCTCCTGATTGCCACCTTGTGAACGATCGGGTTGTTGCTCTTCGCCAGAGGAATTCTGGTCACTGTCATTTTGCTGCTGTTGCTGTTGTTGTTGCTGCTGTTGTTGTTGCTGCTGTTGTTGTTGCTGCTGTTGTTGTTGCTGCTGTTGTTGTTGCTGCTGTTGTTGTTGCTGCTGCTGTTGCTGCTGTTGCTGCTGTTGTTGTTGTTGTTGAATTTTCATTTTTTGCAATGCCTGCGCCAGATTTATTTTGGCATCGAGATCCGAAGGATTTTTTTTCAGTGCCTGCTTGTATGCCTCCACACTTTTTTGGTATTCCTGATTGTGAAAACGGGAATTACCCAGATTATACCAGGCGCTTGACTCCCAGGCCGGATCGACAGATCCCGACTGTAGGCTTTTTTCGTACTGATCGGCCGCTTCATTGACCCTTCCCTGTTGGTACAGACTGTTGGCAATGTTGTACCGATTGGCAAAATCAGGACGCAGGTTCTCTGCTTTCCGGTAATTTTCTTCCGCCTCCGTGTAGGAGGAGTCCCGGTAAAGCTTATCGGCCTTACGGGAAAACATTTCTGGTTTCTGGGCGTGGACAAAAAATACCGGAACCATCCAAATCACAAAAAGGTACAGCTTCATATCAGGTGATTTTATACTGTGGTTTCAATACGATTACAATCAGAATGAGAATGGAAAAAAGCAAAGGCCACTGATAGCGGGATTCGTATTCGTTGTGCAACTGGAAGCTCAGATCTTTTTTGATGATGTGTCGCACCCGTTTTTGCAAAGCATCGAGCAATGCTTCGGTATCGTGGATCTCCAGCATGTCACCGGAGCCCTTTGTCGCCAGATCCTTCATCAAATTCCGATCGGGTTTTGATTTGACCGGTTTGCCTTCCCGATCGGCTTTAAATCCGGCTTGTCCCGACTGCAAATCCGGAATGAAGGCACCTTCCTCTGAACCTACCGGTATGGTCACAATGCTGATGCCCGACCTGGCAGCTCTTTCTGCGGCTTCCAGAACCTGACCTTCGTGATCTTCACCATCTGAGATGAGGATCAATAATTTGTGAAAACCCTCCTGATCGGGAAAAGAGCGGATGGCTAGGTCAATGGCCGCTCCGAGGTCTGTGCCCTGAGATGGGATCCGATCGGGCCTTGCCATGGAAGCCAGCAACTGCACAGTGGCTACATCGGTTGTCAAAGGCGTTTGCAAATAAGCTTCTCCGGCGAAGCAGATCAGGCCGATGCGTGCAGAGGAAAAACGTTCGGTGATCTGCCGTATCAGGAGTTGAGAACGCGACAAGCGGTCCGGCTTGATATCCGTCGCGGCCATACTATTGGATACATCCAGAGCGATCATGATTTCCGCATTGCCTGCCTGTACGTTCTGCCTGCGCAATCCATATTGCGGATTGGCCAGACTGAGAATGAGAAAAAAGAGAAAACTCATCCAAAGAAACCATTCCAGACGAATAGCAGCAGGCTGTGCAGCCAAACTTTTAGAAAGCGTCCCCCGGGATCCCGATAAACCTAAAAGTCTCCGGGCTCTCGCAAGAAGCCAATGGCGTATGATCCAGGACAAAGGCAGCGCCAGCAACAGAAACAGAATTTCGGGATGTTCAAACCGGAATGAATTCATGCTGCCAGAGGATTGAGTGAATAACGAATCGCAAACTGCAGGAACAACAGAATCACTGCCATCCAGACAAACCATGCGTATTCCTCAGAATAGCGCTTGTAGGTCCTGACCTCCACCTTTGTTTTTTCCAACTGATCGATCTCGTTGTAGATTTCCTTGAGTCTTTCCTTGTTGGTCGCACGGTAGTATTTTCCTCCGGTCTGTGTGCTGATCCGCGACAACAATTCTTCGTCGATGTTGACCGGGGCCATCCCGAAAATATAATCGCCACGGTAGTTTCTGCCAATGGGAGAATAGGCCTCACCTCGTGTCCCCACACCTATGGAATAGATCTTAATACCATAAGTTTTGGCAAGCTCTGCGGCGAGTTCGGGAGAAATATCTCCTGCGTTGTTGACTCCATCTGTTATGAGAATGATGACCTTGCTTTTAGTCAGGCTGTCGTCCTTCAATCTGTTGACCGCAGTAGCCAGTCCCATACCGATGGCGGTACCATCCTCCAGGAATCCGCACTGCAGTTCATTCATGAGTAAATTCAGAATGGTATGATCCACCGTGAGCGGACATTGTGTAAAACCCTCTCCGGCGAAAGCGACGATACCGATTCGGTCGTAGCGTCGTTCCTGTATAAACTCCATGGCTACATCCTTACTCACCTCCAGTCGGTTGGGCTCAAAATCCTGTGAAAGCATACTGGACGAAAGGTCCATCACCATAAAAATATCGATGCCTTCTGCATTGACTTTTTCTTCGCGCAGGATGTATTGTGGTCTCGCCAGTGCCAGGATCAGAAAAACCAGGGCAGGAAAGACCAGATAGGAAGAATATTGATACAAACTGACCCGCCAGGACCTCCTGACCGGAATGTGTTGGAGGGCAGGTGCTTTGATCGTGATTCGGGTGGACTTGGATCTGGTCGCATGAACATACCACAACCAGGGGATCAGCGCCAGAGCAGCGAGTATCCAGGGATGAAGCCATTGTATGTGCATCCACCAGCCCATCAAAGAATCGATTTTGAATCCACCCATAACTTCCGGTCTTTGCTGAGGACGAATACACCCGAGGAAATCAGCCTGGACCGGGTCCAAAAAGAAAAGACCCACAACAGCGGCAAAAAGACCGATACCACTGCCAGCAAAGGAATGAGCAGCAACAAGGTCAAAGCGGCAGGATAATTCTGAAACACCAGATTGTGATGCCACCGGTTGAGCAGGCCCATTTTCTGCTGGTGCAGCCTGACCCAGGCATCCGGAAGCACGAAGGTATTTTTTCGGACCAGACTCGATATCAGGACCAACGAGGCGGTATTTCCATCCAGTCTGATGCTCTGCAGCCCGGGATCGACTTCCTTATCGGGAAAGGCAAATCCATCGGCCATGGGACTGCCCAAAAACCTGCGATAGGTGACCAGGTGACTCTGTCTGATGGATTCCAGCATTCCGGCATTCCTCCTGATAAAATGCCCGGCCACTTCCAGGGCCCATCCAAGCTGGGCTACATCGGGTTTCAGATTGGCAAATTTCACCAGATCTGCCTTTTGCAAAAGTTGGTATAGCTCATCCCAATTCTGAAACGGGGGTTCATGTTGCGCCAGCATATTCCGGATCTCGCTGGTGGATGATTCCCGGGCTGGCAGAAAAAACCCATCGGAGAGATACGTTCTGATAATTTCCGTGAGACGGTCGTAATATAATTTCCACTCACCCTGCTGCCATAGCTTTTGCTTTTCCAGCTCTGTGAGGGCCTTCAAAGCCTTCTGATCCGCTGATTCGGCCTGTATATATTCCACAACCGATGGAGTCTTTTGATCGGCTTTAAAAAGCACGTAAAGCAAAAACAACATGATCAGGATAAAGAATAATCCTGAGAGCAGATACCAGACCCCATCAAAGGAACCTTCTGTCTCCGCGATGTCCTTGATTGGCCTCAAATCGTTCAGACTGTCCCTCACAAAATCAACCCTGAGCGTTAGACTGTTCACTGCTACGGAATCCTCCTTGAAGTGAACCGTAAATTCGGGTATCCGGTAACTGCCACTGTCAAATACAGTAAAGAGAATATCCCTTCTGAACATGCTTGCACCGGATTGAACCCAGGGTTTCACTTCGATTATTTCCAGCCAGGATAATGTGTCCAGCTGGCCCAGGGGATCTTTCAGAAAGTCTGTACCGGAAGCAAACTGATGCAAGGATTGCTGGTCACCGATCAGCATGGCTGTGCTGTCGAGCATTTGGCTGAAATGCACCTGTGCCTGGATCATTCCCGGCAATAAAATAAACAACAGATATCGGAAACCATTCATGCTGCTCACATTGCCCTCCTTTTAAAAAACTGAATCAGGCTTCTCGTATAGGAAGCATTCATATCGATCTGAAGAAAATCGGCATGTGCCCTTATGAATTTGGATCTGACCGATTGTACCTGTTGCTCCTGGTTCAGACGCATCTGCTGCATCCAGGCTGGATCGGATGTATCTACCAGCAATTGCGATCCGGTCTCCGCATCCCTGAATGGCAAAATACCCATGGAAGGCCAGGCGTATTCAAGCGGGTCCAGGATCTGAAATCCGATCAGCTCGTGGGTTTTTGCTACGATCCTCAGGGTGGATTCAGGTATGTCAAACTGAAAATCGGAACAGACAAAACATATGGCCCTCTTGTGCATCACACCTTTTAAAAAACGCAGGGGATGCGCCAGTCCGGATTTTCTGACTCCGGGTCTTTGAACCAGCAGTTCCCGTATGATGCGCAAAATATGTTGTCGCCCTTTCTTGGGCGGAATATACAATTCAACCTTGTCTAAAAATAGGATCAGGCCTACCTTGTCCTGGTTTTGACTGGCTGAAAAGGCCAGTACGGCGGCAAGTTCCGTAATATACTCGGACTTCTGGTAAGCTCCGCTCCCAAAGAATGTCGAATCGCTGATGTCGATCATCAGCATGATGGTGAGCTCTCTCTCCTCCTCGTACACTTTGACAAAGGGCTGACCGGATCGGGCGGTTACATTCCAGTCGATATGGCGCACATCATCGCCTGCGGCATATTCCCTTACTTCAGAAAACGACATGCCCCTCCCTTTGAAACTGGAATGATAGGCTCCTGAAAAAAGCTGGTTGCTGAGACCTTTGGTCTTGATCTCAATCCTGCGCACCCGAGCCAAAATATCCTGAACTTCCATATTCAAATCATCTTTCTGAATGGTCCGTTTTTCCTGATGCGGGCACCGAATCTGTGATACGGGATCAGGATCCTGTACTCTCCGTACACCGGATGCCATTTGGATGAAAAGCAGATTCCGGTGGGCAGCAGACACCAGTCGCTGAAGGGGTCTGAGATGATGTATTCATACAGGTCTTTTCGCTTTGGATTACACATTTCGGTTTTCACATCGTAAATATGCTGCTCTATAAAGGTCCTATAGTCGCTGTTTTTTTCAAACAACTGGTCCAGTGAAAAGGGTTCGTCCTGCCTGAAGTCGTAATTCAGCAAACCGACTGAGACGCTCTTCGTATCCGGATCAGTGGAAAGGATGGATCCGGAAATAAAGTAATCGGAATACCAGGAAGGTACAAAATCAAGTGTGTAGGACTCGTTGTGGTCGAGAGAATTCAAAGAGTGAAGATAAATTCTGTCACTCCAGCCCTTGAGCATCTGGGCGATCCACTTTTTGTAATTTCTTTTTTCAAACCAGAGATATCTGGAATTGGCCTGGAGACTCAAGTGCGTTTCCGAACGACATTTGAATCCCGCTGAACGATATATTGAAAATTTCAGGTCCCTGCCCAGACTGTCTGTTTCGGATTTCCACCTGAGGCTGACCACCTGGTCATCGCTTTGAATCAAGGTGGTTTTGAATTTCCAAATGCTGTTGCAGGGATGCATCAGAACTTCGAGTTTGCGGCAATCCGGATCCAGACACCTTCCGGTAAACCAGGCTGCATTGCTGTCCGCCACATGACAGACAAATCCAGTCGCACTGCCCTCTTCAAAATAACGCAGAGACATCCACCACTGGCGGTCCTTGCTATAGTATTCGCGGTAGGCTATTCCGGCAGGACATTCAGGCAGGTCTGTTGTGAATCGACTCACCTGCTTCAATTCCAGGGCCTGAGACTTTTTTAATTCGTCGATGCGCAGTTCACCTCTGAACATACTGTCGCGGATCCCACCACGCAGCGTACCGATCCGGTTGCCATTTGTGTCGGCTACGATGGCACCCAGGTGATTTTTTTTCCAAGGCCCTTCTACCATAAAGATTTTCAGGTTTGTCCTGTTTTGCACGATGCCTCTGTATTCCCTTTGGTCGTGAGCCAGGGTTAATATGATTCCTTCGCCAAACTGATTGTATCCTGAGAAATGGTCGATCCAGATGCCCCGCTCCGGATTGGGAAACTGTTTTTTGAGTTGTTCTACAGATTCCAACTGGGCATCAAGCGGAACGCCCCACCCTAAGAGCAGGGTGCAGAGCAAAAATGTAATCGCGCCATTTCTCACATTTTGCATGAAATGGGAATCAGGGTACTTCAACTTTAGAAAGGATGCGGGAAATGATTTGCTCCTGATTGATGTTTTCTGCTTCTGCTTCATAACTCAATCCGATGCGATGTCTCAACACATCGCGCGCCATGGCCTGGATGTCATCCGGAATGACAAATCCCCTTCTGTTCAGGAAAGCATTGGCTCTGGCTGCCTGTGCGAGAAAGATACTGGCCCTGGGAGAAGCTCCATAGGTGATCATGCCGGCCAGATCGTTGAGTTTGTAGCGTTCGGGAAAACGGCTGGCAAATACGATGTCCAGGATGTATTTTTCGATTCGCTCATCGAGGTATATCCTCTGGACCGCCTGACGGGCCCGCAGGATATCAGCGGTGTGAATCACCGGTCTCACCGATGGCAGTCCCTCACCGGCCAGATTTCTGCGCAGGATTTCCCTTTCTTCTTCCATACCCGGATATCCTACTATTACTTTCATCATAAACCTGTCCACCTGGGCTTCAGGTAGTGGATAGGTGCCCTCCTGTTCTATGGGGTTTTGGGTAGCCAGCACCAAAAAGGGTTCATCCAGTTTGTAACTTTCCTTTCCGATGGTGACCTGCCTTTCCTGCATGGCCTCCAGCAAGGCAGACTGAACTTTGGCGGGTGCCCGGTTGATTTCATCTGCCAGAACCAGGTTGGCAAAAATGGGCCCTTTGCGTACTGAAAAATCGTGCTCTGCCGGGTTGTAGATTAAAGTTCCTATGATATCCGCAGGCAGCAGGTCCGGAGTAAACTGGATCCGGCTGAATGCCGCGTCGATAGAGGATGCCAGGGTTTTGATGGCAAGGGTCTTGGCCAATCCGGGCATACCCTCCAGCAGGATATGGCCCTTGGTCAGCAGCCCGACCAGCAGACGGTGCATCATCTGTTCCTGTCCTACGATTACAGAAGCATGCGCTTCCCGCAAGGGCTCGAGAAACTTACTCTCGATCGCAATTTGCTGATTAAGAGACTCAATGTCAATGTATTGGGACATAGAAATCGCGTTTTATGAAAAAAGTGAATCGGAATTGCAGACATTTGCTCTGAAAATCCGTTCAATCAGAATGCAGTCAAACGCAAATTTAGTTCGCTTTCAATATATGCTCCTTGGGCTTTTGGTTTGTTTTAACATTTACCAAAGCAAAGCTCAGACCGCCGATCCCGATTATACCGCCTACGATCTCATACAGGACCTGAGCAAGGGACAGGTGCTTGTCCGGCTCAAGAGTCATCACAATAAACTGGAAGCCTTAAACCGGGAGTTGGAAAAATCGGGATCCGATGCCGATTACCGCAAACGGGTCGAAAAAGAAATGGAGGCCATCATCAGGGATCGCGATTCCTTCAACCTCAATCTGATGAAAGCCATGAAGGAACATTTTGTATTCTGCAAATCCTATTTTTATTACGACAGAGACCATCAGCTGCTGAAGAGCAAGGGATACCGGGCTCCTCTGTACCTGGACAGCCTGCTTCATCCCATTTCGGAACCCGAATTTGCCGGGGATAAATTTGTGATCATTGCCCAGGGCAAAACCAAAGGCCAGGAAATGGAAGCCTTTCTTTTTCTGGACAGCACGGGCGTTCAACTGCCCAGACCTTTTCCGGGACATCTCAGACTGTATGCCTTCAGGCCTGTGGTCAATGCCCTCGTTTCCGAGGATTACTACCGGGAAAATGCCGTCTGGTATGCCAATCACCTGAACGAGAAGTTTGAAGATTTGTATGAAAAGGCCCTGGTCAAAAATTTCAAGAGAAAGAAAAAGTAATCAAAGGCTTAAAAAAAATTCTGTACCATCTGCTTTTTTCTTTCAGCTGTCAAAAGTAAGTTTTGGGTTGCCATCACCTGTCATCCTGCTAGTGCGGGGTGCTGTTGAAATACAAAACGCTTTGAAAATCAATTTCAAAAATCACATTTTACAAATTGTCATTGCAACTCGCGATGATCAACAATGACAGGTCTTTCAGCCAAATGAGCGACCGATTTCGGGGAACAAAATAAAGCACTCATGTACTTCAAAGAAGGACCACAAAATAAGATTGCATACCGATGAATCTTGCTAAGTAAATATGGATCCATGACATGTAATTCATGAAGAAATATTCTATTCTATTGCCTGGCTAGAAATGACAGGAAATTATTTCAGCAAGCACAAATTTCCTCAGCAAATCAGGTTTTAATATCCTATGTCAGGAAAAGAAAGCTCATCACAAAATAGGAATAATAAAAAAGGCCGCGGTATCCTGTACCACGGCCTCATATGTGTGCTTACAAAGGGTTTGTCTGTTGAATTGCTTTACCTTTAGAAAAGATCTGCCTTAGTCTTTTATTTTGGCTGTACCGTCAAAGTATTTCTGGAATACGTCACTCCACAAATATTGCGCAATGTCGCGGCCCATTTTCAATCCGGCTAGGTTATCTGCCTGAATGTGGTAGCCTCCCATCACCCTGGAGATTCCAGCCATATCGGCTGTAGCGGTAAAGGTGGGAAGCGGCAGGGAAACGGGATCGCCCGGAGTTTCGGTGATCACACCCGGACGGCGGATCTCCTCCTCCCCAAAGCGGTCGCTGCCCGTGTACAGTTCAAGGATCTTGGCACAGGCTCCGCTGACGGTGCTGTGACCGGATACATAGGCAGGAAAAGGAGGGGATACAAAATTAGCAGGAGAATAGGGATGCCAGCGGTCTGCAGACATCTCAACGGTGCCTCTGTCCGGACCTCCCCAGCCTTTGATCTTCTTGCCTTTGTTGTAAAGGCGCACCAGTGTCCAGGGGCGGGAACTGTCGTAGTATCTCTTGGTCTCCCAGCATGCGATGAATGCATCCATAGCCGTCATGGCCGTCACAAAAAATAATTTGACATCTTTGTCCAGGTCATTTTTGTCGCGGATGGAAACCATCTGGGCAAACTGCAACCAGTGGCCAGCCTGTCCGGTGGAACGGGGTCCATCGCGCATAAATTCAACGGTGGCTTTTCTTTCCGGGGTCAGATTGGCATTGAAATCGATCACCTCCTGTACTTCTTTTTCCAGTTGCTCGGATCCGAACTTGGGATATTCCGGTGCCCTGAACTGGGCAGAATTCTTCAGACCGAAGGTTTTTACCCTGTACCAATGCGGCGTCAGAAAATCGACCAGGAAGGTATCTCCCTTCTGATTGACGAATGGAAGGGGATGCCAGCGATCCGGATCGATGATCTTGTTGTAACTGTTGACCGGTTTGTAGTAGGTATAATCGGAATAAGGCTTGCCATCTCCTCCGCGCTCATTGCCATATTGGTTGGCGCCGTCGTTCTTTCTGTAGTCGATCAGGGCTTTGGCCACCTTGTTGCCCACTCCGGCCGGTGTCTTGGTATCCATGGACTTGTTTTCCGGATTGTACCCCATTTTGACAAACTCCTTGGTGATATAATCCTTGTCTGCGGGATACTGATCCAGCATCACCCGGTACATGGCATAGGCTATGGCTGTCTCCTTGTTCTTTTGAGTGCGTTCTGCCTTGGGTCTGCGGATGGTTCCTCCCAATCTGCTTCCTACCGCTTTCTCGTCGTAAGCTGCCCAGGCATCGTACATGGCATTGACCGACAGGGCCAGTTGGCGGGATTGAATGGTGGGACGGGCTCCATAACGGTCCACATCGTTTGCCGTAACCTCCAGGGCAAGGCTAAGCCACTTATAGGCCGCACTTTGAGAAGTGGGTTTGGCAGCGGTACGTCCGGGTTGGGAAAAACCTGCCTGAAAAATTGCCAGTGAAATCAACAGGATGGAAAACAAATTTTGTAATTTCTTCATACTAAGTTTCAGTTAATGAATAAGTTATAATTAAAGTGTCCTACGAAACACGACCCAAAACTAAAGACAGAACCGTCTGTAAGGGCCCTGCTTTATGTGAAACTGGCTCGAAAATTGATGAATAAGCTATTTTAGAGGGTATGCGGACTCAGCACCTGCTTTGAAAATGAAAAACAAGTGAAGCTAAAATGCCTGGTCATAGACGATGATCCATTGATTTGCGATCTGATCAAACATTTCTGTTCCAAGATACCGGAAGTGGATTATTGCATTGCGGCAGGTTCAGGTCAGGACGGTCTGCAGGTCCTTACCTCACAGGATATCAACCTGACTTTCCTCGATTTCAACCTCCCGGACATGAAGGGGGATTATTTGCTGGAGTTAAAAAAAAGCAGCGTGCCGGTCATTATGGTGACCTCAGAAGCCGACTTTGCCGCCCGATCGTACGATTACGATGAGGTATACGATTTTCTGGTCAAGCCCATTTCCTTTGACCGCTTCCAAAAAGCCATCAACAGGATCCTGCTGGTAAAAAGATCCACAGTCCACCCTGCTCTGACAGCAAAAGTACCTGAGAACCCGGAATTTATTTTTATCAAGGACGGAACCAGAAAGGTCAAAATAATATTCGATGAACTGCTCTTCCTCAAATCGGAAGGAAACTACATTTCATTTGTGACCCGCGACAAGACGACCCTGAGTCTGATGACCTCCCGGGAGATTGAAGACAAGTTACCACCCCATTTTATCAGGGTGCACCGGTCTTACATTGTCAACATGCAGAAGGTCGATTCCATTTCTTCCGAAGAGCTCAGTATCGGAAAATACGAGATCCCCGTCAGTCAAAAACACCGCAAGGAGGTCTCCGACTATATTGGAGAAACAGAAACCTGAAAGAAGGGATTACTCCTTCACTATTTTCCTCACCAGCGACTTCCCGTTCTGGCTGATTCTCAGCAGGTACAAACCAGAGGGTAAGCTGCCCAGTTCCCAGCTGATACTCAATTCACCGGCGTTTGTCTGATAAACTTTCTGGCCGACCCGAATGCCCTGGTCATTTAGCAATTCCAATGAGACTGGTCCTGCCTGATCAGCCTGGAGATGTATGAAAGTCTGATCAGATGCAGGGTTGGGTGCAATACTGAGTAGTTTAGGCGTCCATTCATCCCGTGTCGCCACACCCTCCTGTATCACAAAATCGTACTGGAAACCGGATCCAAAATCCGGATTGAAATTCTTGAGGGTGGCGTAATTGGTGTTGACCTTGCGTGACAATCTGGCAAATCCGGAACCCAGGTTGGAATAAAACCAAAAATACAGGCCGTCATGGGACTGGTCTTCCACGAAAATGGTGTAGCATCCTGGTGGCAGGTTGAGTTCTTCACGGTAAATCGTATTTCCTGCCATCCCGGTGCGTTGAATGACGACTTCGCCTTTGGAATTGACGATCCGGTACCTGCTGTCCGCTCCTACACCATTGGTCTTGAATTCAAAATGGAGGTTGGTCCCGTAGGTATCTACCATTCGATAGAGACTCGTCCGTCGGTTGTTTTCGGGATTTTCATCCATTTGTCCGTTGGGCTGGGAAAGTGTGACCTCAAATTCCCCGGTTGGATCATTTCCCAGGTAGGATTCCTCAGGTACCGGCAAAACCACCTGGATCGTGGCAGAAGGATTGAGGTTGCCCGTCCAGTTGTGAGTCCAGGTCTTTCCTCCTTTTTTGCCGTATTGGATCACACAGCTTTTCAGGATTTCCGATCCTGAATTTCGTATCGAAATGATGGGATTGCTGCAGGAAGGATTCAACCTTTCGAATTCGACCCGACCAGTAGAAGGACGCAGAATTTCTTCCAATGACAGGTCATTTTTAAAGCGATAAGGACCATAACTGACCACCTGAGCAGATACCAGGTAGTTGGCCTGGGTCAAAGCAGGCAATTCCACTCCATAATCCAGCGTCACTTTGCCTCCTGCAGCCACCTGGGGTGTGATGACGAATCGGTGCAGGTCCGTGGCAGCTCCTGGACACCAGCCCGCGCGATCAATTAACCAGGTCCCGCCCTGTGGATAGATCGGATTGGAGGCACATTCCTTCCAGACGTCAAACTGCTGCTTCCGGCTGCCATTTCCGCTGGCATTGATAAAATGTTTCTTTGGGGTGAATTCTCCGTTTTGCTCGTGTCCGGTCACAGACAGCCGAAGTTCGTAATGAGCTGCCGGAGCAGGCAGTGCCATTTCCCGGGGTTCGAACTTGGTATTCCCTGTGATCTCTGAGAAATAACCGCGGTCGAAGGGCCAGATGTTTGAAATGTCGAGGATCTCCCGCTCCGGAGTTCCCTTGATGAATGCAAAACGGATGTCGATTTCCTCCTGCCATTCGCCACCCATCTCCATGGTCAGCAACTTCTTACCTCTCAAAACAGGTGTAAAATCAGTCAGATCAAATACAAATGTCTTTCCATCCTTGCCCAGGTCCAGACCGTTACCGTAAGGGGTGACCAGGGACAATAATTCAAACTTGGCCGGACGTTTGAGGTAATATTTCAATCGATCCACCTGCAGAGATCCTTCCGGTTCGATATATATTACATCAGCGCCATCGCCTGTTTCAAAATAAACCGTTTCGTCACCGGATTTAAAAAGCCAGTAGGTAGAATCCAAGATCAAATTGTTGTTTTCCACCCTGTATTCCCTCACGCGGGAGGGTCCACGCTGGATAGAATCCCTTACAGGCAGTTCATCTACCCTGAATCCGCTGTAATTGCCGGTAACAAAACTGATGGCAGGACGCTGAAGACTGCTCTTGAAATTCATCAGCATTTTATCGCCCCGCTCCTGATGACGACCCAGAAGGTAAGTGAGGTTAGCCGCTTGCGCATTGGGGGCCAGATCTGGCAGATCGGTTCCGGCTGCTGTCTGCATATCAAAGTAATAAACCAGATTGGCATAAGCCGGATGGCCGGGTTGAATGGTTCGGTGTGCCCATTCGCGGATCGTAAGACTGTCGAGTTCCTTGTTCCACAGACTCAGTTCCCTGATCCGGCCATAATAGACCCCATCATAACCCAGGGCTTCTCCTATTTGGAGCGTGCTCAGGTCGATGGCCTTCGTCCTGCCCGTACTGGAAACAAAAAGACTTCCGTTGCGGTAAATACTCATGCTGCCCGTCTGGGTATTTTTGGTAAAAGCCCAGTGGATCCAGGCCCCTTCGTAATCCTTAACTGCAGCACCCTTTTCCACGCGATCATAGGAACCTCCCTGAAATCCGCAATCGAAATATATCCCGCCATTGCTCCAGGGCAGGTGGATGTTGAGGGCCCGGTTTCCTCCGGCATCAAATCCTTCTATGATGGAACCATTGGAAGGCTGAAGATGAGCAGTACCATAAGACCAGAAGGACACTGTGATCTCCTTGCTGAAATTGGATAACTTCCCTCCCGTGAGCTTGGCTGAAGAACCATCGGAAACCAGACTTCTTTCAGCCTTGCCTGTGCCTATGGAGAACTTATCAGAAGTCAGGGTCTGCCAACCCAATAGGGGCTCTGCAGCCTTATTGAATTTGGAGAAGGAAATATCCACCAATATGGAGCTGGTTCCATTCCAGTTGAAAGGAGTATAAAATTGGAGCCTTTTATTACCGGCAGCATTAAATTCAGTGTCTTTAAAATACACCTCGGTCCATCCTTCAGTGTGTGGGAAGGAAGGATTGATTTCCTTATCTGCGATTGACTTAAGCCTGACCCTGAGATAAGGAAGGATCGCTCCCGGAGCGGATACGGGAAGCTCTATGGCATGGATATTTCCTGCGCGGAGTCCGGCTGCAGTCAGTTCATCCACCGTATACAGAAACTGTCCCCTGTAGCAACCCTCCTCCGCATCAAAACGAAGGGGTGTATCCGGGTTTCCGGTTGGAAATTTCCGTTCATTGGAAACCGAGGAGTAAACTGCGTCCTTCTGATTATACTGGTAATAGGTATAAGTTGGCTGAGTGCTGTATTCGAAAAACTGATCGCTGAATCCCCTGATGTCGTAATTATTCTGAAAGGCGATGCTGCTGTCTGTACGGCTGCTGTCGGTCAGAAAAGTATTACAGCTATAATCCCATTCATAACAGCCCACATTGCCGTTTCCTACTTTCGCATCATGACAGCGCATATTGTAATACATCAGGATCTTTCTGAAGGATTGTCCGGGATCATTGGGGAATTCCCAAACACCCCTGCGGACTGCGCTGTCCCAGGTAAGGGTCTGCACCCAAAGGGTGTCCTGTGCCGATAGAAAGGCTGTCAGGCCCAGGAAGAATGACAGTAATAAAGATTTTTTAAACAGGTTCATGCGTAACTTTTGTGGTCTGCGAAGATAGGCCATTGCCTGTAATTTTAAAGACCTGCTTTTTTCCATTTCAGCAGCTGGGGAAAACAAAGACCGTAGGACTGCGTTTTACTGCTAATTAATACTCCAAAACATGAGCTATAGAACGATCGGGGCCGGATCCTTCACTTTGATGGGATTACTTTTTTTGACTTCCTGCTCCTGCACCAAACCCGAAGAACCGGGGGATTGTGTGGAAAAGATCGATCCTGCCTGTATTTGTACCATGGATTACAATCCCGTGTGCGGCTGCAACCAGAAGACCTATTCCAATGCCTGTATGGCAGAATGTTCGGGAATCAAAAAATATACCCCGGGACCCTGCAAAAAATAAAGCCTGAGTGCCCATGGAAAATCCCCTGATCCCCTTGATCCAATCTGAGTTTGAGACCCGCATCATCCGGGAGTCGGTACCCCGCATCAAAAAATGCATGGAGCATGCGGGAGAAGATCGCCTGGACTGGAGACCCAACCCCGCGACCAATCCGATCGGCAACCTCGTCCTTCACCTGTGCGGCAACATGACGCAGTATATTCATTCCACCTTGGGAGAAAATGAAGACCATAGAAACCGGCCTGCAGAATTCGAGGCAACCGGACCTTTCAGCATCGCAGAATTAAATGATCTTTTGGACAGAAGCGCTTCCCAATCCTGGAAGGTTATGCAACATATTTCCGAAGCAGAATTGCTCAAAACCTACAGAGTGCAATGCTTTGATTTAAGCGGATACGAAATCGTCAGTCATGTGATCGAACATTTCAGCTACCATACCGGTCAGATTGCGCTACTGACCAAAATCATATGCGAAAAAGACCTGGGATTTTATAAGGACCTAAAACTGGATTAAACCTTGAAAACATTCATACAAATTTGCTTTTATTATCTGATCATGTTGAACACCCTTGATGCCCAAAAAGACAGCCTTATTTATGTAGGGGATCCCATGTGTTCCTGGTGCTATGGATTTGGACCTGAACTGGAGAAAATAGTCCATCAATTTCCTGAACTGGAACTCAGGATCCTCACCGGAGGTCTGAGGGCAGACGGTCAGGAAAAGATAGCCGACCTGAAGGACTTTCTCAAAGGACATTGGGAAGAGATCGGCCAGATCACGGGTCTTCCGTTTTCATATGCCATTCTGGATGATGAGGAACTTTATTACAATACGGAACCAGCCTGCAGGGCCGTAGTGACCGTCAGGAGGCTGAACCCCTCACTGGAGCTGGAATATTTCCGCAGGCTTCAGAACGCTTTCTATCATGAAAATCAAAATCCGGTTTCAACTGAAACCTTCTCTGCTTTGGCAGAAAAAATGGGGATCAGCAAAAGTGAATTCCTGGAGGCATTCCACAGCCAGCAGACGATTCAGCAAACCAGACAGGATTTTTCAACGGCCCAGTCCCTGGGCATCAGAGGGTTTCCCAGCCT
>JAKQHM010000040.1 GCA_029572935.1 Bacteroidota bacterium
TAGTAACATAGACTCCACTAGGCGTAGGCTGAGCTTACGTCTGAGCGTTGCGATGACTTGGCCATTCATCCTGCCATTAAGGTTCATTTATGATACCATTTCATCCCGCCTGTTTACTTTTAGCAGAAACGTTAACTGTAATCATTTTTAAATATGGATAAATTTAAAATTGAAATTAATAAATACATTGAGAATTATAATTTAGAAGTCCAGTTATTTAAGTCTGGAATGAAGATAAGAGACCGTGGGTATTTATTAAAGAGTGAATTTTTATCAATTTGTTTATGGAAGTCCCACGCTGGGCGTAGGCTGCGCCTACGTCTCAGTGTTGCGATGGCTTGGCCATTCATCCTGGCAGTAAGGTTGATTTGAATTACTTTTTCATACTATGAGTACAGGATATCAGATCTATGATCAATCCGGAACCTACTTTTTTACCTTTCAGGTGGTGGATTGGGTAGATGTTTTTACCAGAAAAGTCTATAGAAATATCGTATTACAAAGCCTGGATCAATGTCGAAAGCATAAAGGATTGCAAGTATGGGCTTATGTCATCATGTCCAATCATGTCCATACGATATGGAGTGCTGAAAATGGCAATCTGTCTGATATTGTCAGAGATTTTAAACGCCATACTGCATCTAAGATATTAAAAGAGATAAAAGAATCAGGTGAAAGTCGGAAAGATTGGATGCTAAAGAGATTTGAATTGGTAGCAAAAAGGCACAAAAGGAATAGTGCATTGCAATTCTGGACTCATGAGAATTATGCTATTGAACTGGTTAGTCATGCCTTTTCCTGCCAAAAAATGGCTTACATTCATGAAAACCCGGTAAGAAGTGGTTTGGTGGAAAAAGCAGAAGATTGGATGTACAGTAGTCAGCGAAATTATAGTGGATTGGCATGTTTAATTGAAATAGATAAAGCAGATATTTAGCAGATTTGGTTCTTATAATCCAAATTAGAAATTTGGCGTCGCTAAGACGTAGGTGCAGCCTTCGCCGAGCCGTTTTCATCTATTCCAAATTAGAAATTTGGCATCGCAAAGACGTAGGCACAGCCTACGCCTAGCCGAGTGGTGTTCATCTATTTCGATTTAAAAATTTGGCGTCGCAAAGACGTAGGCGCAGCCTACGCCTGGCGGAGTTCTTTAATTCCAAAATTAGAAATTTAGCGTCGCTAAGACATAGGCGCAGCCTACGCCTAGCCGTGGCAGATTTGGTTCTTTAATTTCAAATTAAAAATTTGGCGTCGCAAAGACGTAGGCGCAGCCTACGCCTGGCCGAGTGGTGTTCATCTGTTTCGATTTAAAAATTTGGCATCGCAAAAACGTAGGCAAAGCCTACGCCTGGCGGAGCAATGATTAATCTGAATCCAAATCAAATCCTTCCTTTACTTACTTTTGTGGCCTCAATAAAATTCATTCACCATGACCATCTACTGCATCGGAAGGAATTACGCGGAGCACGCGCGGGAGCTCAACAATCCCGTGCCCACGGAGCCCATCATCTTCTCCAAGCCCGCCACGGCCGCCCTGCGGGAAAACAAGGCTTTTTACCTGCCCGATTTCAGCCAGAACGTACACTACGAGGTGGAGGTACTGCTCAAGGTGGGGAAGCCGGGACGCAGGATCTCCGAAGACAAAGCCCTGGAACACATCAGCCACATAGGCCTGGGCATCGACTTCACCGCCCGGGATATCCAGGATCGCTGCAAGGCCAAAGGTCATCCCTGGGAGATCGCCAAGGCCTTTGACCACTCGGCCGTCATCGGCGACTGGATCTCCAGAGAAGAGCTGCCCGCAGGCAGCATCCGCTTCTCCCTCCTAAAAAACAAGCAGACCGTCCAACAGGGGGACACGGATGACTTGATCTTCCCCTTTGAGCGCCTGATCTCGGTGATCAGCGGCTACTTCACCCTGATGCTGGGAGACATCATCTTTACGGGGACACCGGAAGGCGTGGGACAGGTCCACGAAGGCGACCTGCTGGAAGGCTACATCGGGGAAAGGAGGATGTTCTGGACGGAAGTGCGCTGATCCCGGCCTGTCGCAGCACTGAGGCTTAAGCTATAGAAATAAAATAAAAAACCCCTGCGGAGCAAGGGCTTTGTGGTAGTCCCGAGTGGAATCGAACCACTATCTGAAGTTCCGGAAACTTCCATTCTATCCGTTGAACTACGGGACCAATAGGGGCCGCAAAGATAGCAGAACTCGGCAATTGAGCCTGCTGGCCCGGTGCATATTTATCAGTTGCTCTGTCCCCAGCTCTGCAGGTTGGGACAGTTGAGCTTCAGCTCGGGATCGATGTAGGAGTAGATAGCGGGGATCTTCTGCTCCAGCCAGGTGCGGAAATATTCGTTTTTCTTTTGCTCCTTGGCTGCCGTCTGGATCTTGGCGTAATCCTGCTGCAGGTTGGCCTTGTGGGGCGTGGTGCGGGAGACGAGCTTGATGATGCGGAAGATCTTCTTGCCGTCAGCTTCGTTGGAGGAGATCACCTTGGACAGTTGTCCGGGCTTGAGTGGATCGATGGCAAAGTACACATCGGGATCGAGATCGGCTGTCTCGAAATAGGCGTTTCCGGTCTTGGGATTGAGCAGCTGTCCGCCGTTGTTGTAGGTTTCGGATTTTTTGTCGCTGTAGGTGCGCACCGCCAGCTCAAAAGGCATGGAGTCCCTCAGTATGATGGTCCGGATGCTGTCCAGGTAGCGCTCAGCCTTGTCGTAGTCCTTCTGGGTGTACTGGGGCTTGATCAGGATGTGGCGGGTGTGGATGTTGTTGCCTCGTCTTCCCAGGGACTGTATGATGTGGAATCCGTACTCGGTCTCCACGATGTCCGAGATGGAATCCTTGTCGAGGTTGTAGGCGACGGCTTCAAATTCAGGTACCAGACTGCCCCTCTTCATCCATCCCAGGTCTCCTCCCGTGCGGGCAGATCCGGGATCGTCCGAATAGGTCTTGGCCAGCTTTTCGAAGCTCTCTCCGCCCCGTATTCGCTCCAGCAGGCGCCTGAGCTTGTCCTTGGCCGCTGTGATCTCTTCTGCGCTGGGTTGGGGCCGGTACACGATCTCAGAGACTTCCACCTCTGCGCTGAAGTAGGGGATGCTGTCCCAGGGAATCTGGCCAAAAAAGGTCTCCACCTCCCTGGGTGTGACGGTCACATTGCCCAATACTTTACTCTGCAGGCGTTCGCCGAGCAACTGGTTTTTGAGGTCGTCACGGAACCGGCTTCTGACCTGCTCCATGCTCTGGCCGTAATATTCTTCAAATTTGCTGACGTCGTTGCCCATGTACTGCAGGATCTGTTCGATGCGTGCGCTCAGCTGCTGCTCGATTTCCTCTTCGCTGACCTCCACGCTGTCCAGCTTGGCCTGATGGACCATGAACTTCTGGAACAGGATGTTCTCCAGTACGACACACAGGTCGCTTTCGCTCATTTTGCCCTGCTTTTCTGACAAATATGCGATCTGCTCCTGCCATTCGGAGTAGAGGATGATCTCTCCGCCTACCTTGGCGATCACCTTGTCCACCGTGATGTCTTGCTGGCCGGATGACAAGAAAGGCAGGGCAAGCAAAATGAGAATATTGCGGATGGATGGGTTTGGCTTCATGAGGCGGATATTTGTCATTTCTGGTTATAAAGTCAATTAAAAAGGTTACCGGACCATGATCCGAGCGTCCTTGGCACCGAGTTTCTTTTCGTATTGGGTCTGTCTGGCTTTTTCCAGAATCTTCTTGCTGCGTTCATGCAGGATGGACTTTTTGGCCTGCAGGCTGAAAAACGAAATGGGAGGCCGTTCGTTAGGACGGACGATTTCCTTGACTTTGATAAAATAGTGGTATTTGAAATCGGCAAATTCTCTCTGCATGCCCGAAAACATGGTGGAGAGGCTCACAAAACGGGAGGGCAGTATATCCGAGACTTCCTTCCATTTGTACCATTTGGCGGGTTGCAGGAGAAACTGATCGGCATTGTTCTGACAATACTTCAACATTTCCTGTGCCTTGGAGCCCTCGGCCTTTTCCCAAAGCTGTCCGAATACCTTGGAATCAAAACCCGCTTTTGGAATTTTGACGTAAAGCAGCCTCAGAATGGGATCCTCCAGTTTGTATTCTCCTTTTTTCTGATCGTAATACTGAAGCAGTTCGTTTTCAGATACATTGCTGTCCAGACTGGTGCTGAGGATCTTTTCTTCGTATTCGTCGAGGATCAGGGAAGTGCGGTAGTCTTCCACGAGGGCGTCTATTTCCGCATTGTTGACGATCTCGGAGCGGGCCAGATCCAGAAAAGACTGTTCCTTCAGCCAGTTTTCAGCCACGAAGTTCAGATGTCTGAGGCTGTCCGCCGCATCGGTAAAAGCGGGCAGGCTCGAAGCCACCATGCCATACGTCAGTTTCTTTTCCTTGAACTCCGCCAGTACAGGATCGGATCCGGTCAGCCCAGCGCCCTCTCCCGACTCGTTTTTGCAGGAGCTCAGTGCAGACAGGACCCATATCATACCGATCAGAAGAGTCGTGGACTTCATTTTTATTTTCTTACCAGGGAGTTGAGCACACTCTGGTCAATTTTAACGGGATATTTAGCCTTGAGTTCGTCGATCCAGAGGGATTCCAGGTAGTCCTGGTAATCAGCGATGATGAATCCTCTTGCTTCGTCCAGGGTCTTGTTTCCCGGAGGCAGGATCTGCTCCATTTTGCGGAAGTTGTATCCTTTTCCGCTGGCGTTTTTATTGAGATCGGTGGCGGCTCCTTTTTTGAATTCAAGGCCTTCATAAGCCTCCTTGTTCTTTTTCTCCACGGTGGATTTCTGGAAGGAAATGAACTCCTTTTTCTTGTCAAATTTTTCCAGTCCTCCGGCGACCGTTTTTTTCTGAATGAACTTACGGATCTTCTGCACCAGCTTGAGGTCGTTGGTGTCTATGGATACGTAATAGATCTGCGCACGCTCGTCCCACTGATATTTGGATTTGTTTTTCTCATAGAATTGCCTGAGTCCGAGCGTGTCTTCTGATGCTCGATCCCAGACCACGTTTTTGGTGGCTTCAAAAAGCAGGATGCCTTCGCGGTATTCCCTCATCAGGGCTTTGAATTCGGGATATTTTTCCTCCAGTCTGCCTTCTTCGTATTGCAGACATTTTTGCGAGACCATTTCGTTGAAGAGATTGCGCACGGTGCTTTTGACATCCGGGTCATCTGCGCCCTGGATCCTTAGTCTCGTGTTGGATTTTACATAATCTGCAAATTCTGAATTGCTGATCTGGATGTTGCCAATGCTACCCAGTACTTCTGTTTTGGGGAATTCCGGGGCTTTCCATTTGTAGGTAAAGAAGTTGGTGTCCATGGCAGCTGAAAAACGGTTGAGCGCCATGGTATCTTCCTTATAGCCGGCTTCGGCCTTGATCTTTGCGATCAGGCTGCCCTGAGCCTCACGGAAGCGGCTGTCGCGCTGGATGTCTGAGGTGATTTTCTTTCTGGCTCTCTCAAAGGGAAGGTCTTCATCCCTGCGCAGGCGCTTGATGATATGCCAGCCAATGCTCGTTTCCACGGGAGCGGAAATTTCGCCATCGCTTTTTAGCGCGAAAGCTGCATCTTCGAAGGGGGTATCGTATTGGTTGATTCCGAAAAATCCGATGTTGCCCCCGATCTGGGAGGTACTCTTGTCTTCGCTGGCCGAACGGGCCATATCCTCAAAGCTTGCTCCTTTTTTGATCAAAGCGTACACGCTGTCTGCGCGTCCTTTAGCCAGAATATCGGTTTTGCCTTTGATGCTTTTGCGGAAGAGAATGTGCGCGGCTTCCATCCTCTTTCTTGCTGGTCTTGAATCATCCAGTCTGAGGATGTGGTAGCCCAGTCTGGAACGGACCGGGTAGGATATTTCTCCGGGTTTCAGAGTGTAGATCGTGTTTTCAAAATGATAGAAACCATCCGGCAGCATGGCGGTGACCCATCCCAGACTGCCTCCTTTTTGGGAGGTATTGAGGTCGTTGGAGTATTTTTTGGCAGCCGCATCGAAGTCTTTGCTCTTCATGATCTCGCGGTAGGCATCGAGCGCGGTCTGATAGGCTTTGAGTGTATCGGCAGGAGAGGAACTATTGTTGAGGCTGAACAGGATGTGGCTGATCTTGAGATCCTTGTTTTGACGATCGTACACCTCGCGGGCCAGTTTTTCGGTCACTTCCTTGTCGTTGAGATAATTGGAGGTAAGCTGTTGGCGGTATCCTTCCAGTTCCTTGACGAGCGAAGGGATGGTATCCAGTCTCATGTCGCGTGCAGCCTGCACTTTGAGTTTGAAGCGTACATACAGATTGAGGTATTCCTCCAGTGATGATTTGGAGTAATCGGCATCCTTGCCGTTGTTTTTGTTATAGATATAATCGAATTCAGAAACCTTGACAGGCTGATCTTTGACGGTAAACAGAACTGGGTCCTGGTTTTGGGCCCTGAGGGAAAAAGTCAGGACGCTGCATAGAGAAACGAAAATGTATAAAGTTTTGATTTTCATAATAACATAAGTTAAAAAACGGCCAAAATTAGGGATTTCATGGAAGATTGGCGGATTAATTGTTGATGGCCGGCACAATGACCCGACCAATGAGGAGTATAACGAAAAAAGCCCTTTCGTATTGGAATAGGAAAGGGCTTGAGAGCATAAAATTCAGTTAAATCAGTTAAGCTTATCGGAAAGACCTTTTCCGGCCTTGAAACGAACCACTTTTTTCTTGGGGATCTTGATGGTCTTACCGGTTGCAGGGTTTCTTCCTTCTCTAGCCTTTCTTACTGAAACAGAGAAGGTGCCAAAACCAACCAGGGTGACCCTGTCGCCTTTTTTCAAGGCTTTTTCAATAGACTCAATTACGGTGTCAACGGCTGCAGAAGCCTGAGTTTTGGTACACTCGGCAGCTTTCGCTACGTTGTTGATCAAATCTCCTTTGTTCATTTTTAATTATTTTTGAATTTGAATTAATGTGACAAAGATATGTTTTTCCATTATATGAATATATATACAAAAAAAAAAAATATTTTAAACCTGCCTATTTTATTGATACTTCCGCATCTTCCTTGCCAGCAGTATCATATAAGTCGGTATTTTTGCGTTTGATTATCAACAAATTGCCCACGGAATGAAGGTTTCATACAAGCTGTTGCTCCTCCCGGCCCTGCTGGCGGTCTTTTTTCTTTGTGGAATGTCTTCCTGCAGTCCCGGATACGGATGCCCGACCGAAGATTACCACGCCGATCTCGATAAAAAGGGAAATCCCAAGAAAAAAGCCAAGTCCGGACTCTGGGATGGAAAGGGAAAGATGAACCAAAGCGGGAATCCTAAAAAGTCAGATAAGAGAAAGCCCAAGAAAAGGACTAACTGATCATCGACTCCAGTTCGGATTTCAAAAAATCGATGACCCTGACTTCCACGGGGTCCACGCCGTTTTTCTCAGCCAGGAAGACGCTTACGTAATCCAGTAGGTGGACCAGGTAGAGGCTTCGTTCGGGCAGGGAATTGCCTCTTGAAAACAATTCTATGGTAGAGGAAGCAAAGTGGGACACCAGGTCTTTGGTCAGATCGATGCGAAAGGCATTTCTGTCAAAATCATCGGCATGGCGCAGGAACAAAACGGCCAAGTCCGGACTGGCCGTCCTCCAGCCTACCAGTTCGTTGTGATTCATTTCCGGGATCACGTGATGCCAGCACAGCCTTTTGGCGTTTTCATTGATTTGCTGGCGAAAACGGATCGCCACCGGCTCTGTCCTGTCGCAGCTATAGATAACGATGGTCTTGCCCTCCAGGGCTGCAGCCAGGTGGGAGGCCTTTTCCCTGATCTGGTCAGATTCTGACCTAAGCAATGCAATGGTATCTTTTATTTTCTCTAAAATCTCCCCTGAAACCAGACCTGACTGGACCAGAATGGAAAGTTGTGCGGCCAGTGAAAATCCCAGGCATGCGCGGGGAGAGCTCCATCCTGAGGGCAATTGAACATAATCCAAATTCAGCTCCCTGGCTTTGTCCAATATTTTACCTCCTGAAGCGACACAAACTATTCTGGCTTTTTTCTGAATGGCCAATTGCAAAGCTGACCAGGTTTCTTCGGTATTGCCAGAATAGGAAGAGGCGATAAACAGGGTATTGGGTCCGATCCAGCCCGGGATGTCGTATGTTTTGCCTACGGAAAAGGGTACAGAGAGCTCGTGGCGCACAAAGGAGTGTACAAAATCGGCTCCGATACCGGATCCACCCATGCCAGACACATAGATGTTATGGATCTCGGCAGCCTGTATGCGGATGTCTGATGCCATACCCAGCCTGAGTCCTTCCTCCAGAGTCTCCGCAAAGCGGCCTACCATAGTCAGCATATCTTGCTATTTTCGTTGTAAGGGAACAAATGTAGAAAGTATTGGCGACTCGGCAAGAAAGGGGACGGCAGGGAGAGGATCTCGCTGCAGAATATCTGAAAGGATTGGGCTACCGGATCCTCGAACGCAATTGGAGGTGGAGTCGGGCTGAAGCGGACATCATCGCCATGGAGGGCGAGGTTTTGGTATTTGTGGAAGTCAAGACCCGGAGCAGCGATCATTTTGGTCAGCCTGAGGAATTTGTAAGCCCACGCAAGGAAGACCTGTTGCACGACCTGGCCTCGCGGTATATGGAGCATATAGGCCACGACTGGGAGATCCGGTTTGACATCGTGTCCATCCTGTTTCGAGACCCTTATGGTCATGAGATCCGGCACATCCGCGATGCCTGGTTTTAGATGGCTTTAGAAATTTCGGAAAACCTGCTCCCAGGAAATCTTTTCTTCTACGATTCTGCCAATCGCCTCGATGGGAATTCTTTCCTGGCGGAGGCTGTCGCGCTCGCGAAGGGTGACCTTTCCGTCTTCCAGACTTTCAAAATCCACCGTTACGCAAAAAGGAGTGCCAATGGCATCCTGTCTTCTGTATCTGCGGCCGATCGCATCCTTGTCATCGTACTGACAGATGAACAAAGGTTTCAGGTTCTGCTGGATCTTTCTTGCCAGTTCCACCAGTTCGGTTTTGTTTCTGACCAGGGGCAAAACTGCACATTTGACCGGCGCCAGCACTGCAGGTAATTTGAGTACCACCCGTTGGGATTCCTGACCTTCGGCATCTGGAACGTTTTCCTCTGAATAGGCCTGGCTGATCATAGCGAGGAACATGCGGTCGCATCCAATGGAGGTCTCGACCACGTAGGGAATATAATTCTCGTTGACCTCCGGATCAAAGTACTGGAGCTTGCGGCCCGATAGATCCTGATGGCTTCTGAGGTCAAAATCCGTACGCGAATGAATGCCTTCCAGCTCGCGGAAGCCAAAGGGAAACTCGTATTGAATGTCCACGGCAGCATTGGCGTAATGTGCCAGATTTTCGTGATCGTGAAACCTCAGGCTGGACTGTGGAGTGCCCAATGCCAGATGCCAGCGCATGCGGTATTCTTTCCAGTATTCGTACCATTTCATCTCGTCGCCGGGCTTGACAAAGTACTGCATTTCCATTTGCTCGAATTCCCGCATACGGAAGATAAATTGTCTGGCTACGATCTCATTTCTGAAAGCCTTGCCGATCTGTGCGATTCCAAAGGGTATTTTCTGTCGGGTGGTCTTTTGCACATTCAGGAAATTGACAAAAATTCCCTGCGCTGTTTCCGGACGTAGGAACAACTTCCCTTCTTCGCCGGCTATATTCCCCAGTTGGGTATTGAACATCAGGTTGAATTGGCGAACCTCGGTCCAGTTTCTGGATCCGGAGTCGGGATCCGCGATCTCCATGTCCTCGATCACGGATTTCAAGCCTTCCATATCATTGGCGGAAAGGGAGGAATGGAGCCTGTTTGTGTATTCTTTGACCTTGCTCAGATATTCGCTGACTCTGGGATTTGTTTCGCGATAAAGGGCTTCATCAAAGCTGTCTCCAAATCGGGTTCTGGCTTTTTCCACTTCTTTATCGGCTTTGGCCTGAATCTTGTCGATGGCCTCTTCGATGAGTTGGTCTGCCCGGTATCGTTTTTTGGAATCCTTGTTGTCCACCAGCGGATCGTTGAATGCGTCCACATGTCCGGAAGCCTTCCAGGTTTTGGGATGCATGAATATGGCCGCGTCTATGCCGGTGATGTTATCGTGCATCTGGACCATGCTCTTCCACCAGTAGCTCTTGATGTTGTTTTTCAGCTCGGATCCATAGGGACCGTAGTCATAGACGGCACTGAGGCCATCGTAAATTTCAGAACTGGGAAATACAAAACCGTACTCCTTGCAATGGGCGGTGATTTTTTTGAATTTATCTTCCTGTGAAGCTGACATGCGGTTTCTATTGGTTGAACAAGGGCGCAAAGATGATACCTTCCGCCTGGAAAACCTAAGGGACAAACCGCTTTTTATTCCTGGACCTGATCCGGCCTCAGATGGTCAATGACCAGACAGGCCTTCAGGGCAGGAGCAAACTATATCCGGACCGATCAGAAAATGAAAGGTTTGGATGAGCTGTAACCTTCAGACTGGATGGTCATATAATACACCCCGTTACAAATTTCAGGCATTTGCCATTCGAACCTTTGTTTTTCGGAAGATTTGTTTAATCTCTGAGTTTGGAGGGTTCTTCCTTCAGCATCCGTTACTCTTGCGGTGAATTCACCCGTGAATCCGGATTGCATGGTCAGGATCAACATACCGGCAGATTCTGAGGCCCATACGGACCAAAGAGAGGCAGCAGATTCATCACGCGTATTGATCGGCCCCTGAAATTCGTAGGCCCCTACATCCGGAATTGCATCCCGGTTTTTACCCAACAGGTCAACTTTCGGTGCATCGGGAGAAGCAAGGCCTTTGTTGATACACGGACTGCCGGAAGTTAGCTGGTAGTTATCGGAACCTGTATCGACAAATAAGGCATCCTTACCTTTCTGATCGCTGGATTGGCTTAAAGCAGTAGAATTGTCGAGGGCCAGGTTGCCACCTAAACTTTCAAATTCCGGATTGCCCGCTTCCACATCCAGGGAATTGTTGCCTGGATGGTGCAGGATGTTGTTCAAAAGCTGCACTTTGGTTGGGGTCATATCATCGTTGAAGAGGGATATACCTGAACCTACAGGACCCTCATTCAACGCAAGGGTATTATTGACCATTTTTACATTGGTGTTGTCTCCGTTGACGCAGTTGATTGAAAATGCGCCTCCGGCACCGGTTCCTTCGATGATGAAGTTGTTGATGAAGAGGTTATTTGTGATGAGGCCATCTGCGTTTTGCATGTTTACGGCACCGCCCTGCATGGTGGCAGAATTAAAATTGAATCTGCTTTGGCTGAGGGTCAAAAGGGCCCGGTCCAGTGTATCTTCGCTGATGTTCAGGGCTCCGCCGATATTGGCTGTATTCCCTTCAAAAATGGATTTCAGGATGGTAGTCCTTATTCCGGCGTTAGTGCTCATGGCGCCTCCGCTCGAGGTAGCCTGATTGGAGTTGAATTCACAATCTGAAAAATATACTTCTGTGGTGTCGTTTTGTGCGAAACAGGCTCCTCCAAACCGAGCGGTATTGCCATCGAATATGGAGTTTGTAATCCGGCAATTCGTCCTGAATCCATTGGAAATGGCGCCGCCCGAAGTACCTGCAGTGTTGCCTTCAAAAACGCAACGGTCGTATTCCACTTTCAGGAAAGTTGAAGGATTGGTGCTGCTGTTGTAGTTGGTTATGGCGCCTCCGAATGCAGCAGAATTACCTGTAAACATACAATCGGAGAATTTGGTCGTAGCGCCCACTCCGGCCACATGCACGGCACCGCCTGAATTGGTTGCCCGGTTGTTGGTAAAATTACAACCCTTTATTTCTGCATTGCTGGAAACCACAAAAAGGGCTCCGCCACGGATACCCGAAGTACCTGAGACGATATTACCCAGGAAGTCCACATTTTCCAGAATGGCCGTGGATTCAGTGATGTACACGGCTCCACCGGCATTTGTATTCCCGGTCATTTCATTGTCCGAAAACATCGAATTGGTCAGGCTGATGGGTGATTGCTGCATATAGACGGCGGATCCGGAAAGAGTGGATTTGTTGAACTCAAAACGACAATTATCAATGGTTCCTCCGCGGGGTGTCAGAATGTACATGGCTCCGCCCAGATCGCCGATGTTTCCGGAAAACCTGCAATTCGTCAGATTAAAACCGGAATTCGTACCTCTGGGATAAAAAGCGCCCCCGAAATAGCCATAATTATGCCTGAATATGCAGTTGTTAATATCGATGGTGCCGTAGGCCAAAATTCCGCCTCCCCTTCTGTTGTCATTCAGACCGGTCTGACCTTCTGTATTACCTCCTGATATCGTGAATCCGTCCAGCGCTGCCCCGATGACATCAGCAGGAACCTGGATCACGTGCAAGGCATTGTCGAAGCGATTGATTTTGGGATCTGCCAGATCATCGTCACCAGCCAGGTCTCCACTCAGGATGGTCACATTGGTTTGGGGATTGCGCTGGTTTTTGTTGGTTTCTGTGCCATCAAATCCACCTAAAAGTGTGACTCCGCTGACAAGAATAAAAGAACTGTCCTTTTGAGAGGGTTTATAAACCCCTTTTGCGACCCAGATTTCGTCCCCGGTAAAGGATGCAGTCAGTGCCCGTTGTATGGTGGTAAACGCATTGGCCCAACTTGAACCGTTGTTGGAGCCTGTAGCTGAAGCATTGACGTAATAGACCGTTTGTGCCTGGATGCCTGCCGTCAGGTATATAAACATCAGGAGCGCAAGTGCTTTATTCATGTTGTTGATTTTTAATAACCGTTAATAAGTCTGTGCGAAGATATAGTTTTGGGCACAACCAGGCAAATTTCTGCGAGACCTGATTGAATTTTAAGGATTTGGGTGAATCCGTCCGATGTGGCATGAGTGTCTGTGACAGATTCAGCTTCAAACATTTACCCATACCTTGGATCCCAATAAAAATTTGCTCAAAATCTATGAGCTATCGCTGAATGAGCTTGACAAAAATAAAACCCCGACCCTGGTTTTTGCGGTTTGTTGGATTCTTTTGTTCAAATACTTGAAAACCCGGGATCACTTCAGCCGAAGGAAGCTGTTTTTATTTGACTCGTCAAATAACTGCAGTGAATCGCCCTCAAAAAGAACGATCTTGTATCCATAACGAAAAGTTGGAAAATCTATGATCAGGCTATCCCGGGCAATGGTGACCGGAAATGATTTGGGCGGTTCTTCCTGCAGAAAGACGATGCTGTCGGAACCTAGTCTGAAATCAGGTACCTTGCTGTTGAAATTTTGCCAGGTACCTGCCATAGAGTGGGTGTTCGCTTCGATCACCACAGGATGTAAAGATTTTTTATCTTCCTTACAGGAAAGGACCCCCAAAACAAGTCCCGATAATATCCATAAAGCTTTCATAATTCGAGGATGAAAAGGTAAAAATACATGGAAACCTGAATATGGTTGCCGCAGAATAAAGTGCCTTGAACGAAATGAGGGCAGCCGTTGTTCTTAGGGCACAACAAAAGCTATCCGGAAACATGCAGGAGACATTTGATTTCAAAAGAGACGTGGTGGATCAGAGTTTTATCAGACCGGTTCTGATCGACTTTTGGGCAGAATGGTGTGGTCCCTGCAAGATGCTTGGTCCGGTATTGGAGCAACTTCATTCAGAAGATCAGGGGAAATGGGATCTGGTCAAAATTGATACAGAAGAATATCCCGATATTGCCTCGTATTTCCACATTCAGAGTATTCCCAACTGCAAGCTGGTTTTTGAAGGGAAGATCGTGGATGAGTTCAGTGGTGCCTTGAGTAAGGCAAGTGTGAGGCAATGGCTGGACAAGAATCTGTCCGCTTTGATAGTGGAAGAAGTTACTGCAGAACCGGATGATCTGGATGAACTTTTAGCCGAACAAAAATCTATTCCCGATTCCACGTTTATGGAAAGGCTCAGATCATTTGTGGAAGCCCATCCCGAAAATCAGAATGCCATCTTGTCCCTGGTGCGGCATGAGGTTTTCTTTAAACCGGAATTAGCTTTGAGCAGGATTGAGCAAGGTGTAGAGAAAAAGGAAATTCAGGAATTGTACGAAGACCTTCAGGCTATACGGGACTGGATTGGCTTTGAACCGGAACAAGAATCTGCTTCAGGTGAACTGATTGCAAGGGCCAGGAAATATATTTTACAGGGAGATGGCCAGTCTGCCATGGATCATCTCATAGAGTCTCTGCATAAGGATTCCAATTACAGGGAAGGACTGGCCAGACGTGCCGGCATTGCGCTGTTTCATTTCTGGGGACCTAAACATCCTCTTACACTGGAGAACCGGAAACTGTTCGATATGGCGATCTGGTGATATTTTCAGGTTCTCAACCTGTAAATTGACTGGAGTCCTCTCCCCATTCCATCGCAATCCAGACCGTAACCGATGACAAAATCCGGGGGTATTTCAAATCCCACCCAATCGGGTTTGATTTCTTTTCTCAATATGTCGGGTTTGCTCAACAGACTACAGATGCGGATATCCTGAACGGAATGTGATTTCAGATTTTCGAGGAGTTTCCACATGGAATTTCCGCTGTCCAGGATATCTTCTATGATGAGTACAGGACGGTTTGCCAGATACTTTCCTGAATGGGAAAGATCCAGTTTTACTTCTTGTTGCTGCAGGCCTTTGTATGAACTGATTTTTAAAAAAAGTGGGCTGAGCTCCAGCTCCATTTGACGCAGCAGGTCAGACGCGAAAACAAAGGCACCATCCATGATGACCAGGGCTTGTGGATGGACTCCCTGTATGTGATACCAGTGATCTATTTTTTCTGCAAGTGCGCATACCTTATCCCGGATTTCTTCAGAAGAAATGAAGAGTTCGAAATCCTGGTCCCCAATCCGGATCGCGCGGTCTAATCCCATAAAAGTCTGTTTTCAGGATGAGCGAGGCTCCTTTCAAAATGGAGCATTTGTCTTTTAATCTCGGGACCCCAACGATATTGGACGGGTTGATTGCCTGCATAAACCACCCGGTGACAGGGAATCAGAAATGCATGCCAATTTGATCCGCACGCGGCACCCACGGCGCGGCTGGAGTGCGGATTGCCCGTTTTTATAGCCAGTTCACCGTATCGGATGGTTTTACCGGCCGGAATCTCCGAAATCAATTTCCACACTTTGATCTGAAATTCAGTTCCCCATACTGCACAGCTCACATTTATTTTTGAAGTTTGACCCTTGCTGTCCAGATAGTCTTCCGGCAAATCAGGCACTTCAGCATCCGGGAAATACTGAAGATCCTGTTTTTTAAGATAATCAGGCAGAAGTGGTTTGGATCCAAACCAGCTGGACATAATGCAACCATTCCATTGAGCCGTACCAAAAGGGCCAAAACGCGACATACCCTGGCGGATCAGAACAGGGCCCCTGATTTCTTCCGGTCTCACAAGGATTAAGTTCGCCATGATGATGCAAATTTACCTTTCATGCCATACTGTGTGGCTTTTATTTGAGCGTGCCGACCTGTCGGCAAGGGATAATCTCCTATTTTTGTGCCCGCCATGAAGCAGATCCCCGGACAAGTAACAGAATACATTGAAATCTATGGTGCCAAGGAACACAATCTGAAGGACCTTTCCCTTTCCATTCCCAGAAACCATCTCGTCGTCATCACCGGGCTTTCGGGCAGCGGCAAGTCTTCTTTGGCTTTTGACACGCTATATGCAGAGGGACAAAGGCGCTATATGGAAACCTTTTCCAATTATGCACGGCAATTTATAGGCTCCATCGAACGCCCCGAGGTCGAAAAAATAGATGGATTGAGTCCAGTCATTTCAATCGAACAGAAGACGACCGGATGGAATCCAAGATCCACGGTTGGGACCACGACCGAGATCTACGATCTCCTGCGCTTGCTGTTTGCCAGAGCAGGGGATGCTTACTCACACGTGACCGGGAAAAAGATGGTCCGGTATACGGAAGAACAGATCATCACTGCCATTTATGAAAAATTCAACGACCGGCAGATCACCATTCTGGCGCCTTTGGTTCGTGCACGAAAAGGCCACTACCGGGAGCTTTTCGATCAGGTACGCAAACAGGGATTCAGCAAGGTGCGGGTGGATGGTACAGTACTCGACCTGAGTCCGGGCTTGCAGGTAGATCGATTTAAGATACACGATATCGAACTGGTCATTGACCGGATCAAGGTGATCCCGGACCGGGAAGAAAGACTGCAATACAGCATTCAGACTGCGCTTCGTATGGGGAATGAGGTGGTCTTTATTCAGGACGAAGCAAATATGGAGATTTTCCCTTTCAGCAAAAGGTTGATGGATCCCGTAAGCGGGCTGTCCTACGACGAACCCTCCCCCAATACCTTCTCCTTTAATTCACCCTATGGATCCTGTCCGGAATGCAAGGGACTGGGTCAGGTACACGAAGCAGATCTCAACCAGATCATCCCGGATGACAGCAAATCCATAGAAGAAGGAGGCATCACGCCACTCGGAGACGTGCGGGATACCCTGACTTTCAAGCAGCTCAGACAAATAGCCGACCGACATAAATTTAATTTTTCGACCCCGGTCAAGAAAATACCCAAAAAAGCGCTGGACACTATTTTGTATGGCGGAGATCCAAGCTATCCTGCCCCTCCGGATACCCTTTGGTATGACAGCGAGTTGCATCTGGCGAATGAAGGACTGGTCAATATGCTCAAACGCTGGTATCAGGATAGCAGTTCAGAAAAAGTGCGTCGTTTTGCAGAAGATTTTATGACCATTCAAGCCTGCCCCGTATGCAAGGGTACGCGATTGAAAAAGGATTCCCTGTATTTCCGCATTGATGAAAAAAATATTGCCCAGCTGGCGCAACTAGACATTTCTGAACTTAAGACCTGGTTTAACCAATTGGAAAACCGATTGTCTGAGCGTCAGAATTCCATAGCAAGGGACATCATCAAAGAGATTCGGATCCGATTGGATTTCCTGCTTTATGTGGGACTGGATTATCTTACCCTGGACCGCCCCACGATGAGCCTGTCCGGCGGTGAATCCCAAAGAACGAGGCTGGCCACTCAAATTGGATCCCAGTTGACGGGTATTACCTACATCCTGGACGAGCCATCCATTGGCCTGCACCAAAGGGACAACCATCGCCTCATCCGGTCCCTGCGGGAGCTGACAGCCATCGGCAATACCGTAATCGTGGTGGAACACGACAAGGACATAATGATGGAATCGGATTACATCATTGACCTGGGTCCAGGTGCCGGCAAGCATGGAGGGGAAATTGTGGCGATGGGCACACCGGATGAATTTTTGAAGGATCCGGAATCTGTCACTGCACAATACCTATCCGGTCGTGCCCGGATCGAAATTCCAGCCGCCAGAAGAAAGGGAAATGGTCAGTTTTTAAGCTTGTATGGTGCAAAGGGCAACAATCTGAAGGATCTGAGCATCCGTTTTCCGTTGGGATGCTTTATTTGCGTGACGGGTGTTTCAGGTAGTGGAAAATCCAGTCTGATCAATGAGACCCTGTATCCCATTTTGCGCGAACATTTTTACAACAGCCTGCAAAGGCCTTTGCCATTTAGCAGGATCGAAGGACTGGAATTGCTGGACAAAGTGGTCGAAGTAGACCAGGACCCCATCGGCAGAACGCCGAGATCCAATCCTGCCACCTATACCGGTGTGTTTACGGAAATCCGAAACCTGTTTGCCAGTCATCCGGACTCCAAAATACGAGGCTACAAACCCGGCCGCTTTTCTTTTAATGTGCCGGGAGGCAGGTGTGAAACCTGCGAAGGAGGAGGCATGCGCGTCATTGAGATGAACTTCCTTCCCGACGTCCAGGTATTGTGCGAGTCCTGCAGAGGCATGCGCTACAACCGGGAAACTCTGGAAGTACTGTACAAAGGAAAATCCATAGGCGATGTGCTCAACATGACCGTAGAGGAGGCCACCCGTTTTTTTGAACACATTCCAGCGATCTACCGTAAAATCAAGACCCTGGACGACGTGGGACTGGGATACATCACTTTGGGACAGCAGGCCACGACCCTTTCAGGAGGTGAGGCCCAAAGGGTCAAACTGGCAGAAGAACTTTCCAAAAGAGATACCGGAAAAACCTTGTACATACTCGATGAACCCACGACGGGTTTGCATTTTGAGGACATTACGCATCTACTCGCTGTATTGCAAAAACTGGTGGAACGAGGGAATACCGTCATGGTCATCGAACACAATCTGGACGTCATCAAGGTAGCCGATGTGGTGCTCGACCTGGGGCCTGAGGGAGGTAAACACGGAGGCAGGATCGTAGCATACGGCACTCCGGAAGCAGTGGCCCGGACGGAAGGATCCTTTACAGGACAATTTCTTAAAAAGGAACTCGGCATCCAATAGACCGATTGCTCCAGGAAGCGATTTCTTTTGAGATTCGCAGAGGGATCTCACTCAGGATTTGCAGGAGGCACAAATTATTCCCAAAATGTCAGATATTGGGACGCAATTCATTCCCGATGCGACAGATCATGAAAAAAACACTCGTCCTGCTTCTTTGCCTTTGGATTTATTCTTCTTGCAGAACCCCGCAAAATTTGGTTAAAAATGGTCAGGCCGGCTCGGACCTGTCTCTGATCTTCCTACAGATCAACGATTTTTACGAAATAGCTCCGGTGGATCAGGGCAATTCAGGGGGAGCTGCCAGAATAGCCAGTTTGAGGAAAAAATTGAAGGCTGAAAACAACAACACTTATACATTGCTGGCCGGAGATTTTCTCAGCCCATCCCTTATCGGGACCCTCAAGGTTGACGGAGACCGCGTCAAGGGCAGGCAGATGGTCGAAGCACTGAATGCATTGGGTCTTGATCTGGCTACATTCGGCAACCACGAATTTGACATCGATGAAGCCTCTTTGCAGAAACGCATCAACGAGTCGGATTTCAACTGGGTTTCAACCAATGTACTGCATCAGACTGCGGATGGTTTGGGGCCTTTTTTTAAGGAGAAAAACGGGGCCAGAAAAAATATCCCGACCCACCAGATCATAAGGTTGGGGAATCAAAAAGGAGACAGCCTCCGAATCGGGATCATCTCACCCTGCATCAACAGCAACAAAGCTTCTTATGTGTTTTATCAGGATCCTGCAATGACCACCGGTCAGGAAATTGAGAAAATCAAAGGTCAGGTAGAACTGATCGTTCTGCTCAGCCACCTGACCAAGGAGGAAGACCTCGAGCTGGCAAAAAAATTTCCGGAGATCAGACTGATCATGGGTGGTCACGAGCACGATCACATGAAGCTGACAGCCGGCAACGCCGTGTTGACCAAGGCCGATGCCAATGCCCGATCTGCCTATGTGCACAGGATCCGGTACGATTCCAAAAGAAAAATCAGTACCATCCAATCCGATCTTGTCTTTTTGGACCGGAGTATCCCCCTGGATCAGGAAGTAAGTGTGCTCGTGCAAAAGTGGAAAGCACTTGAAAGCAAGATCATGCGGGAGATGGGTTTTGATCCCGACGAGGTGCTGCAGACCCTGGGAAGTCCGCTGGATGCCCGCGAGCAAACCATCCGCAATACCCCTGCGCCCTTTTGTCAAATGATCTGCAGAGCCATGAGCCGCAGTTCGGATGGCATTGATTGCTCCATCATGAACTCCGGAAGTGTACGGGTGGATGACGAATTCAAGGGCAGCCTCTCTCAGTACGACATCATCCGGTCACTGCCCTACGGAGGATCGGTGGTCAAAGTAAAAATGAAAGGAAAGCTCCTGCTGGATGTTTTGGATGCAGGGTGGAAAAACAAGGGACGAGGCGGATATCTGCAGTGGGATCGCATCGATCATACAGCCGATGGTCAATGGCAATTGGATGGCCATGCCATTGACACGGAACGCATTTATACGGTTTGTCTGACCGAATACCTCATCAAAGGCCTGGAACAAGGTCTGGATTTTTTGAAGGCAGGGAATCCTTCCCTGATTTCAGTGGAAGAACCCTCTTCAAACAATGCCCAGGATCTGCGCAAGGACATACGCCTGGTGGTGGTGGATTATTTAAAGAAAGGTGGTAGGTGATATTCTTTTCCTGGTGATTCTAAATGCGGTCGATCTGTACAAGTGAATCAAGCCATGAGAATAGAAGTTAAGTTGGACAAGGATAAATTGCACTGGAGTTTATCCAAATGAATGAGCGTATTTTCCGCACACTTTTTTATCCGCATAGCCTACAAAGAATAGGTCCGTTTCTCAGAGTAGCTGGTGAGATGTGATATTAATTTTGAAGCCTGGAACACTTTAACTTCCTGTATTTTTTTATTCTATTGATGTAATGTACAATAAAAAAAGCCCGCGGGATTCCGCAGGCTTTTTATAAAGTAACTCTTTAGATAAATCAGAAGTGAAACTGTACTCCAATACCGATGGTACTGGTATTGAGGTTCAGACCGAAATCAGTGATGGCATCGCCTTCAGTATCTCCCACTTTGGGAGTAAGAGAAGAAAATCCAAGATTTCCGAAATGAGCTACTGCAGACCACTTGTCAGCAAAACGATAAAGGAATCCTGGGCTGATGCCTACGCTGAAACCTGTGGCTGTAATATCTTCTGCTCCTGATTTGTCAGAGACAGAGGCATATGCAACACCCAGGTCACCAAAAAGGGTAGCTTTGTCTCCAATGCTTACACCATAACGGAGGAAGGCACCCAGACCAAAAGATGACTGGTCTTCACCCTCTGAGCCAAAACCGAGGTTTACACCAATACCCATTTTGTCGTTGATCTGGTAACCAAGTGTAGGGCTTAATTCATATGTATTTACAGCATCACCATCACCTACCTTGGATGAATTGAAGCCAACGTCAAGACCTGCCCAGAATTTCTCCTGTGCGGTACCGAAACTCACAAAGCCAATGGCAAGAACGAGCGTGAAAAGTCTTTTTAAGTTAGTCATACGTTTTAGTTAAATGATTAATTAATAAAATTTATGCAATGTTAACATAAAAGCAATCTTGAGATCCCTTTCGATTTATATTTTTTTTATTTATATACATATATTATAGTAATACAAATAGTTAATTTGAAATCTTTTTCAATCTGTCGACCCTCATGAAAGGCTCCTGAATTTTTCGAACAGCCATTTCCGACCGGTGATCCTGGGTTCCAGTTCCAGTTCCTTGAGGAGCAATTGGGTCCTTTGTGTATCCATTGGGTTGATCCTTAGTAGTTTGCGCATGTATTTGAGAAAACACTTGTAATACTCGGTGTGGTAGCCAAAATTCTTTTTTCTTCTTAGAAACTGATCCATGGATTCCACGTGGTATTCGGACAGTTCCCTTTCGCCCATTTCGTAAAAGATCCGGATCCGCTCCAGCCTTACGCTGAGTTCCAGCAAGGGGTCATTAAAACTAAGCTGGCCCAGCCAGGACATGGCTTCGTGGTATTTTTTTTGCTCGCTGAACAAGCGGCCTTTCTCAAAGTGGTGAAAAGGCTGCTGGTATTGTTTTTCGAGTTTGGTCTTGTACCGGTCCAGAAATTCATCCACCCAGCCGAATTCCTTCAGATTGATGCCGATCTCGGCGATGTTGCGGTAAGTAAAGCGGCTAAGTTTGCCACGGTCCAGCAGGAAGCCCCGGTCCAGGCCACGCATATATAGACCAAAAACAGTTTCATTGTAGTCCTCTTTCCCTTCATTGATCTTGCGGATGCAATAGTTCAGAATGTTGACGAAAACTTCCCTGCGCTCTTCGGCTTCAAACTGGTTGTCGTATTCGTTGTATATGTCCAGACATTTTCGAAAATAATGGTCTTCGTTCGGATGGAGAATAGCGAGGTAATTGTAATAGTAAAAACCCAGTACGGGGATGGAGTATAATTTTTCCTGCTCTATATAGGCTTTTATTTCATCGATGAAAGGGAAGGGGTTTTCCAGTTTATAAACGGATTGAACATGCAGGACCCGGCAGCAATGTCGCAGCTTTTTGATGATATAACTGATCTCAATCGTATCGGTGATTTCTTTCAGATTAAATTCTCCCTGACGTTTGATGGAGGCGAGGTATTCGTACTGATCCAGGCGCATACGGTATTCCTGCTCGTAGTATCGCTCGTTGCGCAGGCTTGTTTTCTCCAACTCCTTCTCGAACCCCTGCATGGCTTCCTGATAAAATTTATGCATGGACCGGCTTCTGTAGTAGCGAGCCAGTCCCAGCGGAGAAGAAAAGGGATCCAGTTCTTCATAGGCAAGAAATCTCTCCAGATGTCCAAAAAGGCGACTCATCTGCAGTCTGAGATGTGTATCGTCAAAAACTTTTTTGCCATGGATGCGTGCATACAATGCGCGTTTATCGAGGGGTTCTTCCTCAGGGGTGGACTGTACCATTTCTGCAATGGCCTCCAGGGTAGCAAGCATGCTTGTATCACTGCACAAATACGGTGAAAGCAGGTACTTTTTAAACTTACCCAGGGTTCTGGCATCGAGCGTACGGACAAGATCGGCACATTTCATATATAAAAAATATTAATATAATGTACAAAATTAAATAATAATATTACTGAAATACAATAAATTATGTTTTAAATCTTTATTTTTATTTTGTACAAATGTAAAAAAATGACTTTTACCAATATGGATTTTGACTTCACTTTTGCATCAGAAATGAACCAAATGAATCGGATGATGCGCTGTATCGGGATCTGGCTGCTGGCAGGATGGGGATTTATCTCCTCTATCCAGGGTCAGGATTCAGCCTACCTGAATATGGAGGCCAGGATTGAAAACGATACCGTGGTACTTGAGGTAAGGACCATCCGTTTTCAGGACATGATCGGTACGCAGTTCGGGGTGAAGTTTCCAAGCTCCAATTTAAGTTTCATTCGGGGAGTGGCCCATCCATCGCTGCAAGGTGCCTCGGTGGCGGGCAATCCGGGCAATTGTCTTTTCTCCTGGATGTCTCCTCCTCAGAATCCCGTCAGCCTTGCTGATTTCACACTTCTGGTGGAGTTCAGGTTTCACATAGACCAGCCGGCATCCGAATATTGCTTTGAATTTGGGGTGCCAGGTTTTGAGCTGAGACTGAGGTCTGTCAGTCTGGATCCTCACCCTGCCCGCGGGATTGCCCTTTGCCGGTCATCCTTGCAGGGGACGGTGCGCGGTTTGGCCAGATTGGACAAAGACGGGGACTGTCAGGTCGATTCGGCATCCGCACCGGTGCCTTTTCAGGTGTTGCGTTTCAGCCAGACGGGTGGAGGCAGGGATTATTATGCTTACACAGATGAAACGGGCCGGTTCAGCCTGGAGCTTCCAACAGGAAATTACGAGTACTCCTTTCTGTCCAATGGAGCCAGGGAGTTTTGCAACAATCCGGCCAGCTTGCAGGTATCTGCTCCCGGTCAGCTGATAGAAATTGTACAATCTGTAAAAAATATTGTCGATTGCGCCGAACTTGAGGTTAATCTGACTACTCCCGGACTCAGATGGTGTGACGATGTTGTTTTCGATCTGAACTATAGAAATCTCGGAACATCGGACGCAATCGACGCCTTTATTGAATTGGCCCTGGATCCTGCGCTCGTCTGGAAGTCTTCCGGACGAACGCCTGTTCCGCTGGGCAACAACCGTTTCCGTTTTGATCTGGGCACTTTGGTCCCGGGACAGACCGGTGGTTTTAGCGTCGTCGCCACGGCACCCTGCAGTGCCGAATTCATGGGCAGTACTTTGTGTACAGAAGCCCGGATTTCTCCGGATGCGCCTTGTATCGTCTCCCCCTCTTACAGTGGTGCAGAATTGGAGATCACACCAGCCTGTGATCAAAACGAGGTGGTCTTTCAGGTAAAGAACAAAGGCCTCGGTGACATGAGGGCTGAACTCGCCTTCACCACAGTGGAAGACGATGTCATGCCCGGCATCGGCGGCGGAGTGCTGCTTCTGAAGAATGAGACGCGCGAGATTCGCCTCCCTGCCAATGGCAAGACCTGGCGCATTGTCTTTGATACCATACCCGATCATCCCTATCAGGTCCGACCTACCGCTGCTTTAGAAGGATGCGGTACCGGATCCACCAGCAAAGGATTTTTCAACAATTACAGCCTGGGAGACGAGGCACCTCAACTATCGGTGGCTTGTGGCGAACTCAGAGACAGCCTGCCCAACCGTTCGGCAGCACCGGAAGGTTCCGGTCCCAATCATCTTGTTTTCAGGGACAATCGGCTGCATCACACGATCCGCATTCGGAATGATGAAGGAGAAAATGCATTTTTACTGCGGGTGAAGGAAAGCATCAGCGAATATTTGGATCCTTCCAGTCTCCAGGTAACCATCCCGGATCATACTGCAAAATGGTTCCTGAATTCGGACGGACAGATAGAAATCAGTCTGGAAGGAGTCAATTTGCCGATGGGATCTGAGCTGTATATCAGCTATTCAGCCAGGCCCAGGTCCGATGCACCTGCCGGAGCTTTGCTGCAGCATGAGGCGGAATACAGCTTCAATTTTGGATCCTGGAAGAAACTGGAGCCCTATTTCCACACCTTGGGCAGCTGGCTCATCAGTTCTGTAGAGGAGTCAGGAGATTCAGGTATTCGGGTCGAGGTCTTTCCCAATCCCTTTGCCACTGCCATTCATTTTCAGTCGGAGCCGTCCGGTACCCAGAATTTTCAGGTAGAGATCTACGATCCTTCCGGAATCAGGATTTTTGAAGAAAAAACCCAGGCAGGATCCCTCATCTGGAAGCCTTCCAACCCAGAGGCCGGTCTGTATTTCTATCAGATCCTGTCGCAGGGCCGCATGGTACAAAATGGAAAATTGATCCGCAGATGATGAAGAGGCAAGACCGGATAGTAGCCTTCTTTCAGAGGGTCAGAGCGCTGAGCGAAAAGAGCGATCTATTTATCCAAAACCGGTCTTATGATGGATGGGATAAATGGCGCAATCAAGTGATAAAATATTTCATTACCTGTTGGCCTGATGCACTCGTCTGGCGGGTTACCGGAGCCCTGCTCCCAATGCCCAACGGCCATCCCATTTCATCGCATGATCTGTCCTCTGAAAGTGGTCAGATGAAGGGACTTCTCGGAATCCGCCGGACCAACCAGGCTTCCAACAGTCGTAAAAGATCAGGAAATACAAATCTCCCCTGAGTCAAAGATCTTGCTCATATTTTTGTTTGATTAATGTGGTTTATCCGAGAATTCGCAAAGAATTCGATCCCCGACAATGGTCGGGGATTTTTTTTATTGGTAGATATCAGATCGTATCCATCCAAGCTTATTCATGAGGTGGGTGACGGATACTTTGAGGACACCCAGGCCATAAACCGTCGAACGACGGAAATTAATGGAGGATGCTTCTTCAAAGTATTTGGTGGGACAGGTAATCTCAGCGATGTGAAAACCCTTGTAGATAATCTGGGAGAGCATCTGGTTGTCGAAGACGAAGTCATTTGAATTTTTGCGGTAGGCAATGCTCTCCAGCACCTGGCGGTCGAAGGCCCTGTATCCTGTGTGGTATTCTGAGAGTTTGTACCTAATCAGAAAATTTTGGGTCAGGGTCAGAAATCGGTTGAAAACGTATTTGTAATAGGGCATTCCGCCGGCTAAAGCCCCCTTGCCGAGAATTCTGGAACCGAGGACCACAGGGAAAAGTCCCTGGGCAATGATATTGACCATACTGGGTATCAGTTTGGGTGTGTACTGATAATCGGGATGCAACATGATGACGATGTCTGCCCCAATTTCCAGCGCCTTGTCGTACAGCGTTTTTTGATTGGCTCCGTAGCCCATGTTGGAAGGATGCCGGATCACGTGGTGGATACCCAGTTTTTGTGCCAGCTCGAATGTACCGTCTCTGCTGGCATCATCGCATAGAATCAATTCGTCTACAATGTCAAAGGGAATCTCTTCCCATGTTTGGGTCAGCGTTTTTTCAGCATTATAAGCTGGTAAAACGACCACCACCTTTTTGTCCAGATACATAATTTATTCCGCAGATGGTGTGAGCAGGCCGAGGGAGTTCAGCTGATGAAACCACTTCAGGCATTTTTTCATGTCCTTCATGTGTACCCTGTAGCGATCGTATTCTGGAATCACTTCTTCAAAAAAGGACTTAATGGCAGCCTCTTCGTCCTGTGGTTTAGGGACAGGCTGGTCCTCGGGTCTGGAGGCAAATCTGCCATACACTTCCTTGAGTGGAATATTGTCGGCCAGAGTATAGATACCTATGGAATCGAGGGGGGAAAACTGATTGATCCTGGATGAAAAAAAACTTTGTTTTCCGGTGCTGAGGTCTTCCAGAATCAGTCCGTTGCCGCGCGCGGTGAGGAGTTTAAACAAAGATGGCTGACCGCTCACGGAGATGATTTTTTCGAGATTCATATCTTCTGAGTTTCTTATTTCAATATTGAATGAGTTTCTGCAAGGTGGCTTCCAGACCGGATTGTGCCAAATACTGGTCTTCCAGCCTTTTAGAAAAAGGAATCGGAGTATCCATGGAGGCACAACGCATCACGGGTGCATCCAGGTATTCGAACAGATGTTCGCTGATATAAGCTGAAATTTCGCCCCCGATGCCACCAAAAAGACTGTCTTCGTGGAGAACACAAATTCTTCCTGTCTTTTGAACGGTTTGCCGGATGGAATCATAGTCCAGAGGAACCAGTGTGCGGAGGTCCAGAATATCTGCAGCCAATCCCAGTCTTTCCACGGTTTTCAATGCCCAATGGACGCCCAGACCATAAGTGATGATGCTCAGGTCCGATCCCTGTCTGACCAGATGGGCTTCGCCAAATGGAATCCTGTAATAGGACGAAGGAACCTCGCCTTCTACGGAACGGTAAAGCAATTTATGCTCAAAGAACAAAACGGGATTGGGATCATCAAAAGCAGAGAGCAAAAGGCCTTTTGCGTCAAACGCGGAAGAAGGATAAGCGATCTTGAGCCCTGGCACATGGGCAAACCAGGCTTCATTGGTTTGTGAATGAAAAGGTCCTGCCTGGGTACCTGCTCCGGCCGGTAACCTGATGACCACGTCTGCATTTTGACCCCAGCGGTAATGCAGTTTGGCCAGGTTGTTGACGATCTGGTTAAAACCGCAGCTCACAAAATCGGCAAACTGCATTTCGACCATGGCCTTGTAGCCTTCCAGACTCAGGCCCAGACCGGCTCCGATCAATGCAGATTCACAAATGGGCGTATTCCGGACCCGTTTCTTGCCGTATTTTTCTACAAAACCTTCAGTGATTTTGAAGACTCCTCCGTACTCCGCGATATCCTGACCGATCAGTACCAAATTGGGGTGTGTGGACATGGCAGCATCCAACCCGTTTCGGATGGCATCGATATAGCGCATGGTCTCCACAGATCCTTCCGGATGGGCCGGTTCGGGCACGTAGGGCGCATATACGTCGTTCAATTCAGCTTGCTGCTCTGCCGTACCGTCCGGCCAGTCAAATACCTTTTCTACATCTTCCTGAATGCGATCCCTGAGTTCTGTCCTCAGATTTTCAGCATATTCCGGGCTGATGGTCTTCCGGTCGATCAGCCAGGCTTCGTAATTGTTCAGAGGGTCCTTTTCAGCCCATTCTTCCAAAAGGGCCGGTGGGACGTATTTTACGCCTGAGGCCTCCTCGTGACCCCGCATGCGAAAGGTCATGCACTCCAGCAGGACAGGAGCCGGATCCCGGCGCATTTTATCTGCGATTTCCCTTACAGTCCGATAAACGTCGAGGACGTTGTTTCCGTCAATGGTATAAGCCTCCATGCCGTAACCCACACCCCGGTCGGCAAGCTGCCTGCAGGCATATTGTTCGCGGGTAGGGGTCGATAAGCCATAACCGTTGTTTTCAATCAGGAAGATCACGGGCAGTTTCCAGACGGAGGCCAAATTCAGCGCTTCGTGAAAATCCCCCTCACTGGTGCCCCCTTCTCCTGTAAATGCCAGGGAGACCTTTCCCGATTCGCTTAAAAGGGAAGCAAGGCTGGTGCCATTGGCCAGGGTGAGCTGAGGACCCAGGTGTGAAATCATCCCAACGATACGATAGTCCATGCAACCAAAGTGAAAGGACCGGTCGCGGCCTTTGGTGTAGCCCGATTCCTTACCCTGCCATTGTGCAAACAAGCGATCCAGGGGCATGCCTCGGGAGGTAAAGACGCCCAGGTTCCTATGCAGGGGGAAAATAAAATCGTCTCCATCCAGAGCCAGGGTGGCACCTACAGCAATGGCTTCCTGTCCCATTCCGGAAAACCATTTTGATATGCGCCCCTGTCTGAGAAGTTTCAGCATTTTGTCTTCGACCAATCTCGAATACAGAATCTCCCGATACAAGCGGATCAGGGTGGTCTGGTCAAAACCTTCAGGGCTATAGGAAAGCTTTATTTGTGGATTCAAATTATTCGGGGAAGTTTAGGGCGCAAATATCGGAATTCCCACCATACCGCAAGGCATGGAAACAACGCTCAAGAGCCCTGTCCGCCAAATTTGAAACCAGATCTTAAGTTGTGTATAATTCGGGGTATTGGAATGATATTGAATTTTTTATCAACTATATAAATATTAAAAAAAAAAAAAATTTGAAAATAAATTTGCTAATTGGTGTGAGTCCGTCGTCAAAGTCACTAAATTTGTGCTTTAGGGTGTTCTCATAGTGTTATTAAGAAGGGGACACGGTCGCTCGGCCGTGGCCCCTTTTTTCTTACTGCCTTTTATAGTATCCTGGATCAGGTTGTTTTTAGTCTGATTTTTCAGTTGACTGACAGCATCCATGAAGGTTTCAGTCCCTGTTATTGATTTTTGGGAGTCGGGCAGGTTTTTTCGACCGAAGACTGTTTTCTAATTAAAAGTTTATCATTTAATTTTTTAAACATTAAATAATTGTTCAATGTGTAACTAAAACAATCCGGATTTATTTTTTAAAAAAAAATTTAGAAAAAGTCTTGATTCCTAACTTTAATTGTTTTTATCTTTACCTCATTCTTTGTCTAGGGGAGTAGTCAAAGGAACCCATTGAAAACGGGGGGCAGCATCCGCCAGGAAGCTGCCCTTTTTTTTTAGTCACAATTTTCATTGGGATTCCAATCCTGCTCAAAATATTTTCCATGACAGGATTGTTCCTGAAATTTGTATTAGATGAAATGACATTTTGCTTGCTGGAGCAGCGGGTAAAAAATCGATATACAAGTCCTTCCGGACCCAATGTCAAACCAGCAAAAAAATTCAAGAAGTCTTATCAGTTTATCTGTTCCGAGATCTTTCCAAATCTCCTTTCTCTGTTTTGGAAGTCGATGATGGCTTTGTAGAGATCCGGTTTTCTGAAATCAGGCCATAGGGTGTTGGTAAAATAAAGTTCCGTATAGGCACATTCCCAGAGGAGAAAATTGGAAATTCTTTTTTCTCCGCTGGTCCGGATCAGGAGTTCCGGGTCTGGAACACCTGAGGTGGAAAGTGCAGCGGTAAAATCTTCCTCCCTGATTTGGGTGTTAGGATGAGTCTCCAGCAATTTATTGGTCGCATTCAGGATGTCCCAGCGGGCACTATAATTGAGTGCCAGGATCAAAGTCATCCCATCGTTGGAGGAAGTCTTTTGTATGGCTTCCACCAGTGCCGTCCTGGTAGCCGAAGGCAAACCTTCCAGATTGCCTATTGCATGAAGACGAATGTTGTTATCGAGGAGGGTCAGTAATTCCTTTTTGATGGTGTCGACCAAAAGGCCCATAAGACCTTTCACTTCCATTTCCGGTCGATTCCAGTTTTCGGTGGAAAATGCATAAAGAGTCAGGTATTGTATTCCCAAAGAACCGCAGGCTTCTGTTACTTCCCTGACAGATTTCACGCCATTGTGATGACCAAACAGTCTGGGTTGACCGTTTTTTTTGGCCCAGCGCCCATTGCCGTCCATAATCACCGCAACGTGCTGTGGCAGCCTGGATTTGTCGATCTGCTCTAGTAGCCTTTCGTCCATGTCAGGGCAAAATTAGCAATAATTACAGAGCAGAAGCCTGGCAGAGATTCATCAGACCTCTGCTTCTTCTATTTTGGAATCCTCCTGAGGCTTTTCATCTGAAACGTGCTGGCCTGTGAAAGGGACAGGTTCTGCCATTTTGTCTTTGTGGAAAGGGCTCGGACCAATCAGTCTTTCCACATCGGATTTCAGCAAAACTTCTTTTTTCAGCAGTTCCGTAGCCAAAACTTCGAGTTCGGTTCTCTTTTCAGAAAGTAACTTTTTCGCCCTTTCATATTGCTCATCGATCAGTTTTCTGACTTCCTCATCCATGAGTTTGGCAGTTTCTTCGCTATACGGTCTTTGGAATCCTTCCTGTGACATGCCGTGGAAGGAGACATTTCCAACCTTTTCGTTCATTCCAAAAACTGAGATCATGGAATAAGCCATTTTAGTTACCTGATCCAGATCAGATTGAGCTCCTGTTGAGATCTTGTCAAAACTGATTCTTTCAGCTGCCCTTCCTCCCATCGTCATACAAATCCTGTCCAGCATCGCTTCGGTACGGGTGATGTATTCTTCTTTGGGAAGATACTGGGCGTAACCCAGGGTGCCGATTCCCCTTGGCACGATAGTCACTTTGACCAGTGGACTGGCGTAGGGCAGGTACCAGCCACAGATGGCGTGACCAGCTTCATGATAGGCTATCACTTCTTTTTCTTCGGGAGAAATCAGTTTGTTTTTCTTTTCGAGTCCGCCGATGACCCTGTCCAGGGCATAATTGAAGTCGTCGAGTTCGATCTCCTGTTTATTTCTGCGGGCTGCCACTAAAGCCGCTTCATTGCAGACGTTTGCGATGTCTGCACCTGCGAACCCGGGGGTCATCTCTGCCAGAATTTCGGGGGTGACCTTCTCAGACATTTTCAGTTTCTTGAGGTGTACCTTGAAAATCTGCGCCCTTCCTTTTAAATCAGGGGGATCGATGGAAATTTGCCGGTCAAACCTGCCTGGTCTCAAAAGAGCCGTATCCAGGATATCCGGTCTGTTGGTAGCTGCCATCAGGATCACACCCTTGTCAGTAGAGAAACCATCCATTTCTACCAGGAGCTGGTTCAGGGTATTTTCCCTTTCGTCGTTGCCGCCCTGCCACTGGGTTTTTCCCCTGGCACGACCTACTGCATCAATTTCGTCGATAAAGACGATACAAGGAGCCTTTTCACGGGCCTGACGGAAGAGGTCTCTCACTCTGGATGCTCCGACACCGACAAACATTTCCACGAAATCGGAACCTGAAATGGTAAAAAAGGGTACCGCAGCTTCTCCTGCCACAGCTTTTGCCAGGAGGGTTTTACCGGTTCCCGGAGGGCCTACCAACAGCACGCCTTTGGGAATTTTTCCTCCCAGTGAGGTATATTTTTTGGGGTTTTTCAGGAAATCTACCACTTCCATCACCTCCTCTTTTGCTTCTTCGAGACCTGCTACGTCTTCGAAGGTCACATGGGTGTTGATGTTCTTTTCAAAGAGCATCGCTTTGGACTTTCCGATATTGAAAATCTGTCCGCCGGGTCCTCCTGCACCCCCACTCATTCTGCGCATAAAGATCATCCAGATACCCAGGATAATGAGGAATGGAAGAACAAAGGACAGGATCGGGCCCAGCCAATTTTGTTTCTCCACGTAATTGATGTCCAAAGGGACGGCCATTTTTTCGTTTAGCTTGTCCACTTTCTGGGCAAAATTTTCGATCGGGCCCACATTAAAATGATAATGGGGCTTTACGCCGAGTGCCGAAATGGTGGCATCCTTGTAGGCTTCCTTGGAGAGGGATTTTTCCTTGATATAGATATAGGCAGTCTTGTTGTTGGTGACCTCCACCTTATCGATATCCCCTTCCATGGCCATATGTTCAAACCGGCTGAAGGCGATGGGTTCTTTGGACGGATTGGCCAGGTAAAAGAAATTGATGCCTATGATCGCCAGAAAGAGAATTCCGTAGATCCAGTATGTGTTGAACCCACCTCCCGATGTGGGTTTTTTCGGTTCGTTGTTTTCCTGATTTTCCATATAAATAATTTTATTAGGGTAAGTGTTCGGTATCAGATTTACAAACGTAAAAAGTCTGTAAAGGTTATTTCAAAAGGGAAAATTTGAGCCAGAATCAGAGGTTTTGGATCTCTGTGAACTTACCGTCACTCCATAATTCTTCGAGATCGTAGTACTGTCGAGTTGCTTTGTCGAAGACATGCACCACTATGTCGAAAAAATCAACCAGCACCCATTTTGCACCCAATTCGCCTTCGATATGGCTGGCCCGGAATGAAGTTTCTTCCTTTACCCTTCTCGCTACATTACCGGCAATGGCTTTTATCTGGGTAGAACTTTCCCCTTCGCAGATGACAAAGTAACGAGCAGGTGCATCCGGAATGTGACTGAGGTTGATCAATACGATGTTTTTACCTTTGATGTCCTGTATAGCATCTACAATCAGGTCCAATAAAGCGCTCTCCGTACCGGTTTGGGATTTTGTTTGTGATTTGGTCTGTATCAGAATAAATAATTTAAGTTTATAAACAAGGCAAAGTTATCAACAGATGTCGAGTTATCAAAATCCACCCTTTCGCTTCCTGCATTTAAAGGTCACGGGTTCAACAAATGACGATGCTCTGGAATTGGCCTCAAAAACCGCTCCATCTGATGGTTTTTGCCTATTTACTGACTTCCAGACAGGAGGCAAAGGACAATATGGCAGAAAATGGCAGAGCGAAACAGGAAAAAACCTGCTGGCCAGCTATATTTTTCAAACCTCTTTTCTTAGACTGGAGGACATATTTTGTCTTCACCTCATGGCTTCCCTATCTGTCTACCATCACCTTGCATCACAAGGCGTTGAGGGATTGAAGATCAAATGGCCCAATGATCTGTTGGCCTCTGGTCAGAAAATAGCGGGCATCCTGATCCAGAATTCCATGAGAGCCCATTCTCTGGTACACACCATCGTAGGGATTGGCATAAACCTCAACCAGGATCAATTTTCAGATGGACTCGAGGCGGTTTCCCTGAAAATGCTGACAGGCAAAGAAAGTGACCTCTCTGCTCAGGCAGAAAGCCTCTATTACCAGCTCATGCAGCGTTTTGAACTCATTCGGTCGGGTCAATGGATGGAAATGCTTCCCGAATACAATGATTTGTTGGCCGGAGCAGGTTCCCTGGCAGCATGTGAAACCAGCGAGGGGAATTTATTTCAGGCGACGCTCAAATGGGTGGATCGGGAAGGCAAACTATGGTTGGAGTCTGAAGGGAAGCTTCAGTCCTATTCTTTCGGGTCACTCCGGATCAGGCTATTGGATCAAAATCAAATATAGAGTAACGAATAATTCCCTTTCCCTTCAGGTCATACTTACCTTGGAGGCATATAAAAAGAATCCGCTGTCAGCATGACACTGACAGCGGATGTATGTTAGAATGGGATTATTTACCGAATCATTGTGCAGAAAGCACCATTTTCCTGGTGGCCGAATGGGCACCTGCATCCAGTTGAACGTACAGCACACCGGTCAGTCCGTTGAGTTCATCGCGGCTAATGGTCAGGGAGTTCATGCCCTTGAGACCATCTATTTCCCAAATCCGGATGAGTTTTCCCAAAACATCGTAACAGCTGAGTTTTACAGGACCATCCTGAGGCAGATGGAACCTGACTTCTGTCGATGTGGCAAAGGGGTTGGGTTCATTCTGGAATAGTTCAAAACCATTGGATGGCAGCCCGAAATTGCTCAGGCTAATGCCGTACTTTCCTTCCCGGCTGTCATAAGCTTCTGCACGGGTTGGATGGTTCAGAATTTTAATTCCGCTAATCTCCGATGTCTTTTGGGCTGACCTGAATTTTATCACAAACAGATCGGTTTCAGATGAAGCCGTCAATCCATGAATCAGATCCGGGCTGTCCCAGCTCAATGTTATGATTCCTTGCTCCACTGTCTGCAGACCGAGGTGTGAGGATGACAGGGATAATAGAGAAGACTCCACCCCATCAAACTCCATGGCGGACGGATCGAATTGCAGGGTAAATTGCATTCCGGTTATATCCCTGAAGTTAGGACTTCTGAAGGCAATCTTTTGAATTTCTTCTTTTTCGGAGGTAAGTCTCACCGCGTACAGGTTTAATTCTGATCTCGATCTTGGAGTTTGTCCACTCAGTGTCCTGGCCAGGGCATCACCTGTCACATCACCGGTTTTGATGGTGATGAAGTCCAGCAATAACTGTTGCTGGGACAAAGTGATCTCTGCATGATCCGGAGCTCCGAATGGCACAGCAGGATTCTCAAATCTATGTGCGGAGGGCACAAAGGACCAGCTGTCTGACTTGTTGAATTCAGCCTGAATGCCCAGGATCAATTTTCTGATCTCGGAGATGTCTGCCGCGGTAATGCTGGAAGATCGGTTTACGTCTGCTGCAAGCAGGCGGTAAGGATCATCGATCTGCTGTAAACCCAGAATATGTTTTTGAATTTTCACAATATCCTGTGTGCTGACTCCATTGAGCGGATCATCCTTGCGCACAGGTTTGATCTGATAAGTCGTAAACAAGGCCAGATCAGAAAAGGCATAGGGACTTCCATTCATTTGTCGCAGCATTTGGCCATTGTTGTACAAACTGATCTCTACCGGAGAAGCTTCTTTTCCTTCGCTGGTCCTGATCAATCCGGAAATCCTTCCCTTGGATGATCCTACATTGGGACAGGTGTTCAGATTGTCCTGGATCACGATCAGTGATTTGCAATAGTCCCTGTTACCAGCTTCGTCTTCAACCCACATTTCCACTTCAATTACGAGTTCATCATTTATTTTGGCATCCACGAAATCCTTGCAACAAACCGTGATGGCTGGTTTTGAACTGTCGCCATTGAAATAGAATTTAAGCTTGTCTGAAGGTGTACAGTTGTCGAAACTGGCTACATTCAGATCAGAGGCCCAAATATCGATACATCCTGTAGAAGGCATGGGAACCGTTATGATGGCGGTATGGCAAACCGGAGTAGGTGCTTTACAATCCCTTATCTCAAAAATTTTGGTACAGGTTCCGATATTCCCACAACCATCCCCTACAAACCAGGTGATGCGGTGAGTGCCGATGGGATAGATGCCACTTGCATCAAATGGGTTACCAGGAAAATCGGCACCGGGATTGTCCCGGAAGGCCGCTTTTTCACCAGCCAGGTACTGAAGTCTGGTAAGGCTTCCCACCCGGTAGTCGTAGCCACCGTATGAGCCCACTCCGTCGTTGTACAAATCGATCTTGTATTCCCAGCTCAACCAATCCGGAGGAGAACAAAGATCAGAAGCACTGGCCGTAAGAGTAATGTGCGCTTCGCAAAGGCCGGACTGGCTATTTTTTTCAGCAAGCTCACATGGCCCTGACTGACAGGTGACTTCAGGAGCAGTGAGGTCATGTACCACGATCACCTGCACTCTTTCCCATCTGCCTTTATTTGGATTGACATTTGGATCGTATTGACACCAATCTATCACCACCCATTTTCTGAGCACTTTGTAGCAGGCATCCGTTTCGATGGAATAAATATCGTCCTTGTAGGTGATGACGATCAGGGAACAATGATCCTTGCCACGGTTCACAATTCTAGGTCTGCCCAGCAACGGATTGTCCGGACTGATGTCAGAGCCGCAGCCTTTGAGTTCCACAGGTTTGTTTTCACATATGCCATATGGCCAAACCACATCCGAACGCGTGGTATCATTGCAGAACTGGTAATCCACGTAGAAGGGATCACAGTTGACTACCCAGATGTTTTGTGTGCCGCTCACTACAGTACCGTTGGGTCCGTTTACTGAAAATATTCTTCGAATGAGACCTTGACCACATTCCCTCTGGTCCACCACCGTGATTGATACAGTGGAGCCGCATGCACTCAGGATGTAACCATCCAATCCCCAATCCAGGCTATATGTTGAATCCGGATGCGCATCCTGATAATATTTTCCAAACAGATCGCAGGCTAATTTTCCTACCGTGCCGGGGCGTGCACCAGGATAACCTGTCAATGGGTTGGGTTCGCAATAAGCTACGCAAACCTTATCTTTCGTTTTAATTTCCTTTCTCCATTCCAGATCTGGAGAAACAGTGCCAAAAATTTGGTTGTCTATTTTATCCAGCTCATTGATATCAAACCAGAAATCGCAGCTGACCACTACATCTGAAGGGGGCACCAAGACAGGAGTAGCCTTATCCTGGACTTCGACCTCCACCATGCAGTCAGAATATCTTCCATAGAGATCCCCTCCTGCCAGCAATCTGGATGGATGGACCGGACCGTCTCCCGGGTAAACGTCAAACACCCTGAAGACAACCATGACGTTTTTACCTAAGTCACCACAGCAAAACTTCACGTGATCGTCAAAATACACCTGGTTGCCGTTTACATTAAGATCGTCATCCCCGTTGGCACCGCTGCAGGAAACCGTATTGTCTGCAGTGGACCCATTGAGGGTACCGAGCAGTTCCTCCATTCGGATCGCTTTGAAAAAGACTTCTTCGGCGCAGTTATCAAATGACCCGTCATCAAATGACTTGACAAAAATTTTGGTTACAGATCCCCCCTTGTCCGGTGTAGGGATCAGGGTCACTACGGTTTTGGTCTGACAGATAGCCTGCGGTGGAGTAAAATCGTACACATGCAATTCGATCTGATGTCTTGTTTCGTTTCCACAGCAATCGTATGCGATGATCCAGGCGTTGTGCCAACCTTCCGGTATATCCACGACGACAAAACCGGTCTGACTGTTTCCAAGCACGGTACCCTGCTCTACTTCGACTGTGTAGTCGATCTTGTTGCTGCAGTTATCAGTCAACCAGGGCACAGCTACATCCCACCTTCCGCTACATACCCAGGGATCCATGGACACATTCAGCGTATTGGGATAAATAACCTGAGGACCTTTCTTGTCCAGGATCTTGATGATCTGATCATGGGTGCGTACTTCTCCGGAGCACCAATCGATCATCGTCCATCTGCGCAATATTTTATAACATCCTGAAGTCCCCGGATCACAGGCACCCGAGGTGATGTCAAAAATCAGGTCTTCATAGGCAGTGGCGATATTGTGGCATCCAGTGGAACCCGGTCGTCCTGTACCCAGCCACATAATGTGCGTGTTGGGAGCCCAGCACGCAGCTCCTGCAGAGGACCAGGCCGGGTGGGCAGGATAAAAGACCGGATCAGGATTGGGGTGTCCAAAATTTGGATTTCCCGGATCGCTGATATCATTCCATCCCAGTATTCTAGGCAATCTTCTTTCTCCATAAATGTCCGGCAGCCCCGGATTGGAAAGCCAGTATGCTGAATCCAGCAAATAACCGTCCACACATTGTGGCGAAGAGCTCAGGTGTGGCGTAATATTTTTATTGCGATCGATTCTTTCGTCACAAAGCAAACTCTGTTTATCTGAATCATCAAAATCAGAAGGCAAGCTAATGTTGTCCAGATTTCCATTCAAAATGGTGATGAATTGTATACAAGTTGAGGTCTTACCGAAATCATCGGTGGCTTTCCAGGTTCTTTTGATGAGGGCCTGATAATTTTGGAAGCAGGAACCGCGCGTGATCTCGTCCATGTAATCAAGCGTGAATCCTCCGCAATTTTCCTGAACGTCAGGTATGCCCGTGATTTTTGGAAGTGGTTCCATTTCGCAGGACAGGGTAGTATGATTCGGACAGGAAATGGTCGGTGCCAATTTATCTTCAACGGTGGCTTTGCCCCAACAACTGTTTCCGGTGCGTGGATCCGTCACTGTTATTTTAAGCTCTTTACCGATTTCTCTTCTGTCAATCTGGGTTCCTGGTTTAATTGGATCGCGATCGATAAACGGACCGCCATTCCATAGTTGAACTTTTACTTCGTAACTATCCCAACATCCATATGGCCCTCCAGTCAGGATCCATTCTGCCGTAATGGTGGCCTCGCAGTTTTCATCCAGGGAAATTTGAATTCCCCCCCTGCAGGCAAGTTCCCTTATCGGATTTTGGAATTCTATGACCTTGATCTCAGAGCAACAGGTGTTGATCCCGCCCCCTTCGTCGATTACTACATAGCATATATTATGGGTTCCGATAGGAATGAATCCTCCGATCTGATAAGTATTGGAGTCCAGAGTGTTGATATAGGGCTCCTGATCGCAAAGAGCGGCAGTGATATCCGGTTTATAATCCAAAACTGCCTGGCACTCACCGGGGCCAAGGTATATTTCTAGATCCCGGCATACCACCACAGAGTTAAAGGTATCCCTCACTTCTACTGTAGACACGCAGGTACTCGAATTGCGACACTCATCATACACGATCAGAGTGACCTGATTCAGACCAATGTCATTACATCTAAATGTTGTCTTTGAAGCATCAAACAGTACCGGGATCGCTGCGGTACAATTATCAGTACTGCCATTGTCGAGTTGAGAAGGATCAATGGTGATGGCACCATTTGATTCGAGGTAAACCAGCAGATCCTGACAACGTGCAGTAGGAAGCTGGGTATCATTGACAGTGATCACCTGATTGCATTGACGCACATTGCCACAGGTATCTGTAGCTGCATAAGTTCGGGTGAGTGTATACCTGTTCATGCAGGTCTGGTTGCTGATGACATCAGACACAAATGAATTTACAACACCTGTATTGGCACAGTGGTCGCCGGACAATACCTGTGCGACATTTACTGGAGGTATATCTTCGTCACAGGTCACGGAAACATCTCTTGGGCAGATTATACTGGGCGCGATGCTATCGTGTACCCTGATGACCTGCACGCAACTGGCGTAATCCGTTCCTGCGATTCTGACGGAGTAGGTCCGGTCAATGTAATAGCGGTCGCGACAGCTCTGATCGCGTATCACATCTGATACGTGGACGACCGATCCGCCACAGTTGGAACTGAAAACAATGGATCCAGGGTTGGGTGCAGGTACGTTGATCGCACATTCCACTGTCGTATTGGAAGGGCAGGTAATACTTACACCGGAAGGTATGCAAGGATCTGAAACACAAAAATCAGAGAATGTGCCATCTCCATTTATTTCTACGTTTATAAAATAAGTGGTTCCAACCAACAAGCTCACGGTTGCAGTCTCTGTTGTACCTGCGGAGCCGTTGTGACAGGTACCGCCTGCACTACAAGAAGTGTGGACAAAAATGACCGGATTCCGGCCTGATGGTCCGTTGGCAGTAAGGGTATAGATACCTGAAGTGGAGGGAGTGAACCTGAACCACGCAGCCCTAGTGTTGGAACATCGGGTATCTGTAAAGGTATTATCCAATGAGAAAGAACCGCTGCAATCTCCCGCATCGATAACCGTGGCATTTGCACAGGAATTTCCCTGAGCTTTCAGCGAGGTTTGCGATGACAAAAGAAGGCAGACAACAGATGTAAAAAAACTCAATCTGCCGACAATGCCCAATCGGCCCATACCCCAAATCGAAATTTTCGAGCCTCCCTGAAAGGAGGATTTTCCTGGATTCATATATACTAAGTTTATCAAAATCAAGCCGTGGTAACCTGATAAAACCTGGTATAATGAACCGCCAACCTAAGAATTCAGAATGCATGAAGCAATTCGGATATCTGAAGAAGGAGATCTTTAAAAATGAGAAACGTACGTGTGCAGAAGAGCCCGCATCGTAAGCCCAGAATTTATCAAGATACTCTGAGCTTGAGCTTTGGAAGGGTAAAAGTATCAACTAGTCTCTCACTTGCACCTACCCTGGACACTCATGCAATTTATTTTTTTAATTATCATGCTTAATCCATTCAAAATAGAATTCAAACAGATAAAATATACCTTATATCAACAAAAAAAAATTATGTCAGCACTGAAATAAATTGAAAAAATCAGGGTTTTGCAGGGATATCAATTCTTTCAGATTTAAGGATATCCGCACATTTTTTCCCTTCTTTCATCTTTTTGTTCTTTACATCCTCCATAGCCTGATCAACCCTGGATCGCAGCAGGACGGATCGTTCTATCATCAGGTTGGAAGGCCTCTGATTTCCACCGGCGACATTGCCGTATGCTTCAGAGATCTCCTCCCTTAATTTGGTTTCATCTGCAAATACAGATTTCTGTTTGGTAGCCAAAAGTGTGGATCTGAGTGTCTCCAACTGATCGCGGTAAGTGGTTGCCACGATTTTGTTTTTTTTGTTTTTTATTTTTGGAATGGCCTGGTTATACAGATTGATCTCATTTTGTAATTCTTCCACCGTTCGTGCCAGATCTTCGTGCATCCTGTAATAGCGCATGGCAATTTCATGTTGAAGTTTTCTGTCCTCCAGGTTGTAGTTTTTCTCGTCCTCATGCAAAAGTGTCAAGGTATCTTCAATTACTTTGTTGCCAGCAGTCAGTTTTAGTTTGTAATTGCCCGGTAAAACCTGAGGCGCAGTAAAACCTCCGAAATCCAATTTGGCACCTCCTTCTGCTACCCGTGGCGGTTTCATGCGATAGTTCCAGTAAACTTTATTTATTCCTTTTCTCTTACTTGCCGGTATGGTCTGCACAAGCTTACCTTCCATATCAAAAACCTCCAGTTTGGCTTCGCCGCTCATCATTCTGTCTTTCAGATAATATTGAAAAGCAGGAATGGATTCCGGATTGGGTGCGTTCCAACCTCCTGAAAAAGGACTGCCGCCACCATATTTTCCATCCGAAATAACCCTTGATTCCAACGGAAACAAATAGACATCCCTCTCTGCGATTTCTTTGGACATCATTCTCCAAACAGAGATATCATCGATCACATAGATTCCTCTACCGTGTGTACCGATGATCAGTGCATTTTCGGAAGGATGAATTTGGATGTCTCTGACCAGAGCATAATCCGGAATGTTGTTTTTCATCCGGAACCAGCTGAGTCCTCCATCCAGACTGGTGAACAAGCCACTCTCCGTTCCAAGGAAGAGCAGGTTTTCATTGACCCTGTCCTGTGTTATTTTGTGGGCAAAGCCAGTGAATTCAGAGCTGGTAATTCTCGACCAGGTTTTTCCGCTGTCTGTGGTTTTGATCAAGTAGGTATGATGGTCTCCGTAAGCATGGTTGTCCAGGGTGGCGAATGCGGTCTTCACATCAAATCTGGAAGCCTCTATGCTGCTTACCCAGGTTTGAGCGGGAATGCCCAATTGTGCATATGCTGCGCTGGTATTCTTCCAGGTTTTTCCTCCATCCATGGTAATTTGCAGATTGCCATCATCGGTACCCACCCAAATGACATTTTCGTCGAGAGGGGATTCTGCTGCAGTAAAAATGGTACAGTGATTTTCGGCACTGGTGTTGTCGGCAGAAAGCCCGCCTGATTCTTCCTGGTTTTGTTTTGATTTATCGTTGGTGGTAAGATCCGGTGAAATGCGAACCCAGTTTCTGCCCTGATCGGTTGATTTAAACAGGTACTGCGCACCCACGTACAGATTCTTCTTATTCTTTTGGCCGGTGATGATTGGAGTGTTCCAGTTCCACCGAAGTTTTTCTTCTTTGGGGGTTTGCATTGGCTGAATAGGCCAAGTTTTGAAACTGTTCAGATCAATGCGGGCCATGTGGCCTCCCTGGTATTCAGCATATGCAATATCCGGGTCGGATGGATCGGGAACGGTCCAGAATCCATCTCCCCAGTATAAAGTCTTCCAATCTCCATTGGAAATGCCTCCTGGTTTGGCTGAAGGTCCTATCCAGCTTCCATTGTCCTGCAAGCCTCCATAAATATTGTAGGGAGTTTTGGTGTCTACCGCGACATGATAGAACTGACCCACCGGCAGATTGTGACAAAATGTAAAGGTTGCTCCCCTGTCATTGCTGATGTAAACACCGCCATCTGTCCCAAGGACCATATGGTTGGTATTGTTGGGGTTGATCCAAAGTGCGTGATGATCGGAATGCACCCATCCTCCGTCGTTGGAGGCGTCCGTAAAAGAATAACCCCCATCGTCAGAATAGGAAAAACTAAGAGCCGGCCTGTATACTCTTTTATGGTCTTTGGGATCGACCACCAGCGTGGAAAAGTAAAAAGGTCTTGAGACCACATTGAAGGTGGCGGATTGGGTTTTCCAGCTTTCACCCGCATCCGAAGAGATAAACAAGCCTGTATTCTTCGATTCTACGATAGCCAGCATATTATCCGGAGCACTGGGTGCCAAAGTGAGCGCTATGCGTCCGAAATCTCCTTCCGGAAGACCTTTTGTGATCTTGCGCCAGGTTTTGCCGGCATCCTCTGATTTGTAAAGGGCGCTTCCTTTTCCTCCTGATTCAAAAGAATAGGGCTTGCGTCTGAACTCCCAGGTTGTCGCAAAAACAATATTGGGATTTCTGGGATCGATGGCGATGTCTGCGCAACCCGTTCTTTGATTGACGTACAATATTTTTTCCCAGGATTTGCCGGCATCCACTGACTTATATAATCCCCGATGTGGACTGTCCGACCACAGCGGGCCAGGAGCTGCTACGTATACAATGCTGGAGTTGGAAGGATCCAGCATGATTTTGCTGATGTGTTCTGTCGAATCCAGGCCCAATTTGACCCAATTGGATCCCTCGTCAGTGGATTTGTACAATCCGTTGCCGATCGAAACGGAGTTCCGCATATTGCTTTCACCCGTTCCGGCATAAATTACCTTGGGATCATTTTGATCGATGGCGATGGCTCCGATGGACTGGCAGTATTTGTCAAAAATGGGATTAAAGGATGCGCCTGCATTGGTACTTTTCCATATTCCTCCACCTGCCGTGCCTATGTACAGGGTTTTGCCGTCTTTGTTGACGCCTTCGATGGCCGTTATTCGGCCGCTCATCGTACCCGGTCCCAGGGCACGTGCTTCAATGGCACCAAATGTGCTTGAATTGACCTTGGTTTGAGCTTGCAAGGCCGAGATTTCTGCGAGGATGAATGAAAGAAAAAGAAACCAATGCTTCATGATAGAGGGTTTAATCGTAAAAAAAACGGGCCCATTCAGACCCGTATAATCAAAAATTTTAAATCTTCTGCCGATAGTAGGGATTACATGCCAGAAGTGAACTTACTGTCTGGAATCTCTGAGTTCACTGTGATTTTTACTACTTCCATGGGTCCCATCTGGCTGGTGATCGTATGAGCAAAAACGTAACCGCCTTCGATCGGTTTGTAGTTGCTGAAATCAGACTCCACTTCCATTTCCTGTCCATTCGCTTTTCTTTTTGTTATGGACCGGACTATGTAATGCGTGGAAGGATCGATCAGGTAATAATTGGTATTCCCTGTTTTGGTGACCACTTTGAGTTTATAACACTCTGTGCCTTCTACGTCGTCCATTCCCAGGTAACTTACAGTGTGTCCTTTCTCTTTGTAGTTAAACAATTCGCTTTGCACATCCAACTGATCCAAACCCTCTTTAATGGCTTCCTGCGGCATCGCGTCAGGCTTGGTCTGACCCTGGAATGGCATAAAAGTCCATCCTGAGTCCGGACGCATCACGATCCAACCATTCATGCCCATTACGTTGATATCCAGTCTCCAACCTTTGTTGTGGGCGCGTGTCATGGTCATAGGGATTTCCATTCCCTGGGCCACCACTTTGGCTTCCATAATGACCGAATTCAGTTTGGAAAGTTTGTCAGCTCCCCCGATGGCCGCTATATGTTTTTCGATGATTTCGTCTGCAGTCTGTGCAGAGACATTTGTGGATAAAAGTCCCACGAGGGCGAATAGTGTCAGAATGAATTTGATTTTCATGTTATAATTAGTTTTTATGGTTGCAAAAATATCCCGTATACAATCAGTTAAATTGAAAATTCTACCAAATGAGATTTTTTCAAGATGTTTTGCATTAAAACGCAGACAAATGGCCATTGTTCATTATTGCTCAATCAAAAAGATTACCCCAGCTCGCTCGCCAGAAAGTCCTGTATCTGATTTAACAGGATCTGAGGCAAAAGCTGAAATTCACCCACCCGCACAGGTCATCGGTTTGTCGTGTTTTCCAGGATCACCGCATATCCCTGGCCTACGCCGATACACATGGTGCATAAGGCAAAGCGTTTACTTGTCTGGCTGAGCTGGCGGGAGGCTGTAAGCAGAATTCTGGCTCCGGTCATGCCCAAGGGATGACCCAGGGCAATGGCACCCCCATTGGGATTGATCCTGGGATCATCGTCTTCCAGACCCAGGGTTCTGGTGCAGGCAAGGACCTGAGCAGCAAAAGCCTCGTTCAATTCAATCCAATCCATTTGGTCCAGGGTCAAACCAGCCCGTTTCAAGGCCAGGCGGCTGGCTTCTACCGGACCAATACCCATGATCCTGGGTTCTGCTCCCACGACAGCAGAACTGACGATCCTGGTTAATGGGGCCAAAGAAAAATCTTTCAAAGCCTGATCCGAAGCGATCAGCAAACATGCTGCCCCATCATTCAGTCCGGAAGAATTTCCTGCGGTCACAGATCCATTTTGGTCAAATGCCGGTTTGAGGGCTGCTAATTTTTCAAGAGTGGTCGATCCTTTCGGAAATTCATCTTCACCAAACAGAAACCGCTCGTTTTTGGATTTCTGGACAGGGACAGGTGTGATCTCCCCGGAATAAAAGCCAGCCTTCTGGGCGCTGTCGTATTTTTGTTGAGAGCGGAGGGCAAACAGGTCCTGGTCCGTTCTTGAAATGCTGTGTATCTGGGCCAGGTTTTCCGCTGTCTGCCCCATGCTGTCACAGCCATAGGATTGAAGCATTTTGGGATTGGCGAACCTCCAGCCAAAAGAGCTGTCGTACATCTGTGCATCCCTGCCAAAGGCGGAACTGGTCTTTGAAATAATCCAGGGTCCCCGGGTCATTCCTTCGACGCCACCTGCCAGAAAAATTTGACCGTCACCAGTCTGTATGGCGCGGTGAGCATGGATGACCGCTGACATTCCGGAAGCGCATAACCTGTTTACGGTTTCCCCTGGCACACTGTAAGGCAATCCTGCCAGTAATAAAGCCATGCGGGCCACATTGCGGTTGTCTTCTCCTGCCTGATTGGCGCACCCGAGGATTACATCCTCTATGGCTGCAGGATCGAGATCGGTATGTTTTGCGATCAGAGCCTGGATGACATGAGCCGCCAGATCATCTGTGCGCACCGTAGCCAGGCTTCCGGCAAAGGAGCCGATGGGTGTGCGGACCCCATCAATTATATAGCTGTTTGATTTCATTCAACCACTTTTTTGTCTGTTCTGTAGCAAATCCCTTTAAATACAGCTACGATCTCATGGTGCTGATTGAGCACGATCACCTGAAAGTTGCCGATCTTTTTTGTCTGGGTGATCAGGTCCGCTTTTGCTGTCAAAATATCGCCTTCCCTCACCGCTCTGCTGTGTGAAATGGAAGTCTCCACGGACAAACTCAGGTGGTTGTAGCTGTTGCAGGCAAAGGCAAAGGCACTGTCTGCAAGTGAATAGGTAATCCCTCCGTGAGCTACGTCAAAGCCGTTCAGCATTTCTTTTCTCACGGTCATCCTTAAAACACAATGCCCTTCTGAAATTTCGAGTATTTCCATCCCCATCCACTGGCTGAACCCGTCCTGTCGAAACATCCGGTCCAAAACCTGAGCAGAGAGATCCTGGTGAATGGGCTTATCGGACATCAGAAAAATTTTTGCTGTTCATCTGCCATGGTCCGCAGCAAGGGGCTGCATCGGTAGCGGTCCTCGCGGTATCTTTCGTAAAGCCGGTCCATACGGGTCACACACTGAGCGATGCCTATTTCATCAGCCCATGCCAACAGACCTTTGGGATAATTGACACCGCGTGTCATGGCAGTTTCAATATCATCCCGGCTGCTGATGCCCAAGAACAGGGCTTCGGCTGCTTCGTTGATCAACATTGCGATGATCCGTTCAAAGATGCTCTTGCCCAATGTTTCGTCTTCCAGGGGAGGTTTCACCTCGGCACCTTCGCGGTAGTCGTAAAACCCTCGTCCGGATTTGCGTCCCAGATAACCTGCTTCCACCAGATTCCTTTGGGTGAAGGAGGGTCTGTACCTGGGGTCGTAATAAAAGGCTTTGAAGATGGTTTCGGTCACCTGGTAGTTTACATCGTGACCAATAAAATCCATCAGTTTAAAAGGGCCCATCTTGAATCCCCCAAACCGGGTCATGGCCCAGTCTATGGTTGCGATATCCGCTATCCCTTCTTCGAGTATCCGGAGCGCCTCCCCGTAATAAGGCCGTGCGATCCGGTTTACGATGAATCCCGGTGTATCTTTTACCGAAATGGGTAGTTTGCCAAAATCACGAATCAACGTCAGACTTTTTTCCAGAACAGTCGGATCGGTCTGAATGGCAGGAACTACCTCCACCAAGGGCATGATCTGAGCGGGATTGAAAAAATGAATGCCGATAAATCTTTCCGGAAGGGTAACGGATGATGCCAGGGAGGTGACAGAAAGGGAGGATGTATTGGTAGCCAGAATGCATTGATCTGAAACAATGCCACTTAACTCAAGGAAAATTTGTTTTTTGAGATCCAGGTCCTCTCTGATCGCTTCAATGATCCAATCTGACTGGAAAAGCTGGTTGAGTTGATGACACCAATGGTATCTGTTTTGAACGGCTTCTGATTCGGCCTGAGAAATTTTACCTTTTTCCGTCAGACTCTTGAGGTTGGCGACCAGTTCTTCTTTCGATCGCTCCAGCATAGATGACTGTGCGTCGAATACCAGGACTTCACAACCTGACATGGCGGCTACCTGGGCGATTCCTCTGCCCATGGTTCCCATTCCGACAATTCCAATTTTCAACATAAAGGGATCAATGACATTTAAAATAATCAAACGGTTCCAGGCAGGACTTGCACTTGTAAAATGCCTTGCAGGCAGTAGAACCAAATTCACTGACGCATACCGTATCTTCTGAACCACAGCGGGGACAGGCAATCCTGGGCGCATCTCCTTTCAAGCGTGCAATCCGCTCGGCTGTATTGGGAGGTGCAATGCCATATTCCCTAAGTTTGCGTTGTCCTTCTTCTGAGATCCAGTCAGTGGTCCAGGCGGGATCGATCACGGTATGGATTTGGACCGGTCCCAGACCTGCTTCCAACAATGCAGCTTCTACAGATAATTCAATTACCTTCATGGCCGGGCATCCGGAATATGTAGGCGTGATGTCTACGTGTAGCAGCTGATTCACAATTTTCATCTGTCGGATCACGCCGAGATCCAAAACACTCAACACGGGAATCTCAGGATCTGAAACGGTTTCCAATACCTGGATGGCTCTTTCAATCCTCTGTTTTGTTTCGGAATTATAATGGGTTTCAATCATGACTTATGACATATTCCGACAGGGTCGGAAAAACAGGTAGCTGATTACCAATCCAGTCCCGGATAAGCTCTCTGCATATATTGCATTTCTGCCAGCAGATAGCCCAAATGCTCGGTGTGATGACCGGTTTTGCCTCCTTTTTGCTGCCAGGTGGATTGAGGTTTTTTAAGGGTAGCTTCAGCTAATACCGAATTCACCCTTTGATGCCAGGAGTCTGACAATTCCTCATAGGAAGGTGCCACTCCAGCCTCCATCATGCCCAGTTCACATTCAGCAGGCTGAAAGATTTCTCCGGTATATTCCCATAGGCGGTCGACGGCATTTTGTACTTTTTCATGACTGATCTCAGTCCCATCGCCCAGACGGATCATCCAATCGCTGCTCCATTTGTAATGGTACTGGGTTTCCTTCAATGACTTGTTGGCGATGTGAGCCAGACGGGAATCAGCCGAGCCAGAAAGTTTATCGAGCAGATCGATGTAAAAAGCGTCCAGAAAGAATTGCCGGGTCACCGTAAAGGCAAAGTCCGTATTCGGATATTCTGCCAGAAGGAGGTTTTTATAATCCAGCTCATCGCGAAGAAAGGCAAGCTCGTCTTCACTTCTGCCGGCGTTTTCGAGTTCTGATGCATATTGGTACAGCAAGCGGGCTCTGCCGATGTGGTCCAGCGCAAGGTTGGTCATGGCCATATCCTGCTCCAATACAGGTCCGTGTCCACACCATTCGCTCAACCTCTGACTGATGATCAGTGAGGTGTCCGCATGGATCAGCATAAAATCAAAAAGATGGTCTTTGGGTATCATACCGCTTACATATGTTTGAGTTCGTCGGGAAGATCGTAGAAAGTGGGATGTCTGTAAATTTTATCCATCGCCGGCTCAAAAAGAGCTTCCGCTTCTGATGGATCGGATGCGGTGATATTTTTCGATTCCACCACCCAGATACTGACACCTTCCATTCGGCGCGTGTACACATCGCGGGCATTTTCGATGGCCATCTCGGCATCTGCTGCATGAAGGCTGCCCACATGACGATGGTCCAGTCCGTTTTTGCTGCGAATAAAAATCTCAAACAGGGGCCAGTTTTTCATATCCAGGAATTGTTATGCTGTTCTTCTTGCTCTTTTTTCAGAATGTGCCATGGCCGCTTCCCGGACCCAGGCTCCATCCAGATGGGCATTGAGTCTGTCTGCCAATCTTTCCTTATTGCATGGACCATTGCCTTTGAGGACGTTGTTAAATTCTGACCAGTCAATTTCACCAAAATCGTAATGTCCTCTTTCCGGATTCCACTTCAATTTATCGTCAGGAAGTTTCATTCCCAGAATTTCGCATTGAGGTACGGTCATATCCACAAAACGCTGCCTCAGTTCGTCGTTGCTCACCCTTTTGATCTTCCACTTCATGGATTGAGCAGAGTGAGGAGAGTGGGCATCATTGGGACCAAACATCATCAGGGAGGGCCACCACCAGCGGTTGATGGCGTCCTGGCACATTCTTTTCTGGGCCGCATTTCCACGGCTAAGGCTCAGGAGTATATCATAGCCCTGGCGCTGGTGAAAACTTTCTTCTTTGCAAATCCTGACCATGGCCCTGGCATAGGGTCCGTAGGAGGTTCGGCACAGAGCCACCTGATTCATAATAGCTGCCCCATCCACCAGCCAGCCAATGGCACCCATATCGGCCCAGGATATGGCGGGATAATTGAAAATACTGGAGTATTTTGCTTTGCCTGAATGGAGGTCATCGATCAAGGAATCCCGCTCCACACCCAAAGTTTCGGCAGCACTGTATAAATACAGACCATGACCGGCCTCATCCTGGATTTTAGCCAATAAAATGGCTTTTCTCTTGAGATTCGGGGCCCGGGTCACCCAGTTCCCTTCAGGCAACATACCGACCACTTCGGAATGGGCGTGTTGAGAGATCTGACGGATGAGCGTCTTTCTGTATTCTTCCGGCATCCAGTCCTTTGCTTCGATCTTTTCTTCTGCATCGATTCTATCCTGGAATTTTCTTTCAAGTTCTTCGATAGTCATGAATGTTTTCTTTAAGCTTTATCCTTAACAATCAAAGCGGATTATTGATCATAATCCACAGAAATCTCATTTGATTTGGGTATGGCCTGGCAAGTCAGGATATACCCTGCCTCCACCTCATCGGGCTCCAGACCATAATTTCTGAGCATGTCCACTTCCCCTTCCACCAGTTTAGCCTTACAAGTGCAACACACTCCTCCTTTGCAGGCATAGGGCAATCGTGCCTTATTGCGCAGGGCGGCATCCAGGATGTTGTCTTTCCCGGATTCCATTTCAAAATTCATGGTGCGGCCATCTGCTTTGAGTCTGACCCGAACTTTGGATCCGGGGGTGGAGACACCCGCAGATTTAACTGGCGGCAAGCCTTTAGTTCCGAAAAGTTCGAAATGAATCCGGTCTGGATTGATCCCCTGACTTTCGAATTCATCTTTTGATTCAAAGATCATCTCCTCTGGTCCACAAATGAAAACACCGTCTAGCTCCTTCGGCTCGTACAGTTTTCCACAGAAAAGGCGCAATTTTTCCGCACCAATCCTGCCATGGAAAACCTCCTCCTCCATACTTTCCTGACTCAGGACAAAATAAAGAGATAAACGTGTCATGTATATGTTTTTAAGGGCCTCCAACTCTTCTAGGAAGATCACTTCTTCCGTTCTGCGGCTACCATAAATTAATCTGATCGTGCTGGAGGGTTCATGGTGCAAAATGGAGCGGATCAGGGAAATGCAGGGAGTTATTCCACTACCTGCCGCTACAAAAAGGTAGGAGTGACTCTGAGCAGGATCAATGGGGACGGTAAATTTTCCATTGGGAGGCATAACCTCCAGAATATCGCCTGCTTTCAGGTCGCGGTTGGCATAAGTGGAAAAGGCTCCTCCTTCAAGCAACTTGACTGCCACGCGCCACTTATGGTCCTGGGGGGAAGAACACAGAGAATAGGATCTGTGAAGCTCCTCGCCATTTACGGTCTTGATCAGGTTGATGTATTGCCCTGGTTTGTACTGGAATGCAGGTTTCAGATCTTCCGGAATGTCCAATTCGATGGACACACAGGATGAGGTTTCCTTCCGAACTTCCTTGACTTTAATGGGATAGCTTTGCTGCATGGCTGGCGCTTGAGCAGGCAAATATAGAATTTATCTGCAAAGGTCTTGCGAAGGATCAGGAAGTATACCGGCAGGTCGGGACAAACAGACCCAAAAAAGAGAACAGGTTAAATTGGAAATACAGTAAAACTCTAAAATACAACGAATTACATAATGGTCAGTATCCTGGTTGATTTTCTCCCAGCCATCTTTGTGAACCTGAACTTTGAACACACAGCCCCAGTTCAGGACTTCAGGGATCGAACAATTATGAATTATAATGAAACGAAATTCAGAAAAGGGGGTCCTTATTTTGGAGAAAGCATCGAAAGCCATGCTTCCTGAGTGAAATAAAAATACCCGGACCAAGCGGTACCGGGTACTTTTTTCATTCTAACCACAAATATCTTGATCAGAGTCCGGAGCCAGGATGTCTTACACCTTTTTGCTCCAGCCCGATGTAGTATTCCACTTCATCGATGCGGCTGACTTGTTCCAGCACCTTGTCCTGATAGCCTGTCATAGATATGACCAGTGTGAAAGGAGACTTGGAAACTCCTGAGAGGGTGAAATATCCGGATTCATCCGTCATGGTATGAATTTCGCCACTCAGGGTCTGGATTTTGACCTCAGCGCCCTCCAATGGTCTTGAAGTTCTGAGATCGTAAATAACTCCTCTGAAAACTTCCGGGCGGGAGTCAGAACTCAACTGAGCGTTTCCAAGAACGCTTAACATCAACAACACTGAAAACATGACGAACTTCTTCATAGTAACCAAATTTAATTTTGTTTTAATCGATATATTTTGTGATATAAGGATTATATGATTGTAATAACGTTGCAAAGTTTGCATTTATTTTGATACTAAGACAGTGAAAACCGACGAAAGGTTGCAATTTAACGACCAAACGGGTGATTTTTGAATTGAATTAACAGGCCTTAAGATTTCTATAAGACTGTGAAAGGATTAATTTTTTACATTAAATAAAAATTTAATATGTTTTATAATTTGCCTGTTCGCCTTCATTCCTGATTGCTATTTGTGGCTTTGGCGGATCATTTTAACTGCTTATCAGCTCCCGACCAGGAAAATTTATGGCAATTCAATCAAAGCAATTGGAGTTGATTGGGGCATTAAAGCAGGAAGAGGAAGGCCTGGACAGTCCGGGATGTTAATGACAGGTTAATGCGCCGGATGGGTTAATTTCACATCCGGGCAGGATGGTTGGATCCGGGCAAAATTCTATTGGTTATCCAACAGAAAATTTTTAATCTTGAAATAGATCTGAGTGTTTTCGTAGATTCCGGCAAAGGAAGATGCACCGGGTCCGAAGGCAAATACGGGAATCAAGCTACCCGTGTGTTTCAGGGTGCTATAGGAAACCACCAGGCTGTCGGAACGGGACCCGGGGTTGATGGCCATGCCACCCGTCTCGTGATCTGCCGTGATGACTACCAGGGTATTGCCATCCTTTTGAGCAAAGTCCAGGGCTGCCCCGATGGCCTGGTCAAAATCAAGCATTTCTGCGATCAGGTAATCTGTTTCATTGGCATGGCCGGCCCAGTCTATCTGAGAGCCCTCCACCATGAGGAAGAATCCCTTGCTGCCTCGGATCCTGTGGAGAAATTCCGCACCTACCTTTGTAGCCCTGGTCAGATAGTCCCTGCCTTTGGATGCCGGCAGCGGATCTCCGTCGGCTGTAAAGTAAACGAGCTTGTCCACCTGAGGCAGCCTGTAACTACTAAATTCATTTTCGAAATAGTCCGTCACGAAGTAGCCCTTGGCCTCAAGGCTATCGGAAAGCACCAGGTCGTCTGTTTTCCTTCTGTCAAAATACTTTTTTCCACCCCCGATCATCAGGTTACATCCCGAGCGACTCATATCCATCGCTATGGCTTCGTAGGAATCGCGATCGGGCTGGTGTGCGGCGAATGCTGCCGGCGTGGCGTGCTGCAGGGTGGAGGTGGCGATGAGACCGGTTGAGAAGCCCAGTCGCTGGGCGCGTTCCAGAATGGTTTCATGTGCCCGTCCGAAAGCGTCCATTCCCACATATCCGTTTTTTGTTTTGTGACCGGTGGAGAATGCGGTTGCGCCGGCGGCTGAATCTGTGATCAGGTCATCGGCAGATGCGGGTTTGTGAATCCCAATATACGGACAACGCTCCAGGTTGAGGCGATTTTGGTTTCGGAACATGGCGGCACTGATCTGTGTCAATCCCATTCCGTCTCCGATCAGCAAAATCACATTTTTTTTAGGAGCTGGTTTTCCGGGATGCGGAGTGGCTTCGGCTGATGAATTTGTGCGGACGGAGGGGGCACAGGCATTTTGGTAAAAACCCAGGATCAGGAATATAAAGATCCAGGAAATTGAAATTCTATATCGGATGCTTTTCATACGGTCGAATAAATTTTACCGGGATGAACCAGGACCAGACCTTTAATCTGTAAGCTGAGCAGGATTCCTGCCATTTCGCCAGGAGTTAAGGAATGAGATTTATGTAACAGATCAATATGTACTTTTTGATTGTTCCGGATATAATCGAATACCCTTTGTTCTGATTCCGGCAAGTCGTGAAAAAGAGCTGGCTGAATCTTTAGGTTGGGTTCATCTCCCAGGCGGTTCCAGCGCATGAGGTCTGTCAGATCCTGCCCGGATTCAATCAAATGGGCTTTGTGATCGCGGATCAGTTTGTTGCATCCGGCGGAATATTCGTCATCCACACGTCCGGGAAAGGCAAATACATCTTTATTGTAGTCGTTGGCCAATTCAGCAGTGATCATGCTGCCGCCTTCCCTCTTGGTTTCGACCACCACCACTGCATCGGACATTCCGGCGACTATGCGGTTTCTCATAGGGAAATTCTGCCTGTCGGGACGCGTGCCGGTCATGAACTCGGTTAGTAATCCACCTGATGCCATCATTTTTCTGGCCAGACTTTCATTTTCAGAGGGATAAAGCCTGTCCAATCCATGTCCGAGCACGCCCACGGTCTCCAGACCCTGTGTCAATGCAGCCCTGTGGGCAATGGTATCCACACCGAAGGCAAGGCCACTTACGATCAGCACTTTAAATTCTGCCAGATGAGCCAGCAGTTTTTCAGTCACCGATCTGCCATAATCTGTTACCGAACGAGTCCCCACAACAGCAACCACCCGTTCTGAATTTAAATTTGAACTTCCTTTGTAAAACAACATCATGGGGCAGTCGTGATACTGACGGAGACGCGATGGATAATCCTCATCTGTGTGAAACAACATTCTGATGCCTTTTTCTTCAATGAATGTAAGTTCCTTTTCAGCCTGATCCAGCTTGGATACTTTGGAGACGGCCTCAGCTGTAGCCTCCCCGATTCCGGGTATTTTAATGAGCTTGTGCTTGGAAGTTTTCAATACTTCTTCTGCACTGCCACAGTAAGCGATCAGGTTTTTAGCGATTCCTGATCCGATCATTTCTGCCCGGTACAAAGCCAGCCTGCAGAGATTTTCCTGGCTCATTTCAACTGGGTCATGGAAAGTGGATTACGGAGTTCTGCCGCTTTTTTCAGCATCTCATCCCTCTGTTGGGGGCTCAATCCGCTTTTCTTGGAATATGCCTCATAAATTTCCGCCAGTTCTTTGGCATAATCCATACTGAATGGTCTCATCTCCTTGGCCATGGTCATAAACTGTATGCCCAGGTCATACTTTCTCATTTTTTGGAAATAGTATTCGTAACCGAGCTCCCTGAGGAAAACGCTTAACTCATAACGGTTGTCCTGGCTTTTCATCAGGTACTGAAGATATTCATGCACAAAGGCAAGGTCCGGTTTTTTGATGATGATATCCCGGATGTTATCCAGAAATCCTTTGAGGTTGCCATCCATTTTATGGTATTCTGCCAGGATTCCCGCTTTCATGTTCAAGCCTTGGCCATAAGTAGGGAAGATGTACAAGGACCGATCGATATAACGGAGTGCCAGATCCAGGTATTTTTTCCTTGCTGTCTGGTCAGTTTCCTTTTGGTAGAGTTGGAAATAACTCACACCGGTAAAAAGGTTGACACGGGCGCTGTTCTTTGAAACCTTTACCCCGGCCAGATTAAGCGACATGGCATCTTTCCAGTCGGGGACCCTCGTCATCGTACGCACTGAATACAACAGGAGCAGGACGGGAAGCAGGGTGGTGGCAAAAGTACGCTGCCAGCGTATGCCGCTGAACCAGGCTGAATGGATGAAATATGCCAGCACCATGACAAATCCTAAGGAGGGCATGAAAAGAAATCGCTCGTTCATAAAAGTTCCTACCGGAAAAACGACATTGCTGACGATGGATATCGTGATCCAGAAATACAGCATGGCAAACCAGGCGACCTTATGTTTTCTGCCCAACCTGTAGGCCAGAAAACTGATGGCAGCAAGACTGAGGAAAGATAAAATGGCCAATCCATCTCCCGGATCCAATTTGGGTACGTGATAAGGGTAATAATCATGGGTCAGCGGGTGGGGAATGAACAGCAGTTTGAGATACCAGGCCAGACTGAGCAGGATGGTGGAGAATTTTTGAGCTCCGGTCATGCCTACAAATGGATTGTTCATCAGATCTGTGATCTGCTGACCATGGTCAAAAAAGAAACCAATGACCGATGCGCGGATAATCAGAAAGAGGATGGCAGACGGGAACAATACCAGGCTGCTCCGAATAGCGGAGGTCCAGTTGCTTTGCCTGAAAAAGACAAGGACAAGCGGAGCGACTGCCAAAAAAGTGATCGCATTTTCCTTGGACATCAGGGCCAGGAAAAATAAAACGGCGGAACTGATGGCAAAAAGCGTTTTTCCCTGATCCCTATACCGGATGAGCGCATTGAGAGCAAGGACTGAAAAAAGGAAACACATGATCTCATCCCGACCCTTGATATTGGCTACAGCTTCAGAATGAATCGGATGGGTGAGGAACAGGAGGGCTGAAATCAATGGCAGCCAAGGCATGGGTCCCTGGGTGTTGGAGATCTTAAGCAGAACCATGAGCCTGAATACGGCCCAGCCGGCGAGCGAATACAATAGAATGTTGATCAGGTGGCTGATAAAAGGGTTTTTCCCAAACAGACCCAGCTCAATGGCAAAGGTTACAATGGAAAGCGGACGATAACGGGCACCTGCCACCAGGTTTTTTTGCTCTCCAAAATATCCTGTAAAACTCTCTTTGGACAGAATGTCCCAGATGCCACCAAATCCCTTGGCCACAAACTTGTTTTCATCCAATACGATGGTATCGTCCAGCACATAGCCAAAACCCAGGCTCTGAACGTACAGCAGCAGACTCAGCAGGAAAAATCCCAACAGGTAGACATAAGTATGACCTTTGAATTTTAAATGATCCATAGCAATACTCATTTTGGTGAAACAAAATGCAAAATTAGACCTTGTGGCCTGAATCACCAAAAAACCTCCATATACAACAATATTAAATTTGTATGATACTGATTTGCATTGATTTTTTGTCTAGTATTTTAAAATATTCAAAGGAGAGTCGGACGATGCCCTTTGGGAGGGGCTGTTAAAATTTGCCCAAAATGCAATAAGGTTAAAAATATTTTGGTCTTTTCGGGAATTTTTCCTATCTTTGTGTAGTTATATGTCCATAATACGATTATTGATCAGAGAACACACCAGCTTATAAGTTTTTCCTCACATTGTAATTTTTTCTTTTATTTCTAATTATTTTTATCATGAATCTTTACGTAGGTAACCTTGATTACTCAATCAGGGAACAACAGATCGCCGATCTTTTTTCTGAGTACGGCGAAGTAGCGTCTGTGAAAATCATCACGGACAAAATGACCGGTCGCTCAAAAGGTTTTGCCTTTGTGGACATGCCAAATGACGACGAGGCCCGGGAAGCGATCAGCAACCTGGACCAGGCTTCTGTCAGGGACAGGAACATTTCTGTTTCTGAGGCAAGACCTCCAGAGCAGAGAGAGAGAAAACCATTCCGCCCAAATAACTTTGGAGGCGGCGGTGGTGGTGGAAACAGGTTCAGAAGAAACTGATTTCCGTCTGCTCTGAATCTTTTGACCGCCAGTTTGGTTGATCCTGCGTAAAAGTTGCGTATGTCTGCCATCAAAAAGCTTTAAAAGATTTATAGGGATGAAGACCTGCCGTTCAGAGGCGGCAGGTCTCTTTTTTTTTCGGGGATCCCCCCGGCCTCTGCGCTTCTCGATCAGTTTTTTTTACGGGTCTTCGGACCGGTTGATAAAGTGGGTGCTGGTCAATGAAGTGGAATGAAAACTCATTTGTCATTGATCAAACAAAAAACATGAATCCATTTTCAGCCTTAGGACTGGATCCTGCCATTTGCAGGGCCATCGAAGAACTCGGTTTTGAGAACCCTACCGACATTCAGCTCAAAGCCATTCCCCTCTTTTTATCACAGGCATCAGACCTGATCGCCCTTGCCCAAACCGGTACGGGTAAAACTGCAGCATTTGGTCTCCCCATACTGCAAAATATAGAGCCGGACGTCCGCACGACGCAGGCACTCATTATTTCTCCAACCCGCGAACTCTGCATGCAGATCGCATCCGATCTCAAGAAATTTTCCAAACATCTGCCTCCTGTCGGAATCGTGGCTGTGTACGGAGGCAGTAGCATCACTGCCCAGATCCGTGAGATACGCCATTCTTCTCAGATCATTGTCGCTACACCAGGCCGACTGATCGACCTCATCGAAAGAAAGGTGATCAAGTTGCAGGATGTGAGTACAGTGGTACTCGATGAAGCAGATGAAATGCTCAATATGGGATTCCGCGAGGATATGGAAAGAATTCTGGCAGAAACCCCGGAAGAAAAAATAACCGGACTTTTCTCTGCCACCATGTCGCCTGATATCAGGCGGATCGCCGCTACCTACCTGAAGGATCCTGTGGAGGTGACCATTGGAAAAAAGAATACTGCGCAGCAAAACATAAGTCACCAGTATTCTGTAGTTCAGGCAAAAGATAAATATACAGCGCTCAAGAGGATCATCGATTTTCATGAAGACTTCTATGGAATCGTTTTTTGCACTACAAAGGCGGAGACACAGGAGCTTTCGGATCATTTAGTTAGGGATGGATATTCTGCAGACTGTCTGCACGGAGATCTGGCACAGGCCCAAAGAGATAAAGTGATGCACCGTTTTCGCCACAAGGCCATCAAGGCCCTTCTGGCTACTGACGTGGCAGCCCGAGGCATCGACGTAAAAAATATCAGCCACATTATTCATTACCATTTGCCGGATGATATCGAGAACTATACCCACCGAAGTGGCAGAACCGCCAGAGCCGGGCAGAAGGGTGTATCAATTGCCTTATTGCATATTCGGGAAGCATACAAACTTCACCAGATAGAGAAACTGGCTGGAGTCAAATTTGAGAGATATCTCATCCCCAACGGGGAGCAGGTTATACAAGCCCGCATCAAGAATTTCATCGAAGCATTCAAGGCAGACAGCGATGATGATGCCAAATTAAAAAGATTCAAGAATGAATGGATCTGGCCGCTCATGGAGCTGGATAAGGAAGTCATCGTGCAAAAGTTGATTGAATCTGAACTGAAAAGAATGGGTATCAATTATACCGATGCACCTGATATCAATGTGGATGAAACCGCCCGCGGCAGTGCAGGAAGAGGAGAGAAAAGCAGGGGAGGATCCTGGGAAGGAGGAAAACCCGGCAAAGGTGGACGCAGTGGCAAGTCAGGCGGCAGCGGAAAGATGGTGCGGCTATTTATCAATGTAGGTAAAAAAGACGGGCTCAAGTACGATGAGATCCGCGAGATGATCTACAAGCACACCAAAGTGAGCGGCCGTGCCGTAAAAGATATCGAAATGAAAGGCGTATATTCATTTTTTATTGCCGATCACGACTCAGCCGATCAGATGCGAAAAATCAAGAATGCCAGCTTTAACGGCAGACCTCTTCGCATCGACCTGGCATCTGAGCAAAAAGAAGGAAAGTATAATTCATAATATAAATTGCTGTAAAGCAGTTTCAGGCTCATGGAAACCGAATTTTTAATTCATCAAAGATTCGGATTTAATCATTATTCTCTGGCCAGAGATCCCATCGCATAGGATACGCCATAAGCTGAGACGGCTGATTTTGCCTGGAGATAAAGCAATTTTTGTCTTGACTCAAGGTATTTGTTTTCTCTTTGGTTGATCAGGAACAGACTGCTTTCGCCGGTAGAAAATCGCTCCAGTTCCGCAGCATACAATTGGCGGTAATTTTCTGTAGCTTCGGTCTGAATGTTTACCTGTACTGCGAATTGGGCTGCGTCATTGTGATACTTTCGTATTTCGTTGCGCAATCCAGCGTTGAGGATATCCATTTCCAGTTTTTGTTCCCTGATCTTGATTTTGGCTCTGTTGTATTCGCCTCTTCCCTGTCTGAAGAAAAGAGGGATCTGCAGATCGATTCCCAGCTTAAAATTATCCTGAGGAAAAACCTGCGCCGGAAACAATCTCTGATCGGCCGATAAGCTTTGAAAACCCAGGTCTGCAGTAGGCAGAAGCATTTGAAATTTAAGGCGCTTTTCGAGGTCCAGAGATTTGAGTTTGATGCCGGCCTGTTTCCATTTGGGATGCAGTACAGCCTGATCCAGGCATTGTGTCAGACTGAGCAACACAGGCAGGTTCACTTCATTTTCAGGAGGGGAAACCCGCTCGGGAATATCGTAGTAATTTCCATTTTCGAGCCAAAGGAAATTGCTGAGTTCAAATCTGGCCTCCAAAAGTTTTTGCTCAGCCTCTATCTGAATAATTTGATATTGTTGCCATTGACTCAATGCCTCCACCGTGTCGATGGCGGGCCTCTCCCCCAGAAAGAATCCCGAGCGAACCATTTCAAATCTCAACCGGTTTGCAGTCGCCAGACTGTCAGCCAGTTTTTTTTGCTCCACCCATAGTTTCCAATCGTAATACGCTTTAATCCCGGCAAACAAGGTCTGGTTTCTCATGGAAATCCTTTCCTCATTCGAAAAGAGTACCATCTGTTTGGCCTGTTGTACGGCATTTCTTCTTTTATCGTATGCAAGTCCCTGGAGTAAAGGCATTTTCAGGCCCAGGTATTGGGATCTGCCCGGGGTCAGTTCCGGAAAAATTCTTTCTCCATCATTTTGAGCCAGACCTGCCTGAAAATCCAAGCCATACCAGGTGGGAATTTTCAGGTTTGCACCGGAATACCGGAAATACTCCTTTTGATCAAATTGTTTTTCATCCAGAGACATCTGTAGGGCAGGGTCAAAACCTCCACGTGCCGCCTTAAGGCTTTCAAGGGAGGATTCGTATTGCAGGTCGGACTGTCGGAACACCGGATGATAGGCCCTGACCACACTGATAAATTCATCAATGCTGAGGGTATTTGGATCAGGCGAATTGTCTTGTCCGAAGGCAAGCTGGCAGACAAGGAATGCGAAAAAAAAATGGAAGATTTTATTACTTCGCATCCTTTTGCATTTTAGGGGTTATCTCCTGATAAAATTCAGGTGGGAAGCCATTGATTCTTCTCCATATTTCGTAGATCAATGGGACATCATTAAGCAGAGTGATCGTCGAAGCACCCGTCCCCATGCGAAGTGAAGGTGGCCAGGGTTTGTCTTCTGGATCCTGGGTCACCAGTATCCTGAAGAGGCCATTCTGAGTTACATTATTCTCTACCGCGACGATCTTGCCGGTAAAGGTACCAAAGGATTGTTCAGGCCAGCCACTGAAGATAATTGCCGGATAACCATCGAAAATGATGCGGACCTCCTGGCCCTGTGCCACCAGAGGCTGGTCGACGGGTCTGATAAACATTTCCAAAGCCGGGTCTGCACCCATGGGCACGATTTGCAGAAGTTTATCGCCTTCTTTGATGATTTCACCGATGCCGGATTTTTGAATGTCCATCACCTGACCGTCTTGCGGTGCGAGTATGGTGTACATATCGTTTCTGATATCGTATGAAGTACGAAGGTTTTTGAGTTTGGCTATATCGGCCTCTGTATTGGATATCTGGGAGAGCGTCTGAAACCGGTCTCCTTCAATTTTGGATAGTTTCTCTGCATACTCCTGGGTGGTAGCCCCCAACTCAATGTTGAGGTTTGCCAAGTCCTGTTTGGTGTTGGCATATTTGATCTCAAATGATGTTCTCTTGGCGCTGGCGGACTGGAAAGCCTGATTTCTTTGTTCCAGTTGTGTCAGAGAAACGAGGCCTTTGTCAAACAGCCCTTTTTGTCTTTCAAACTGGAGAGTGGCAATGTTGTAATCATTGGTTGCAGCCACCAGGTCCATACTGTCCGCGGTCAATTTTGCCTCCGTCTGACGGATCTTGTTTTTAATCTGTCGGATCTTTAGGTCCAGGGACATTTTCAAGGCATTGTATTGGGCTCCCAGTGTACTGACTTTGCCGGTGTAATTGTCGTTGGCCTGTATCTTGGCCAAAATTTGTTCCTGCGTTCGCAGGATCAGTTCCGGGTCCAGGTATTCCATTTTAATTTCCTGAAGCTGGACCAAAGTGTCTCCTTTTTTAACATTTTGACCTTCTCTGACGTACCAGTTGATCACTTTGCCGGAAATGGCGGAGTTGACTTCCTGAGGCCTGTCCTTTTGCTGAAGGGAAGTGACACGGGCTTTGCTGTTGATATTTTGCGTCCAGGGGGTTAAGGAAGCAATGATCAGAAAAAGGATCGAAGCAATCCACCAGGGTCTGATTTTTTCAACGTGTTCGTTGCGATAAATCATCCTGGAGGATTTGGGAAGCACACTTAGGTTTTTAAAAATCTGATTTGCACTCATGCTCATTGCAATTTAGAAGAGTCCGGGAGCAAAATGGTTTTGTCAAAAAGAGATTCAGCCAGAGGATGCCAACCTGCAATGATCAGGGTGGTGGGAAGCTTCTTAAGGTATGAAACCAGATTTACAATATGCTCATCTGACAAATCCCGGAAGGGGTCATCCAGCATCAGCAATTGGCCAGGATGCAGTAAAGTTCGGAGCAAAATGATTTTTCGGATGGTATGGGCAGGTAATTTGATTCCCCTGGTAAACAAGACCGTATCGAAACCCATGGGCAGGTTTTGTATGACATCGTGGAATCCCAGGATTTCGACAAGTTGCATCACCTGATTCATGCCCAGATCTTTTCTGCCTACGGCAATATTGTCCCAGAGTGTTCCGGCGAAGATCTCGGGTGTACCGATCATGTAGCTCATCCTGTCCCTAAATTCTGTCAGGCCAAAGTGGGAGATGGGAAAATGGTCAATATAAATCTCTCCCCGGGTTGGCTTGTGGCTGCCCGATATGAGTTTTAACACTGTGCTGGCTCCTGCTCCTGACACTTTTCCGAAGATGCACAGTCTGCTTCCGGAATTTAAACTAAAATTCAGATCCTTCAGAACCGAGTTGTACTCCTGATAGTGGAATGACACATTCTTAAATTCAACACTAAGTGGATTGGAATGTCCGATCACAATACCTTCCTGCCTTTCAATCGGCTTGAGTAAAAGATGGTTCATTTTTTCAATGGCAGTGAGTACGTCAAACACCACGTCGATACCCAGGATGAGTTTTTCTACTGAGCCCATAATGATGAAGATCACGATCTCGGCAGCCACAAACTGACCAATGTTGATGAGCTGCATGTCGAGGAGTACCGCCCCTATGACCAGAAAGGATGCGATGAGAAGTACCTTGAATACCACCATCGTCCAATATTGGGTTTGCAGAATTCTGAAGTGTTTGGTCCTGAATTTAAGGTAGCCCTGAGTATGGTCATCCGTCAGACTGTAGTGAAGTCCCGCCTTGTAGCGGTTTTTAAAAGTGCTGAGGTTTCTGCTGATTTCCTGAAGCCATCCCGCCACTTTGTATTTATAACTGCATTCCTCGATACTGGTCATGAGTCCCTGCTGGGAAGTTAACCTCAGAATGGTGTAGGCTATCACCATAAGGAGTAAAGCAATGACCAGAAAGACTACGTGGTAGAGGGACAACAGGATGATCCCAAATAAAATCTGGACCGTCGCGCCCGGCACGTCCAGAAGAAGTTTGACCACTCCTTTCTGAAGATTGATCGTTTCGAAAAATCGGTTGGTGAGTTCGGGCAAATAATTTCCATCCGTGCTTTTCAATTCTACCTTAGGCAAATGATTGGCCATCATGGAAGTATTGCGGACAAATATTCTTTGCTGGATGGTCTCGGTTATCTGAAGCTGTCGGATTTGCAACCAACCGGTCAACAATACTCCCAGCATAACGGCAGCCACCAGGACATACACAGTAGTGGCCAGCGTGTTGAAGGTCATGAAATTGATGATCGCCTGAATCCCGAGGGGTAAACTTAATTGGATAAGACCCGCCATCACCGCAAAGAAATACAGAGCCACCAGCTCCTTGTTCTCCAAGCTGAGGTAGGCCCATAATCGAAAAAACGGGTTTTGATTTTGAGACATAGACGCGAAAATTAGCTAATTAATCCATAATACACCCTAATTGTTGAGCATACTATCATTTAAATTTGTTAAACTATTATTAAAGTATAGTAATGCTATTATTTTCATTTTTTTTATTTAATTTTGCGTTTCGTTCATCCATGGAGATCAAGCTTTCTTTTCGCGTCAATCCCAAACTTTACCTTAAGGATCCCGAGAGTTCCGAGTTGGGTGGTCAGATTCTGGCCAAGTCCATCGATATGATCCATCAAATTGGATTTGAGCATTTTACATTCAAGAAACTCGCCACGGAAATCCAAACAACAGAAGCCACGGTCTACCGCTATTTTGAAAACAAGCACAAATTGCTGTTGTATGCTTTAAACTGGTATTGGGGTTATCTGGAATTTTATCTCGAGTACCGCATCAGCCCAATGGCCGATCCTGCTGGTAAAATCAGGGAAGTGATACGGGTATTGACGGGTGAGGTCGGATTTGATCTGGTAAAAGCCCCGTTCGATCTAAAGGTCCTGAATGCCATCGTCATTTCCGAAAGCAGCAAGGTCTATCTGCTCAAAGAAGTGTCAGAGATCAATAAGGTCCAGCTATACAAGCCCTACAAAGACCTGTGTGCCATGATCTCCTCCATCGTCACCGAATACAATGGTCAATATCCCTTCCCCAAGAGCCTTGCCAGTACTTTGGTGGAAACCGCCCATACCCAGCAGTATTTCGCTCAAAACCTGAAGGGACTGACCAATGTGCAGGACCAGATTCCTGAGGTCTACACCCGAGCATTTCTGGAAAACATGGTGTTCAGTATCCTCAATCCCCAGACCGGTTCTTCTATCTGACGAAACCGTGATTTTTCTTTCTCAGAAATAAGCTATTTTGGCGGGTAATTCATTCAAATGAAAGTCCTCAAAGAAAGTCTGATCCGGCAGCTTGTGCTGATCGTTGTGATTCTGGTATTAGCGGGCATTGTTTTTTACGAGCTGAGGATGTTCCTGCCATCTTTTCTGGGTGCCTATACGCTGTACATTCTGCTGCGAAGGCCCATGTTTTACCTCACTGTGGTGCGGAAATGGAACAAGCAGCTGGTTACTTTCCTGTTGATCCTGGCAACCATCCTGGTGCTGATCCTGCCGGCGCAGGCTCTGGTACGGACCATCACCAACAAACTTTTGCCTTATCTTCAAAACTCACAGGATATCTATGCCAAACTGGATTTATTCATCCAGGATCTCGAGCAAAGATTTAATCTGGAATTGATGTCCGAAGAGAACATTTCCGGAGCCAGAGACTGGTTGGTCAAGGAAGGCAGTGTCGTTGTATCGGCTACGCTCAACAGCATTGCGATTCTGCTGATCATGTATTTTTTGCTCTATTACATGCTGATGTATGGTCGCGAGATGGAGCGCAGACTGACGGATCTACTCCCAATGGAAGAAAAGGTCAGCCAATCTCTGAAGCGCCATATGAATTCGATGGTGTACAGCAACGCCATTGGCGTACCCCTGGTGGCTTTCTTCCAATCTCTGGTGGCCATGATCGGTTACCTGATCGCAGGAGTGGATGAACCCATCCTGTGGACCACCATGACCTTTCTGACCTCTTTTGTGCCCATGGTCGGATCCATGATCATCTACGTACCCTTGTCCATCCTGCTGATCTATGGTGGGGACACGGGTTATGGCATTTTTCTGCTTCTGTTTTGTTTCCTGGTCGTTGGTTCTGTGGACAATGTGTTTCGTTTCTGGTTGCAGAAAAAAATTGGTGATACACATCCTCTGATCACTATTTTCGGAGTGATCATCGGCCTCAAGCTATTTGGCTTTCTGGGTCTTATTTTTGGCCCCATTCTCCTTTCCTCCCTCATTTTGCTCATCAAAATGTACTCAGAGCAATACAGGGTCCAGAGGGGTGAATCCGAAGCAGAGGAATCCTGAAAAAGTGTTGCTTCGGCCCGGGTTATCAAGGGTATAGAGGCACATTACTTCTGCCAAAAAAATATAATGCTTTAGCGCCTCATTTGCATGCTATTTTACTGAGTTAATTGCCCTGATATCGCTATCTTTGCACACATTTTAAATAAAACAAATGACGGCTCAGAAAGGAGGAGAATATAGTGCCAGTAGTATTCAGGCGCTGGAGGGATTGGAAGCAGTGCGCAAGCGTCCCGGGATGTACATCGGAAGTACCGATGTAAAGGGTTTGCACCATCTGGTCTGGGAGGTAGTGGACAACTCCATAGATGAGCATCTGGCGGGCCACTGTTCACACATTCAGGTAGTTATCAATGCAGATAATTCCATCACCGTGAGTGACAACGGCCGCGGTATTCCTGTAGATATTCATCAGAAGCTCGGTAAATCTGCCTTGGAGGTCGTGATGACCGTCCTGCATGCAGGTGGTAAATTTGACAAAGACTCGTATAAGGTGTCCGGCGGATTGCACGGAGTAGGTGTTTCCTGCGTCAACGCCCTGTCGTCCCACGTGCGGGTGGAAGTCCGCCGGGAGGGCAAAGTGTACATGCAGGAATACAAAAGGGGCAAGCCCCAGGCAGACGTCGCCCAAATCGGAGAATCTGCTGACCGCGGTACGACCGTGACCTTCAAGCCCGACGAAGAAATATTTGAAACCCTGGTCTACAATTACGATACGCTTGCACACAGACTAAGAGAGCTTTCCTACCTGAACAGTGGTCTCCACATTTACCTGAGGGACGAGCGGGAGGAGCATCCCAAAGATGAGTTGTTTCATTCGGAAGGAGGATTAAAGGAGTTTGCCCTTTATCTCGATCAGGGACGTACCCCACTGACCGAAGAACCTATCTACGTCAAAGGAAAAGAAGACAACATCGAAGTGGAAGTAGCCCTGATGTACAACACCGGTTATCAGGAAAATGTCTACTCTTATGTCAACAACATCAATACCCGCGAGGGAGGTACCCACGTATCCGGATTCCGGAGAGCCCTGGCCCGAGTATTCAAACAATACGGCGACGACAACGGGCTGTTTGCCAAACTGAAAGTGGAGATCAGCGGAGAGGATTTCCGGGAAGGACTCACCTCCATCGTGTCGGTCAAGGTCCCCGAGCCCCAGTTCAAGGGTCAGACCAAGGGGGAACTGGGCAATTCCGAGGTCGTAGGCGTGGTTTCCCGGATCGTAGGCGATGCTTTGAGTTCCTTTTTGGAAGAAAACCCCAAGGAAGCCCGCAGAATCATCGACAAGGTCATTCTGGCCGCCACTGCCCGGGAAGCTGCCCGTAAGGCGAGGGAAATGGTCCAAAGGAAAAACGTACTCAGCGGAGGCGGATTGCCGGGCAAACTGGCTGACTGTTCTTCGCGCAATGCTTCTGAATCCGAATTGTTCCTGGTCGAGGGAGATTCGGCAGGTGGTACGGCCAAGCAGGGCCGCAACCGTCACTTTCAGGCGATACTGCCCCTCCGGGGAAAGATCCTGAACGTCGAGAAGGCCCTTGAGTTCAAGATTTACGAAAACGAAGAAATCAAGAATATTTTCACAGCCCTTGGGGTATTCCGCCAGGAGGATGAAAACGGAAAAATATTTTTAAATACCTCCAAGCTCCGGTATCACAAGATCGTCATCATGTGCGACGCCGACGTAGACGGCAGCCACATCACCACCCTGATCCTGACCTTCTTTTTCCGATACATGAAAGAGATCATCGAGCAGGGCCATCTGTTTATCGCCCGTCCCCCCCTTTACCTGGTCAAGAAGGGCAACAAGCAGGAATATGCCTGGAATGAAGCAGAGCGCAAGGAGATCACCGAAAAACTCGGCGCAGGAAAGGAGGATTCCGTACACATCCAGCGCTATAAGGGTCTGGGAGAAATGAACGCAGAGCAGCTTTGGGAGACCACCATGGATCCGGCACGCAGGATATTATCCCGGGTGACCATTGATGATGCCCTGGAGGCCAATCACTACTTCTCCATTCTCATGGGAGATGATGTCCCGCCCCGCAGGGAATTTATAGAAGCGCATGCCCATTATGCGAGAATCGATATATGATGATCGAAACGATAGTTTTGCATTAATTCCAAAGATTGGGTGCAATCTTTTTTAAAGATAAAATAACGAACCAACTCAAATCTGTCTTTCGTAGATCAGTTTGAGATCCGGTTTGATCTGTTTGAGGATAAAGGGTTTGAAGGAATCCAGAAAGCCGGCACCCACCTTCCTGTTGACCAGTGACTGCATCCTGCGCAGCATCTCGGAATTTTCGGTAAAGGTAAAGGCGCGATCGATCTCCAGGGCCAATTCAATGGTGCTGCCCGGCGTATCCTCTCCCCGGGAAAAGGCTCCATAGACCCAGGCTTTGCGGATGGCGGGAAACTCCCGGAGGACAGAAAGGATTTGTTCCAACACACGGACTTTTTCATGGGTACGGAATGCATTCAGACTCAGTTTTTCCTGAGCCAGTTTTAAAGCCGGGAGCGCCTGTTCCTCTCCGGAAAGGTCTTTGATCAGTTTTTCTGCCAGCCACAACATCATCAGTTCGTCCGGCCTGACCCTGAAGTAATCACAGAGACTCAGCACCTGTTGCCGGGTAGGGCGGCGCAAATTGCGTTCCACCTTGCTGAGGATGGCCTGGTCCATGTCCAGATAGGCAGCTACCTTCCTCAAAGGCAGTCCGGACTCCTCTCTCAATTGGCGCAATCGCTCTCCCAGGCTGGTCATTTTGAATCAAAATACCTTGACAATAAATGTCAAAGGTACATCAATAAGCTCATTTTCAATCAAAAAGTGGCCATGGTTTAATATTTTAATTTTTTACAACCAGAAAATCCCAATTCTAGGATGTCGGAGATAAAAAGAAGTGAAAGGGAAATAAATACCTCAAATTGGGCAACATAAACAAGGAAAAAGAAATTTTCAGGATTGGAAATCCGCCATCAGGAAGGGATCAGGACCTGGGTTCGCAGTCCCGGTAGCCTTCATTCCGGAAGGCGGGATGGCAGATGCAGAGGAAGATCAGGTCCGCAGGACCCGTGTTTTCGATGGCCTGACTGGTTCCGGCCTCTATGCAGACCAGGTCACCACTTTTTACCAGTCCGGCCGGGACGCCATCCAGGTACATCTGGCCAAAGCCGGAACGGATGAAGTAATATTCCCGGACATTCAGAGCATGCAGACGGGTTCGGGTACCCGGCAGAACCCTGGCCTCGGCGAGGGAAAGGGCTTCGGATTCATCCCGGTGCAATTCCCGGATGAAACAACCCTCAGCAATGAAATCTTCGGGAGATTCTCCGTTAGAAAGGATTTTGGATCTCACAGTCCGGAGATGATCAGGACCAGACGTATTGTTTTTTATTCATCAGCAGGGCTTCTCCGGTAAAGGTCTGATCCCCGGTAGCTGTTTCGAAAATGGCACAATCGTACAGAACCCGGTTTTTGTCCGGAAAGATCTCCTTGACGGTGATCACCGCTTCGTATTCGGTATCCACAAACATGGGTTTGAGCCATTGCATGGTTTGCTTCATGTAGACATGGCCATCCGCTTTCCAGAGTGCGCCGAAGATCTTGGTGAAAACTGCAGCGCCCAGAAATCCGTGGATGATGTTGCGTCCGAACATGCTGTTCTTACCTGCCTCCGGATCAATGTGCAGGGGGTTGACATCCCCGCTGACGCGGGCAAAAGTGTCTACATCGGACTGAGTATAACTGAATTTGTGTTTGAACTGGTCTCCCTTTTGGATCATCTTAACGCTTATTAATAATTTATTGACAGGGGTTTATGAACAATCAACCCTACTTTTGCGTCGCAATAATAGAGATATTTCTGTTATTCATAAATCTAAATGTTATGGCAAATTCTGAAAAATCAAAAACTGTGATCGAACAAATGATCGAAACGCAGTCTGCCCTGGTAAACCAGGCCATGGAAGCCACCAAAAAGCTGACTTCCAACATTCCCGTGGTAAATGAAACTCTTGACAAGGGGTCGGAGTTATATAACAAGGCTTTGGCTGCACAAAAAGAAATAGCGGACAAGGCAACTGAAAATATCAACAAAATGAATCAAAACATGAACAGCAGCTCCGAAACGGCTCAGAATTTCTTTAAGCAGTGGCTGGAAAATCAAATGACCATGTCCAAAAATATGTTTGGTCAGGTAAGTCAGAACGGTTCCATGCCCGGTGTCAATCCCAATGAATGGATGACGCAGTGGCAGAACTGGATGAACCAGTCCAACAGCCAATGGAATCAAATGATGAACCAGAATCCTTTCTGGGGCATGATGCAGAACAATCCCTTCATGGGCCAGAACAACATGCAGCAGCAGATGACCCAGGGCATGAATCAGTGGAGCCAAATGACCAAGCAATACCTGGACATGATGAATCAGTCTTATGGTGAATGGGTAAAGCAGTTCTCCAACATGACTTCTGCCGATACCTTCAAGGGAATGACCAACATGAGCGAGAGCATGTCCAAATTTTTTGAATTGTGGATGCCCATGTTCAAATCCATGAACGACAAGACCTTTTCTGCTGACAAATTCATGGAAATGATGAGTCCAGAGAAATTCAAATCCTTCATCGACAGTTTCTTCAAATTCATGCCGGAAGGATCACAGAAGATGATGGAGCAGATGAATGCCCAGTTTGTGCAGTTCATGAAGGAAATGAGCCAGAATGGTCTGAGTAATTATTCTGCCATGAAACATCAGATGCAGCAGATGCCTGGTATGAATCAAAATCCATACTCCAATGCCTGGGAAATGTACCACAACTGGAGGACAGCCATGAATGAGGCAGTTTCCCCTCTGACCAAACTGGTAAACCAGAACAGCCAGGTGAAATCCGTTCAGGTCTGGAATGAAATATACGAGTTGATGGTTGAATTCAACCTGAAGAACAACGAACTGCAGTACATGATTTACCAGCACGGCCTGAAAGTGATGGACAAACTGGCTGATAAAGTATCCGCACATCTTGGCGAAGGTAAAAGCATCGACAGTTTTGTAAAATTGTACCAGGACTGGCTCGTAACCGGCGACGAAGTTTTCACCGATCTGTTTAACAGCGATGAGTACAGCAAACTGATGACCCAGGTCAGCAGCCTTCAGATGCAGTTGAAAAAAGACATCGACGACCAGATGGAAAGTATGTTTCTGGTGAATATGCCGATTGCTACCCGTACTGAAATGGATGAGGTGTACAAGAGCATTTACGACCTGAAGAAAATGTACCGCAACCTGGAGAAAATGTTTGCCCGCATGGAAGAGAAATCTGCCCATGAGCCGGCAGCAGAGGCTCCCAAGGCCGGTGCCAAAAAGAAGTAACACAATCGATAGTCAAATTAAGCCCGGCCGGAAAGCCGGGCTTTTTTATTTTTGCAGCTCACAAAATCAAAAAAATGATCAATACCAATTCCATATTTACCGAATTTGTAGAAATGGGCGAAAAGCTCAGAAAAGGTTATAACACCCTGAAGTCCATTGAGGAGGTCGATGTAGCCACCACTCCCAAGGAACTCGTCTGGTCCTGTGACAAGGTCAAGATGTACCATTATATCCGCGAAACTCCACCCAAAACCAGTATCCCGGTATTGGTATCCTTTGCCATTATGAACCGCCACGATGTTCTGGACCTTCAGCCTGACAGGAGTCTGATGAAGAAACTGCTGGATGAGGGACTGGACATTTACATCATGGACTGGGGCTATCCGAGTAAGGCTGATCGGTATCTGACCATGGAGGATTACATCCTGGGCTACATGAATGATGCCATTGATTTCGTCAGGAAGACCCACAAAGTGGACAAGATCCACAAAATGGGTATCTGTCAGGGAGGTTTGTTCAGCATGATCTACGCAGCCATTCACCCCGAAAAGCTGAAAACGCTGACCACCTATGTGGCGCCATACGATTTTACGGATACCCACTGCAACATGCTCTATAAATGGACCAAATACGTAGATGCAGACACCATGGCAGAGACCCAGGGCGTGATCAGTGCCGATATGCTCAACAACGCCTTCAGTATGCTGAAGCCCAGCATGGACATCGCCAAATTTTTTGGCGTGATGGAAATGATGGAAGACCGCGACAAGCTGATGAATTTCCTGCGTATGGAAAAATGGAAGGCCGATTGTCCCGATCTCAGCGGAGAAATGTACCGCAAATACATCAAGGACCTTTTCAGAGACAATAAACTGATCAAAGGAGAATTTGAGCTGGACGGACAGAAAGTGGATCTGAAAAAAGTGACGGTTCCATTCCTCAATGTCTATGCTACCGAAGACAACATCATTCCGAATTATTCCACCACGGCCGTGATGGACCACATCGGAAGCAAGGACAAACAGCTGTATGCCTTCCCTGGCGGTCACATCGGAGTTTTCGTCGGCGCTAAATCCCAGAAGGAACTGGCTCCTGCAGTGGCCAAATGGGTGATCGAGAGGAGCTGACAACGATTTTTTTTCAGCAAGCTGTCGAATGTTGACAAAGAAATGAATACATCAAATAGTGGATTCAATCTGTAACCACCAGTTTTTTAATGATTGAAGAGGAATTGCCCTCTTTTATTTCAAGAAAATAGATACCAGGCTGAGCATAACCAAGGTCGAACTGTACCTTATTGTTTCTTAATATAGAGTAGCTTATGGGTATTTTTCTTCCTTTTAGATCAAATGCACGAATGATCGAAACCGGCACATCTTCAGATTGTGCTTCTATTATACAAGTTTTCCTGCATGGGTTTGGATAAATCCTCGTATGTGAAACCTTGGATCCGGGTGTATGGGTTGAGATGATCAGGTCATCGTACACCATGCCCAAACAATTGAAAAATCCCACCTGATTTGCATATACAGGGAGCGGGGTAAAATTCTGGTCATCCACCCTGGTTAAAGTCCAGAATTCCAAGCCAGCTCCATAATCTTTAAAGGTGAACAGGAATAAACCGTCATTGCTTATATTGTAATAGAATTCTTTAATTTCTTCTTTAATATCATTCAAACTATAATTTGTCAGAATTTTGCCATCATATGAAAACTCGGTAAAGCTGTTTGACTTATGTTGAACCAATATCTTTTGTTTTAAAGGATGAATTCTATATTTTTTAATGGGTAAACCTAAATCCAATGGTTCTATATGGCGATTGGGAATGGAAAGTTTTTCAATACCCGTAAGACTGGGAATAAAAAGAAATTGATTCCATGGATCCAGTTGAAACCTCGAATCAGGTCTGATATCAGTCCACTTGTAAACTGATTCAATCACATTTTGTGAGACATGGTATGCCGATATCTGCCTGTTGTTATAGTCAGTGTAATACAATACATTCTTGATGAAATCGTAATCCAGATAAGACCCATTAACCACTAATCCCAAATCACCAATTTTTTCTTTATTCCTCTTAATTGTGTTTAATGTGAATAACTCGGTATGACCAGTAATGACATTAAATTCCAAATACAAAACGACTCCCTTATTTTGATCTATAGTAAACCAGGGATAAAGCTCGTTGATTTGCAATATTGGAGTTTTGATTTGTGTGGTGGAGCGAAAGGATAAATAACCCTGTGAATCAAGTCCTAAATACAAACCGCCTTCGATATCAGAATAGGACAGGATCGAACAATTGGAATTTTGAAACAGAGGTTGAATCGTTTGATTTAAAGTATCTAGGACATCTATATTCCTAGTGTTAAAAACTAGAAGTCCACGACCGGAGTAAATAAGTCCAAATTCTGATGACGAAACCTGATAAATTTCGGAATGAGTTAAATCAGTAATGCGTCTAAAAGCAAAAGACCTTTTTCCGGACAATTTGTAATAGAAACCTTTTCGGACAGGATCCCAGGCAAAAACAGATGGTTCAAGCATATTTTCATTTAAAGTCAGAGTGTCTGAACCGATGATCATCCAGGACCGCTGACTGGAACGGGCATAAATATACCAGTATTGATCCCATACATCAAATGAGGTAATTTTTATCCCAGGTATTATTTTAATCAATTTAATCTGACAGTCTCTAATGTTGAAAGAAAAAATACTGTCGTCTTTTGACCAGTATAATTCATGATCCACAAGTCTGGGCAGCACGTACTCTGGATTAGAGCTTAGAGTACAAATTTCCCTTTTCTCTCCACTGGCCCTATCCAACGAAATAACAGCACTTTGAAATAAGTCAAAATACAGGAAGTCTGAAGTAAGAGGATCAAATCCAATGGGAAAATAGCTTTGCTGAACATAAAGCTGGTGTTCTTTAAATTCACGATTTAAACTGTGCAAGGAGTAGATACTTCCAAAGTAAATTTTGGATTGTCCGAAGAGAAATGTAGAAAAGAGACAATAAATCAGAAATAGTATGAAGCAATATTTCGTTTTCATGGCGGGAATTGATTTGTAAACATGTACTTATAATAGTTTTATTGTTGATTGGGATAATAAAATCTTTTCATGTCAGTGTGAACATTTAATAAGTTTCTGTTGGAATGGAATCTTTCCATCAAACTCCAGAGCAAGAAAGTAAACACCATCGGACAAGTAGGAAAGATCCAAGGCATCATTAAATTGAAATGCCTGTCTGTTGATCAGGAGCTTGCCGTATAAGTTAAACAAGGATAATTTAACTTCCTCCGAAATCAGGATATCATGGGGATTGTCAATGTAAATATAATGATCAAAGGGATTGGGATATACACGGCTGTATGGAATCAAGAGTTTTGAAAGTTCATCTCTGTTTTGGCCATTTGAAAAAAAAGTGCTGAATAAATTGTAAGTATTATTAGTCTGGATTGGCTGATTTGAATCAAAAATAATTTCAGCCGAATTATCTATTACCTCTTTGTTTCTTAGAGCAGGATACGGATTGATTTTGAATCGAACATACCCTTTGCTGTTTTTAGGGTCTGACTTGGATGGAATCAAACTGATAGGATCATGAACAAACCAAATGGTTCTGTCTTTGGTAATAAAGTAGTTGCAAGGGTGACTGGATGAGATAAATTTAAAAGACGACAAATCAATATTACTGCCAATCTGATCTTTGATCACCACCGAATGGGCGGTATCGTTGCCTAAGTTTTCAAACTCAATGGTATAAATCAGGGGTTGTGATTTTTCAATTCGATTGTTTTTTCCATCGTAGGGTATATTTGATTTGCTATTTGGATCAAAGGCACACAGAATTATACTTTCATATGTGTGAGAAATACTGTAACCGGGAGAAATAAACGAGCAGACAAATCTGACAGCTCGATTTGTATTATTTTCGTGAGGGCCATGCAGATCGAAGATGATGGAATCAGCTGATTGGAGCGGTCCAATCTGGCCCAAATCAATTGTATATTGAGATCCTTCTATGGAGTATGGTATGTTTAAGCTCAGAAATTTGTAATTAGTATCAAGCTGCACATACATTTTACCTCGCAGACTGGTAGAACCTGTGTTAGTGAAGTTTACGAGGTATCGAGTGTTTGTATTGCACCGATTGCTTTCCACTAGGCCTGTCAGTGTGGCTTCTGAAATGGATTCGACAGGCTCAAAGGGAATGTCAGAATAGATAACTGTATCAGGCAGGGATGAAAAAACAGGAAAACTGTTGATTGAGGCAGGCGTGATTTGCCAGATGTTGGATGTAGATTTTATAATAGTCGTACTGTCTTTAATGAGTGCCAGATTCAGAAATCCGTCTGGAAATGGAGTATATAAACAATGGTCCCCTTTTAATTCGATTGGAAAGGGAAATTTGGGTTCAGAGGAATCCAGAATGAAATTGTGATTTTTATCCCAAAACCTGTATCCTGAAAATTTGTACAAAGATCTCCTGATAGCATAGCAGCATAGTGTTATTTCGCAATATACATTGCCCATTTTTTTGCCGGATAAATCAAGGGTGGTAATTTCAAATCCCATCAAGAAATTGCCTGTGACAGAAAGGCTTTGGATATTCAAACTACCTCTTTGGGAATCCAATTCAATATCCCCAAAGGGCCCCATGGGTTTTTGGGCAGAACATCCGGGTTTAAAATTAATAGGGACGAAGGGTGGAGGACATTTGTAAGGATCTGGGGTTATCCCGTTGCAATCAAAAGGACTTCCACTCATTTCAAGAGATCCCGCCTTGCCTCCTGCAGTAAAAGGCGTAGCCCATTCAATCAGTGTAGAGAAGTTAGGGTTTGCGCCATTGATTAGCTGGATGGAATCTTTACTTTCAATCATGATTCCAAAATATCGCTCAAAATTGATTTTACTGCTGATGTGTGCTGTATTTTGGCCCTGTGGTGTCAGGGTACAATAAATAGCTATGCCTCCATCACCACTGTTTAAAACATTGGTATGGTTGTTTATTCTGCAGCATCTCTGATGTACAAACATGATTTCAGTGTCCAAACGATCTAGCTCCATACTAAAGCTATAAGTACCTATTTCTATAAAAGCAAGGAAATCATTAAAATAACAGTATTGGTTTTCAGGATAAATCGAATACACCTTTGCTTTTTTCAAAGAACAAATGGTTCTTTGGATGAAAAACCATTTTCCATTGGACTTTTTATATGCGGCCAATTCAATATGATCATCCAGTTTGGCACCCTGAGAGTTATAATCTCTGGATAGAAACAACTCTCCTTCGATCCTGAATTTATTCCTTTGTAAAGGTGTGAGTTTATATTCAATACTGGCCCCAGTCTGATGCAAAGCAAAGATGTCTTGAATACATGCTGAAAGTAAAACGACAGTCAGTAGAAGTTTCGCTAGATTCATAGGTTACTGATTTTTTAGATAAGGGTTATAAAAAACAAGAAAATTTAACAAATATATTGAAATAACGATACAATTATTATTTTGCATTCGGATATGTGAAAAATAAATGATAAAGTTCGGATTAACAGTCTAACTTTAGTTCTTTTAATAGAAGATTTAATCTATAAAGACTAATATAACGCCTTATTAATGAATAATTTTGATCATTATTTTCAAGTTAACAAGGATCTCTGGGACAAACGCACGGGAATTCACCTCAAGTCTGAGTTTTACCATACGGAGCGCATTCTGGCGGGAGAATCAGCGCTGACTGAAATAGAGCAGCAATATTTACCAGAGGTGAAAGGAAAAAGTCTGCTGCATCTGCAATGTCATTTTGGCCTGGATACTATTTCTTTAGCCCGAATGGGTGCCCAGTGCACCGGAATTGATTTTTCCACAGAGGCCATTCGAACTGCCAGGGAACTAACAGCCCGGACCAGTCTGCATATTCCATTTTACGAATCGAATGTATACGATGTTCCTAAGCTGGGTCTGCCGGATTTTGATCTTGTTTTTGCCAGCTATGGAGTGCTGTGTTGGTTGCCGGATCTGAATGCATGGGCCAGGGTGGTGGCCGGAGCGCTGAAGCAGGGAGGAATGTTGTACCTGGCAGAGTTTCATCCTGTACTCTATATGTTTGATTTTGACAAGAGGACACTCTCCTATCCTTATCAAAATACCGGTCAGGCATTTGAGGAATGGTGTGAATTCAGTTATACGGAAGCGACAGAAAAAGTTGGAATGAATTCCTGGTTCTGGCAACACTCTCTATCGGAGATTATCAATGCATTGATCGAAGCAGGCATGCAGATTCATATAATGCATGAAATTCCCTGGTCGCCTTACCATTGCTTTCCGGGGATGGAAGAACTTGGTACATCCCGTTATTATTTTGGTCCGAAAGAAGCACAAATTCCGCATGTGCTGGTGGTGCATGCTAATAAGTTGTGAGGGGTGTTCCGTAAACTTCCTTATTTACAGAGATTTTAATGAAAGCTTTAGTTGCTGAATTTTCTCTGATTTCATCATGGAACATTTTCATTCAAAGAGATTTATTTCTATTGGGAATGTGGGGTTCGGGATGATTCTCTTTTCACTATTTAAAATTTATATTTGGTATGTGTGATTAGTTCCAAGTCCAGATACCTTCCAATCCAATACTCAATTCAAGGCTACTCTCAGGTGAAATCCTATTTATAATCCTGGAAAAAAAATTTGGTGTTGCACCGAATCAATTTTATTTTATCAACGATCGCGAAACGATTTCAATTATTTTCTTTGGTTGAATATTCCATTTTTTACGATAATTATTCTGGAATTTGGAATTGAAAATTTGAATTCTTCAATAAATATATCAATCCATTGTTTCATATTTTCTCTACATAGACAAAAAAATAGAAATCAAAAAAATTATTTAAACCGAGATTTCGGAATTAAGGAGAGTAATTCAAAGAAGGATTTTGAAGATATGATCTCATGATATTTCATAGACTTGTTTTCCCGATCAGACAAAATGGGATGTCCGGTTGAAATTGGATTTATGGTTGTTCGTACTCCTGAATAGATGTGTATTTTGAATGGGTTATAAGACATTTTCGGATTCGAAATCTCCGGAACTATTGAAATAATACAATATCTGAAAGCCCTGTTTCATTGCATTTTATCGGTAATTGAGTGAATTATAAAATGCATATTTACTTTATTTATATAGTATTGATTTATAAGTGTCATTTAGATTATTAATTTTTGTAAATTGAAAGTGCACCAAAAATTTTATTTAGAAATAGATGGATTGTTTCGAGAAATTGAATGGGCAGTCTTTTCTAAAATAACTGAAATATTTCTTCTTTAAAAACAAATGAAATAAAAATATAATTTATAACTCGTAAAAAAGAATTGGAAAATGGAGTCCATTATGAGGTATCAAAATTTAAAAATTGAGAACAATATTTGATTTTACTCATTGGGGATGTTTTTTAAATTCAATTAATTGATTATTTGTAATAGAATTTTTATTAGTAAATAATGAATTAAATAAAATAATATATTATAAAATTAAATACAAACTGTTGTTTTGATTTCTGGTGCTCTATCTTTGGCGGGTATAGGTGCAATAAATTATTAATTTCTTTAATGAATTTATGTATTGCATTTATGCGAATGAATGTGTCCGAACCTGTACTTTACTGTCATGAAAATGAGATGATGTTTTCGTGAGTAGGTTGTTTTTGTCCTGCATGTTGGAATGTGGATTTCATAGTCTCGTTTCAATTTTTGTGATTCAGAAACATTTTGGTTTGACACCTTCAAAAATGTTTGATAACCAAAGCAACCATGAAATATCTAAGCTACCTCATTCTACATGCCTTTACGGTATTTACAGTTTTTGTGTTTTCCACGCATAATTTATCAGCAACCAATTGTACCTGTCCGGGTAACCTTGTATCCAATCCCAGTTTTGAAAATGGGATAACTGGTTGGTCTTTCTACAATGGAAACTTCAGCGCAGGAACTTTCGGTGCCCAGTGTGGATCCTACGCGGGCCATTTCCAGCACACCAGTGGAACTGGAGGTTTCCGACAGACAATTAGTGGCATCTCAGTTGGCACCAATCTCGTATTGACTTTTTATGGGGGTGTGCACCAAAGCAGTTTTAATCAGCGATTTGGTTTGAGATATTACAATTCTTCCGGTTCACTAATAGGAGAAAATTATGTCGATGTCAATGGCCCTTTGCCAGACATGACTTTTTACACAATTTACAGTACAGTGCCTGCCAATACCTCTCAAATCAGAGTTGATGGTTGGACCAATGGAGATTGGTTGAAAGTAGATCAGATTTGTCTCACTGTAGGAGGCCCATGTGAACCAGATAATTCATCTGCGCCACCATTCTGTGCGCCGACCCCTGTATGTGATTCAGGTGATTTTCTTTGGAGTCAATCCATCAATAGCAGTGACGGAAGTGCTCCGATCAGGCTGGTATGCAGTTCGCTTCTCAGTTATACAATACCGGGTCCATATCCCACCTCTTTTTCTTCAGCTACCACAATTCAGATTTCAGATGTGGTATCATATGATGGATATGCAGGTAGGAATAGTGTGACACAGCAGAACGAAAGATGGAGGTTGGTTTTTATAAAAAATGGAATAACTGTCGCAACGTCTCCCTACACGACGGATGTGCCTGATCTGAAAACACAAGCATATTGGAGAGGTAGTTTGGGATCTGTTACCCTGCCCAATGGAACAGACGAGATTCGCATTGAACATTGGTCTGTAAATAATAATTCCAATTGCAGTAATGGTCCTAACTCAGTAATTCCTGTCAGTGTTTGTCTTAAATCGAGCCCGATATGTGTGGATTTTGGGTCTGCTATTTTATCTGATGTCAATCTGGTCAAAACTAGGCAAATTCAAAACCAGATAAGTTGTGGATCTGAGCCTAGCAGAATGTTGTATATCAGTTGTTTGCTCGATAATATTTCAGGAGGAACAGCAGGAAACAGGAAGTTGTGGAAAATCATTTCAGGTGGTACATTTAATGAATATTGCGATGGCAAAGCCTATACAGAATTTACCATTCAGAATGTGGAACTTCCCACCTATAAATTCAACGTCAGCTTGATTTTTTCAGGACGTACCTATTCCGCTCCGGCGGGAAATCCTCATATTGAAGGTTGCACCAGCTCCTCTTCTTCAAACTGGTATTACTATACCAAGTTGAATGGCTCTATGATTGGGCTTGAATCACTCAATGGTGCCGTGCTGTCAATGAAATTGACCATGGCGGCATTTCAGTTAGGAACTAATGCCAGCTTATATGGAGTTTTAAATAATTTTGGTGCAAGCGCCTGGTTGGATTATTCCATCATCACTCATCCCACTTCCTTTCAGTTGGTTTCCGGATGTCAGGCCGACTTCAACATGTTCTTGACTGGCGGAAATCTTTCTTCATCAGATGCCGGAAATTGCGGAATGATTTGTGCCGGTAATTCCACACAACTGAAGGCAGTGGCTGCAGGTGGAAAATCACCCTATAGTTTTGTCTGGAATCTCGGATTGGGATCAGGAGATACCAAGACTGTCAGTCCAACCAGTAATACGACCTACATGATCACTGCAACCGATGCAAGTGGATGTACATCAACGAGTCAAATTCTCATAAAAGTAATACCCGGACCCACTGTGCAAGCGGGAGTGGATCAACAAACCTGTCCGGGTGGCTCTGTAAACTTAAATGCCACAGCTTCGGGAGGTACATCGCCATATACTTTTACCTGGAGTAATAATTTGGGTACGGGTCCTAATAAGACCGTTACCCCCACCGCTACGACCAATTACACAGTGACAGTCACTGATGCGAATGGTTGTACGGCCAGTGATGATGTGAAGGTGACGATTCATCCTGCTCCTGGCGTAAGTATTACAAAGGTGGATCCCAAATGTGGACAATCCAATGGTTCTGCGACCGCCAGCGGGAGTGGAGGTACGAGCCCTTACAGTTATAAGTGGAATACAGGTGCCAGCTCCCAGACCATAAGTGGATTATCGGCAGGAGTCTATTCAGTCACATTGACAGATGCAAAAGGTTGCACGGCAACTTCAAGTATAACATTAGTCAACACGCCTTCTCCCACAGTAAATGCAGGTGTCGATCAGAATGCCTGTCCGGGAAGTTCATTTAATATTTCTGCATCAGGGTCAGGCGGAACTGCGCCATATACCTATTCCTGGAACAATGGTCTGGGATCCGGACAAAATAAGACGGTTAGCCCTGGGGTCACTACGATTTATATCGTCACAGTGACGGATGCCAACGGCTGTACTGCAACGGATGATGTAAAAATCACCATCCATCCTTCCATTTCAGCATCGATCGTAAAGACCAATGCAAAATGTGGGTTGAACAACGGTAGTGCAACTGCGGATGCAATCGGAGGAACTGCTCCTTTTAGTTATCTCTGGAACAATGGTGCCAGCTCACAAAGTATCAGTGGCCTTGCTGCTGGGGTTTATTCAGTTACCATTACCGATTCAAAGGGATGCAAAGCCAATGCATCCATCACCATCAACAACATTGATGGACCAATAGTGAACGCAGGAACAGACCGAGGAACCTGTCCAGGCGGATCTGTAACTTTGACTGCCTCCGCAAGCGCGGGCACCAGTCCGTATTCATTCAATTGGAGCAACAACCTGGGCTCTGGAATAAGTAAGACGGTAAGTCCAAATATAACGACTACCTACATGGTTACCGTAACAGACGCAAATGGGTGTACGGATACAGATGATGTCACCGTGACCATATTTCCTGCTCCTAATGTAACCATTGTAAAGGTCGATACCAAATGCGGATTGAATAATGGTAGTGCCACTGCGAGTGGAAACGGAGGAACAGCTCCCTATTCCTATTTATGGAATAACGGGGCAACCAGCTCCAGCATTTCCGGTCTTGCAAGCGGATCCTATTCAGTCACACTGACAGATGCCAATGGATGTAAGGCCTTTAATACAATTAGTGTTAATTCATCTTCAAGTCCTGTTGCAAATGCCGGTCCTGATCAACAAATTTGTAATGGCGAGAGTGTTTCTTTCTCTGCCAGCGCGAACGGCGGGACCAGTCCATATATATTTGACTGGGGCCCTGTATTGGGATCTGGTCCTTCCAAAACAATCACTCCATCTACTTCTACTACCTATGTAGTGACTGTGTCTGATGCAAACGGTTGTACTGCGACGGACAATATCTTCATCCTTGTGCATCCCAAACCAATGGTCTCTATTTCTAAGATGGATGCAAAATGTGGACAAAATAACGGCGCTGCGACCGCGAATGGAAATGGAGGAACAGCTCCCTATACATACATATGGAATGTGGGTGCTACCTCACAGTCTCTTTCAGGATTATCGGTGGGCACTTATTCTGTCACCTTAACTGATGCAAAAGGTTGCAAAGCTTTTGCTTCTGTAACCATTAATTCTTCTAATGGGCCCATCGCAAATGCCGGACCGGATCAAAGTATATGTGCAGGAGGAACAGTGTTACTCAGTGCAAATGCGACCGGAGGTTCCGCACCTTATTCCTATAACTGGAGTAATAATCTGGGTACAGGGCAAACAAAATCCATCAATCCATCTATGTCTTCGAACTACACGGTCACCGTTACAGATCTTAATGGCTGTACCGCGGTAGACGAGGTATACATCAAAGTAAATCCAACTCCGGGACTGACTCTAGGTTTGGACCGATATATCTGCGCGGGTACCAGTACTACACTTACCGCAACCGCCAGCGGTGGTACCAGCCCATATGTGTACACCTGGTCTAATGGACTGGGAACCGGACAATCCAAGACCGTTAATCCGACAGTGAATACGTTGTATACGGTAACAGTGACTGATTTTAACCAATGCACCAGGGTTTCTTCGGTTCAGGTATTTGTGACAGGACCCTGTGCATGTGTTGCTGATTTGAGTGTGTCAGTGGGGACATGTAATATTGTAAACAATCAGTATCAGATATCAGGTCAGGTATCTTTTGTCAATCCTCCATCTACGGGAACACTGACTATCACTTCCAGTGCCGGGAATTCTCAGGTTTTCTCAGCGCCGTTTCTCAGTCCCATCAATTATTTGATAGGTGGTTTGAATTCAGATGGTTTAAACAGGACTGTGACAGCAACATTTTCAGCTGATCCACAGTGTACCAAAGCGATCAATTACATTGCACCTCCACCTTGTAAATGCACGATTGATAATTTGAATCTTGTTCCTGGCCCATGTAATCCATCTGATAACTTTTATACTCTGAGTGGTCAGGTCAGTTTCAACAATCCACCGGCCACCGGAAATCTCGTAATAGCCATTCAAGGACTTGGATCCCAGACCTTCTTCCCTCCTTTTGGAAGTCCCATATCGTTTTCAATCGGAGGATTGGTTTCGGATGGATCCACAAGGAGTGTTCAGGCATATTTTACTACCATTCCTGAATGTGCCTTTACAAAGAATTACAACGCACCCGTGCAATGTAAGACCGGACCCAACATTACACACAATAAAGAACTGGTCAGTATAATACAAACTGGACCGCGTACATTCAATGTCAATTACAAAATTGATGTAAGAAATATTGGCGGTAGTGTCGGACAATACAGTCTCAGTGATCAGCCTAATTTCGATGACGATATAGCCATCCTGGGTACTTCCTATACCACCTTGAATGTGCCCGGGCTGCCCGGTGGAGCATTGGCTGGTTTTGGGCCATGGGTATTGGCTAATCAAAGATCACTGGATCCTGGATTTGTACATACTTATAATATAAGCGTTCAGGTGCGGATAGATTTGAATCCGGGAACCAGTGGAAATAATATTTACACAAGATGCGGACAGACCATACCGGGCGATCCAAGCCGGGGTGAAGGTTTGTTTAATGAATCCTATTTGGATAAAAACGGTGATGGCATTACAGATGAAGTGCGTGAGGCCTGTGGAGACCTTCCATATATCGTTCACACCAAAACGATAAGCTCTGTGGCACAAACAGGAGCGAGATCTTTTCGTGTCATCTACAATATCCGGGTGGACAACCTGGGTGGAGCAGAAGGAAGATATGGTTTGGTGGATCAACCCAATTTTGATGATGACATCAGCATTCTCAATGCAAATTATATTTCCAATGCGCCAAGTTTTCCAGGAGGGGGTTTAACAGGTTTTGGCCCATGGACTCTTGCTACCAATCAATTACTTGCTTCAGGGGGCACGCATAATTTTAATGTTACCGTAAATGCAATGATTGATTTGACCGTTGGTAGCAGTGGAAACAACACCTACAGGAGATGCGGAACAAGCATACCCGGAATTCCGCAAGGAGGCGAAGGATTGTTCAATCAATCCTTGCTGGATGTGAATAATGACGGTCAGGCTGATGAGATAAAAACAGCCTGTGATGATATCCCATATATTACCCATCGCAAGAGTTTTGTTTCAGTAGTCCAAACAGGTACGAACACCTACCGAGTTGTTTACAGAATAGATGTGGAAAATACTGGTGGCACCACGGGTAATTACGACTTAATTGATGCACCTGGTTTTGATGACGATATTATAATTAACAGTACTTCTTACACATCCAATGCTCCTGGTGTTCCCGGAGGAACTTTACTTGGTTTTGGTCCGTGGTCACTGGCATCGAATCAGTCACTGGCAGCTAATGGAAGTCATAATTATTTTGTTACAGTCAATATTACTCTAAATCTTTCATCATCCAGTTCCGGAGACAGGGTGTATAAGAAATGCGGGCAGACGATTCCAGGCAGATTGTCTCGTGGAGAAGGTTTGTACAATCAGTCGAAAATTGACGTGAACCGAGATGGAAATCCGGACGAATTCAGTGAGGCTTGTGGAGATATTCCTTATATTTTCCACAATAAAACGCTTCAGTCTATAACACAGACAGGTCCAGGATTATTCCAGGTCGTTTACAACATTGTAGTAAGAAATACCGGAGGTACCTCAGGAAACTATGGATTAGTGGATCAACCGTTGTTTGATGATGACATAAGTATTCTCAATGCCAACTTTACATCCAATGCCCCTGGAGTTCCTGGTGGAAGTTTGATTGGAAGCGGTCCCTGGACCCTGGCATCCAACCAGGCTTTGAATTCAGGAAGCAGCCATACGTATGTGTTGACTGTTCAAGTCAGATTGGATTTGAATCCTGGCAGCGGAGGTGATAATGTTTATCGGAAATGTGGATTTACCACACCTGGTACACCCAGACAGGGAGAAGGTTTATTTAACCGGTCATTGTTGGATACCAATAATGATGGAAATCCGGATGAGATCAGCGAAGTGTGCGGGGATATTCCCTATATCACCCATCAGAAGACCGTTCAGAGTGTTACCCAAACCGGACCCAACACCTTCCGAGTTCAGTATAACATCGTGGTCCGTAACTTGGGCAGTGTAAGTGGAAGTTATGCACTGGTTGACGAACCGGGATTTGATGATGACCTCAGCATCAATAATGCAAGTTATGTGTCCACGGCACCAGGGTTCCCAGGTTCCAATCTGGCCGGATCAGGTCCATGGAGTTTGGCTGTCAATCAAATTCTTGCTTCAGGAGCATCACATACATTTACAGTTACGGTGAATGTTATCTTGGATTTGAATCCGTTGAGTGGTGGGGATAATGTTTATCGTTATTGCGGTAAGTCCACGCCTGGCGTACCAAAGGCCGGTGAAGGATTATTCAACCGGTCCTTGCTGGATACAAACAATGATGGGATACCTGAAGAAATCAGTACTGTTTGCGGTGATATTCCTCAGCTAACTCACAGGAAAGAGATCAGCAGTATTGTTCCAACCGGTCTGAATACCTACAGGGTAACCTATCGAATTGTGGTGGAAAATCTTGGAGGAATTCCGGGCAACTACAGTTTGACAGATCGGCCGATTTTTGATGACGATATTTTGATTAGCAGTGCCAGCTATACAACCAATGTAGTAGGTTTACCCGGAGGAGTGCTTGTCGGCAGCGGACCATGGACGTTAGCCAGTTTGCAGAATATCGGAGTAGGCGCTACACATACCTATACGCTCACAGTCAACGTGAACCTTGACCTCCGTTCAGCTAGCAGTGGCAACAATGTGTATACGCGTTGTGGTCAGACAGCTCAAGGAATTCCTTCTCCCGGAGAAGGTTTATTCAACCGCTCTCTGTTGGATACCAACGGAGATGGCATAGCGGATGAAATTCGCGAAGTCTGTGGAGACATTCCCTATATTACTCATCTCAAGACCATCCAAAACATCACATCTACCGGCGTGAACACCTATCGGGTGGATTACCAGGTTCAGGTGAGAAACACAGGAGGAGCTGCCGGGAATTATTCTTTGGTGGATCAACCGGCTTTTGATGATGACATCAATATTATAAATGCCAGCTACACTTCTGATGCCCCATCGAATCCAGGACTTCCACTTGGTGGACCCGGCCCCTGGTTGATAGCCAATAACATTCCTTTAAATGCAGGAAGTGTTCATACTTATACGATCAGGGTAAACGTATCCATTGACCTGAGACCTATCAGTGGAGGAGATAATGTTTACACTCGTTGCGGACAAACCACTCCGGGTACACCCAGACAAGGCGAAGGGCTGTTCAACAGAACTTCTCTCGATGCAAACAACGACGGAACACCGGATGAATTCAGTGAAGTATGCGGTGATCTTCCTTATATCACGCATCAGAAAACAGTGCAGAGTGTCACTCAGACCGGCGCCAACACCTTCCGAATTAACTACAACATTGTAGTGCGCAACATTGGTGGAGTAAGCGGAAGTTATGGCTTGATCGATGCTCCGGCCTTCGACAACGACCTTGCCATCAACAATGCCAGTTATACCTCCAATGCTTCGGGCTTCCCGGGATCTGTCCTGGCAGGTACAGGACCTTGGACGCTGGCCACCAATCAGGCTCTTGCGTCCGGCGGTGTCCATACTTATGTACTGACCGTAAATGTAACTCTTGATCTCAGTCCGGCCAGCAGTGGAGATAAAGTGTATCGCCGTTGCGGCCAAAGTACTCCGGGTGTACCTACCCCAGGAGAAGGATTATTCAACCGATCCTTGTTGGATGTAAACAACGATGGTACTCCGGATGAGATCAGCACAGTTTGTGAAGATCTCCCGCAGCTGACACACAGAAAAGAGTTGAGCAGTATTGTCAATACAGGATTGAATTCATACCGTGTGACTTACCGCATTGTGGTGGAGAACAAAGGTGGCGTATCAGGCAGGTATACTTTGACAGACCGTCCGATTTTTGATGACGATATATCGATCAACAGTTCAAGCTTTACTTCTGATGTAGCTGGCATACCTGGTTCTGCCCTTGCGGGAATTGGGCCTTGGACACTGGCCACACTTCAGAACATTGCAGCCAATGGCGTTCACACTTATACCCTTGTGGTAAATGTGACCCTCGACCTGCGACCCGGCAGCAGTGGCAATAATGTTTACACCCGTTGCGGACAGACGCAGCAGGGAATCCCGTCACCGGCAGAAGGTCTGTTCAACAGATCCTTACTGGATACCAATGGAGACGGTATTGCTGATGAGATCAGAGAGGTCTGTGGAGATCTTCCCTATTTTGATCACAGTAAGCAGTTCCTTAGTGCGACCAGGCAATCCAATGGATCCTATAAAGTGAGTTATTCCATTCAGGTTTGCAACCTTGGAGGAGCTTCTGGTAATTACAGTTTAAATGACAGACCGGCATTTGACGATGATGTGAATATCAACAGTGTTTCATTCACGCGAAACTTCAATTTGCCTGGTACCACACTCTCACCGGTGCCACCGCCAAATGGCTGGGTACTGGCAAATAATCTGTCAATGGCAGCGGGTGGCTGTGATAATTATGTCCTCGAATTTAACATCAGTATCGATCTTTCGCCGGGTAGCCGTGGTGACAACCAATACAGGGCTTGTGGTTCAAGTAGTATTACACCTAAATCAGGTGAGGGATTATTTAACGAATCTCTCCTTGACCTGAATCAGGATGGGGTGCCTGATCAAAGGGATACAGCCTGTCGCGATATTCCTTTTATTGTCCACGAGAAGAGATTTATCAGAGCCGATCAGATGCCAGATCAGTCCTATAATGTAGAGTATCAAATTCAAGTATGTAACCAGGGGGGTCTTTCTGGTCAGTACGATCTGTATGATAAACCGGATATGGATGACGATGTCATCATCAGATCAGTCTCTTATTCCTCTAGTGTTCATGGCAATACAAATTTAAGTCTGCCGGTTCCGGTGCAAGGATGGCAAGTAGCCAATGATGTCTTTTTGGCACCAAATTCCTGCCATACTTATACGATCAGGTTTAATCTGTCAATAGATTTGGGTCCAGGTACCACAGGAGACAATATTTATCGCAAATGCGGCGAATCCAGTCCAGGTATACCTAAAGCAGGAGAAGGACTCTTTAATCTGTCACTCCTTGATCTGGATAATGATGGAATAGCAGAACAACGCGATACTGCCTGCGCTGATATCGTAACCGGACTGGGAGATTGTGTCTGGAATGATAATAATTACAATGGAATCCAGGACCCTGGAGAAACGGGAGTCAAAGGTGTCCACGTCAATCTTTACCGATGCGATGGAACCTGGGTGGCAAAGGATACTACTGACAATATGGGTAAATACTTTTTCTTTGGAATTCCAGGAAACCAGAGCTATTATGTAGTGTTTGAAAAATCAACTTTGCCTGCTGCTTTTGATTTCACTCGTCAGGATATTGGATCAAACGATGGTCTGGATAGCGATGTCGATGCCAGCGGAAGGGGGCCATGCCTCTTCCTGCCAGCCGGAAAAGTGGATTCAAGTTATGATGCGGGAGTATTCAAATTGGCGACTATTGGTAATTATGTCTGGCTCGATAAAAACGGAAATGGCCTTCAGGATTTTGATGAAGAAGGAGTAAAGGGAGTTCAGGTCACGCTGTTTGATGCGATCACCCGTACCGCTTTGAAAACTGAGACCACAGATATGACCGGTTATTATTTGATCCGTCAGATCAGACCCGGAAACTATTATCTCAAATTTAATTGGCCTGCATCATTCAGTCCTACACGTTCTAACGCAGGTAATGATTTACTGGATAGCGATGTGGATGGATCCAATGGGGTTATGACCACTGCAACCACAGAATTGGTTGCAGGTGAGACAGACCTGAGTTGGGACTTGGGACTGGTGGAATGTGCTTTGATTGGAGGTAGAGTGTTCCTCGATGCCAATGCCGATGGAATCTTTAATACCAACGAGAATGGCATCAATGGTCTGAGAGTCTATTTGATCGATGTATCTACCGGTAAAGTAGTAAATACATTCACTACCAGGGTAGATCCTGCCACACCTTCCAACGATGGATGGTATGAATTCCCTTGCGTTTCAACTGGTAACTACTATCTTCAATTTGAGAATATAAGTCAATTGCAGGCGACAAGACCTTATATTGGTACTGACCCAAGCCGCTACTCCTATATCACAAATGAAGTGGGTATAAACACCACGCGAATATTTAATCTGAAAGCTGGGGATGTAGTCAGACCCATTAATGGTGGATTTATTGTGAAATCTACTTTGAGGGGAGCTGCCACACAGGTCGAACCAGGCGGTGTTAACCTTTCAGATCTTGTAGAGATCCTATCGCAGGATGGAGAAGACGAGCTGTTGGATGTATTTCCTGTCCCGGCTGTCCATGAACTGACACTGCAATACAATCTTAAGAAGGATGGCGAAATTGCCATTATGGTTTTTGGCCAGAACGGACAACTCCTTTTGAACCTGAACAATTCTTTGTACAGGACAAAGGGACAAAATGTTGAAAAGCTGGATATCAGTAATTTGCCGACAGGACAATACCTGATACAAATCAGAACTGCTTCCGGAATTGTGCAGGATAAGTTTACTATCCTGAAGTAATCATCAATTAAAATTTTTTAATAGAAGCCGTTGCTTGAAAAAGCAGCGGTTTTTTTTTTCTGTTGCAAAGAATGTGTTCGGAACTCTGACGGGGATTAAATTATTTTTATTCAGGGATTATCAGGAAATTTTATTCTCTGAAAGATGTTGTTTTGCGTTCGGGCAAATATCAAATTAGAAGGCCAGTTTTTATTGCCAGTTTTCTGTTGATACTGAACCTCCACTGCGAGGCCGGAAATTTTTCTTTTGAGGTAACTTACTCCGAAACCTTCGAATTTTAATAATGAATATTCGGGTATCTGTTTTAATTTTAATGGGACTATAATTCTTCAATCGGTTTTGTTGATGGGTAATTTATCCTGATACCCTCATAACTCTTCTTATGCAATTCCCCATTTAGGTAATTTGGTGTTTTGGAATCAATTTCAATTAGATGGGATTATCCTTATTCCAATCGAGATTTTTCTGAGTGAATCAGTTTGAAATGAACTTTCAAGCTGATGGTAGTATTGCATTGGCATTCCGGGTTGATTTTCATTTGACAACATAATTTCTGAGGGCATACCTCAGGATAAGCATCCATTGAGCCAATATCATTGGTATGGAAATCAGGGTTGATGTAAAAGCTTCAATAATAAATATATACAGCCTCCAGAATTTTTATAAACCATTTATGTTTCAAAATATATGATGAATTACATATTTAAAATATATAAAACCAAGAAAATAAAATAGATACAAATTTAAAAAATAAAATATATTAAAAAGTTATAATATGTAAATAATGATACTAATATTTGCACTGCGGTTTGAACAAAGCAAAGACATACTGGCAATTTATACCCTAAATAGGTAAAAAGCAATTGTTGGTATGATTTTTGGTCGATTTGCCTACGAATGAATGAGAAAGGGCAGATTCTCCGTTTGCTGGTTTGAAACCATACTATAATAAAGAATCCCTCTTTCCCAAAGACAGTTAATACATGGTATTGGGCATTTGTTGCACAGTAAAGGATTTCAGTATAGTGGAGTTCATCATTTGAATTCTTTCGCTATTCTGATGTCCTGAAGTACATCTGAATTTCTGTTGCAGCATTTCCTGGTTCATGTAATGAAAAAGTGTTTCTGCCCAAATGGAAGCAGTACAGTATATGTATGTGTTTGATGGGTCAGGTCACTTTTGAAAGAACTCGTGACAAGGTCGGGTCACCTGGTGGCTTTTTGTCTATGACCTTTTATTGGGTTATTCTCTGCGGAATGTCTATTCGAAGAGGATAAACAAATGAAGGCCGGCAAAATCCAGTAAGGAATTTGGAATTGTCATGTGGAGATGAATGATTGAGAATGGGTTTGTCACTGACGTGACCAGGTTGGAGTATGCAAAATTGCCTGCTTTGTCTTGCTCATTTTTAATTATGGATTTTGCAGAAATGATCATCTACCTTTTTCAGGGGCAGGATGATCGTCTGGTTATTGAGGTTAATATTAAATTTATTTTATTAATACTTAAATTATGATGTATTCTACACTTTCAGGAATTGTTGGACTAGCTCTGTTTAATGGCCTAATTAATTCCCATTACCACTTCCTTTTTAGAAGCTTGGTTATTGTATTTCTTGCAGTTGTTTTTCCCTTTTCATTAATGGGTCAATTATCAGGAACTGTATTTGTAGATAGTAATGGAAACGGCCATTTGGAGGCAAATGAGTTAAGAGTTCATGGAGCACAAATTAAGGTATATAGCTACGATTCCAAGACTACACATTCCCCACTACAGGTTAGTGTTAGAAGCGACCAATTTGGCAACTACCATATTTATCCAAATTCTTATCCTGTCAAGCTGGAGCTGATCTTGGAACCAAGTCCTTTTCCATTAACTCCTGGTAAAGGATTTATCCAACTTCCGGAAAAAGAATTATATCCATTTCCCGGATTAATCTTCAATCAATCAGGAAAGCACGATTTTGCTTTGCCTGTAAATATAAGTTATTAGAAAAAATAAACGGTCCATTCAGTACTGAATGGATTTTTCAATTTTAAGGAATGAATGATCTAAAATTAGCTGTAATGAAATCTTTACATTTTGCATCCATTGGCTCAACACAAAACTTTAAGAGTTTGACTGAACATTTGAGAAAATTCTCATTTTCCCTGATTGCGGTTATGCTCATGCCTGTTTCATCATTTGCTACATTTACAGGTACGGTAAATACTACTGAATCTACATGTCAGGCAAATGGTACTGTAACGGTTACCGGTGCAGATAATACCAGTTTGTATGCTTTGACAGGTCCCAATATTCCGCAATACGGTCCTTTCAGTCCGACTGCTGGAGTTGTAACTTTCACAGACCTTCCACCAGGTACTTATACGGTAACTGAATTCAAACAAAATAATGAGCAACCTACGAAGGAAGCCGTAGTTCCGGGTAATTATGAACAAAACTGGACATGGACGGCAGAAGTGGTTTATGCTCCATGTTCGGGGGGAGTGCCAACAGTCAAAATAAAAAATTTCAATATCATCAATGCTAGCCCTGCGCAGCAACGACCTCCTTATGTGTATAGAATTTCCACAAAGAATGGTTCATTGCCAGCGAATGGTTCAACCCCACCAGCATACCAAAATGTAAGTGAATTCATCATACCCTATCCAGCTGGAGTAGGAGGTTGGTATGAATTACAAGCAAAGGATGATTGTGGGAACTTTAAAACGATTTCTATTTACGTCCCTGATCAGGCGCCAGCACCCGGTGCTTATTCCACATTTAATAATTTTATCAATTGTGCAGGTGACGCCAAATATACAGTGGATGCTTATGGTGGCACCGGACCATATACCTTTGAGATTTTGGCAGGTTCAACCGATCAGGTGGGAAACATTGTCAATAATGTTACAAGTCATATGTATAACCTGAAAGCAGATGGTTATTACAAAGTAAAAGTGACCGATCAGTGCGGAGGTTCTACCATTTTGGAAATTTGGGTTGCAGATTACGGTCAGCCTAGTATAAGTATAGGTGGAGGTCTGGGGAATTGTGGTTCAACAGGACCAGGAGATCCAGGAACGGGAATGTTTGGGATTACGGTGTATCAATATGGAATTGGACCTTATTCTGTACAAATTACCTCAGATTGTGGTTATTCCCAAACTTTCAACAATGTGTCAACATATTTCGAAGTTCAAGATTTGCCAAGACCCTGTAACTATACCATTAAGGTTACAGATGGTTGTGGATTTATGAACACCTATACACAAAATTTGATTGGACCCGGCACTGGAAACCTAGGTTGTTATACATATTCTGAATGTCCGGAATCCAATTCAGAACTATTCAGACAAGTGATAGCTTTTAATTACGGACCACCATATAATCCAACCTATCCGGTTACATTTGACATTAAGTTTGGTGGTGTTAGTATTCCGGGGTATCCGAAAGCAAATTATTTCGATTATTATGTCAGAGAAGCTTTAAGTCCCGGAATTTATACATATTCTGTGGTTGATGCCTGTGGTTCAAGTTGCTCAGGATCCTTTGAGGTACTAACGTATAAGAATCCTACTTTGACAGTGGATGTCAATAGCAGATGTTTCAGCGCAGGACAGGCCACACTCATGGGTAAAACATTCAATCCCTATAATATGTCCAATACACCTGGACAATATTCCATTATAGATCCCTCAGCGAGTAGGGTTGGTGCAACGGGTGAACCCGATTCACCAACCAATTCAGCACTGTTTTCAAATTTGGTATCAGAAGGATTTTATACGTTTCAGTTTTGGGATGGGTGTAAAGCAGTAACGACTACGACAACCATTCCGAAGTACAGTCAACCAACCTGGGAATTGGGTTATGGATTGATTTGTCCTCCCAATACAGTTGCAGATTTACAGATTATAAATATTCAGCCACAAGGTCAGATTGTTGGACCTTATTATTGGCAAATCATCAATGAAAATTCAGACATTTTCAATGATCCATTGCCTTATCCAAATGCAATCGGACAAACCGATTCCTTGTTTGCCAATCTTCCACCCAAAAATGCGGCATACGACGTAGCCACTTATAGTTTTTTAGGTTATGATGGATGTAAAAACTCTTATCAAAATCAGGGAAAGGTAGGGCTATTTCCAGATGAATTTTTAATTTTGGACAAGACATCGGTATGTGCAGATGAGAATGCTAAAATTACTGCAAGAGTTTCGACACCAATAGTTGGTGCAACCTATAAATATTATCGTGATGGAAATCTTGTAGCTACAAGCAATTTGTTATTCACGATGATCAATCCTGCTTACCCGGGAAATTATACGGCGGAAATTGTGGTGAATGCAGGTGGTGTTGAGTGTTCTAAGACTACACCTGAAGTTGTTGTTACTGCTGATGGTGCATTGTACACACAGAATCCCGATCCCAAATGTCCAGAAGATGTTGTGGATCTGACTCAATACACCCAGGGTTCCACACCCGGTAACATCACTTTCTGGAAAGATGAGAATTTTACAATTCCGGTTCCGGATCCAACGATGGTTATTGACCCCGGAACTTATTATGTTCATTTAATTACTTCAGGTCCTCCCTCTTGTGATTTGTCAGGAACAATTGAGGTCACGCTTAAGCCTTGTAAGTTTGACTTGGCATTAAGGAAAACTTTGGTTTCTGCCGGACCTTTTGAAAATGGCGATGATGTCACTTTTCAAATTGAAGTTTTTAATCAGGGTCAAACTCCAGCCTTTAATATACAGGTTACAGACTATATTCCATCAGGAATGAGTTTAAGTCCTCTGGAAACAAACTGGACCGTAAATTCTGGTAAAGCCACTTTGATTTCACCTATCAGCAGTTTGGCTATCAATGCCAGCACGACAAGAAATATTATTCTTCGTATTGATAGTAATTTTATGGGTACAACATTGCGCAACTGGGCTGAAATCAGCTCTGGTGACAATGACACCAATCCAGAGAATGAAGGTCCTACTGATTTTGACAGTGATCCTGATAATATTAACTTTAATCAACCTGGAGAAACAAATGATCTGGATGATGATAACGTGATTGATGAGGATCGGAAAAATAATGGAGGAGACGAGGATGATCACGATCCTGCTGAAATAAATGTAACTCAAATTTTTGACCTTGCGCTTAAAAAAGTAGTTACTGGATCCGGCCCTTTCCAACCCAATACTAGTGTAACTTTTCAGATTGAAGTGATCAATCAGGGAACACTTGACGCTACAGATATACAAATCACTGACTATATTCCCAATGGAATGACGTTGGACGATACCAACTGGTCTGTAAATACAGGGAAAGCTACTTTGAATACGCCAATTGCATTTCTTGGCGCCGGGCAAAGCACAACAAGAAATATTACCCTAAAAATTAATGCAGACTTTGATCAAAACAGTCTTCGAAACTGGGCAGAGATCAGTTCGGCAATTAATACTTTAGGTCAATCCGATATAGATTCAGATCCAGATAATATCAATTTCAATCAGCCTGGAGAGACCAATGATTTGAACGATGATAACGTCGTAAATCAGAATGGAAAAGCAGGAGGAGATGAAGACGATCACGATCCTGCAGAAATCCAAGTGGTCTTGTTTGATCTTGCATTGAAAAAAATTGTGGATCAGGCTGGTCCATATTCCTATGGACAATCTGTACCTTTCAGAATTACTGTGTATAATCAGGGCGGAGTTAATGCAGCAAACGTTGATGTTGTAGATTATATACCATCTGGATTTATCTACGATCCTGTGAATAACCCCAGTTGGACATTTGACGGTGTAAACAAAGCCACCACCACAATTCCTGGAGTTATACCTGCAGGTGGTAGTGCAGATATTATTATAAGATTTATTCTTAAATCAAATCCTGGAAATGCAACGGCGTATTTGAATTATGCCGAAATTACTGATGCTACCGATTCCAACGGAAACCCTGTTATTGATATCGATAGTGATCCTGACAATACCAATGGAAATGACAGTGGGGGAGTACCTAATACATCCACCGATAATAAAATTGATGGGGCTCCACCTGTGGATGAAGATGACCATGATCCTGCTTTGATCAATGTTTGGGATCTTGCATTGAAAAAATTATTTACCAGTGGATCTATACAATACGGTCAGAATCTGACTTATACCATCTGGGTCTACAATCAAGGGACCGAGACCGCAAAGGATATTGTGATACGTGATTATATCCCGGAAGGATATTCTTACAGTGCTGCATCCAATCCCGGATGGAGCGGGTCCTATCCCAATGTCAATTACACGATTGCCGGGCCTTTGGTGCCGGGCGACAGCGTGGCTGTGACCATTGTATTGAAACTTGAAAATACTGCAGGAGGGTACCGGAAATGGATCAACTATTCGGAAATTATTTCTTCCAAAGACCTATCTAATGCGAATCGATCCAATGATGACATTGACAGTAACGTAGGTAGTGATGGACCGGCAGAAAGAGCCGTATTGCCTAACCGTCTCAATGACAATAATATTTTCAGTACCAACAAAGGAGGGGAAGAAGATGATCACGATCCTGCAGGGGCCGGGCCAGCATTTGGCGATATTTTTGATTTGGCCCTGAGAAAAACCGTGACCACTGCCGGGCCCTATGCTTACGGACAGGATGTTGATTTTAGGATCAGAGTATTCAATCAAGGTAGTGTCACTGCACAAAATATCGAACTGGTCGATTACGTGCCCGTTGGATTTGATTTTGTGCCTGGCGGTGTCAATTCAGCCTGGGCATATTCTTCCGGTGTCCGACAGGCAAAAATGACCTATCCCGGTCCTTTGAAACCAGGGGATAGTGCTGATGTCACCATACGACTCAGAATTTTGTCTAACCCTGGAAATAGTCAGGCGTACATCAATTTTGCTGAGATCGAAAATGCAAGAGACACATTGAATGTCCTGATGTCTGATATTGACAGCAGCCCGGACGATGATCCATTGAATGATACCGGAGGTGTACCAGGTGGACCTACTGATGATGAAATTAATGATGATGGCACGATAGATGAAGATGACCACGATCCGGCATTTATCCACTTATATGATCTGGCTTTGAAAAAAGTGATCGTTACTCCTGGTCCTTATGTATATGGACAGCCTGTTGATTTCCGGATCTCAGTCTTTAATCAGGGAACTCAATTTGTAAAAAATATAGAAATATCAGATTATATTCCGGAAGGATTTGACTACCTGCCTTCAGACAACCTTGGCATCTGGACTGGTGCCTATCCTCTGGTGAAAAATATCAATGCAAGTTCTTTAAGTCCCGGAGGAAGTTACGATGTTATACTCAGGCTAAGACTGAAAAATACAAATGGTGGGTATCGGAAGTGGATCAATTACGCCGAGATCACCCGGATGGAAGATCAAAATGGAAATAACATTTCCGGATTGGATGTGGATAGTAATCCAGCTTCTGATGGTCCTTCTGAAAGGGCAGTGAAACCTGGTGATGTGGCGGATGATAATATTACAAGTATAAACAAAGGTGGTGAAGAAGACGATCACGATCCTGCAGGTTTACAATTGTTTGACCTTGCTTTAAAGAAAAGTGTAGCCACCGCAGGCCCTTATTCCTATGGTCAGGATATTGACTTCCGTATCAGGATATACAATCAGGGAAATACTAGCGCTCAGAATATTTTAATTACGGATTATGTCCCCAATGGTTTCCAGTTTGTAAGCGGTGGGGTTAATTCAGTATGGAATTATTCAGCAGGTACCCGTAAAGCGAGTACTACTCTTGCGTCTCTGTTGAAACCTGGTGATAGTGCAGACGTTGTGATCAGGCTTAAAATTTTGCCCAACATGGGTCAGGTTTCAGCTTATTATAATTTTGCGGAGATTACATCTTCACAGGATAGTACAGGTCAGATAACAGTAGATATAGACAGCAGTCCGGACAATGATCCGAATAATGATACAGGAGGTGTGCCTGGAGGTCCCACCGATGATGAGATCAATCAGCGGCCACCGACAGATGAGGATGATCACGATCCTGCATTCATACAATTATTTGATTTGGCTTTGAGAAAGAAACTGATTAATCAGGCGCCTTACACCTATGGTCAGACACATAATTTCCAGATCACGGTATTCAATCAGGGCACAATACCTGCCACCAATATCGTATTAAATGAATATATCCCGCAAGGATATACATTCAGTGCAAACAATGGCTGGACCGGTGGACCATCTCTGGCCACCCGGACTCTTGCGGGTCCCCTGGCTCCCGGAGACAGCATCAGCGTAAGTCTGAATCTGACATTCCAGATGGTGGCTGTACCCACCAGTAAGTCCTGGATCAATTATTCTGAAATTGCCTCTGCAAGAGACAACAATGGAAATTTGGCAGATGATGTGGACAGTGATCCGGGATCAAATGGACCTAATGAAAATAATGTGTTGCCTGGAAAATCCGGTGATGACGACATAGCTTCTACCACAGATAATGGTGTCGGTAGTCAGGACGATCACGATCCTGCAGGACCCTGGATTTTTGACCTTGCGACGATAATCGAAAACAGTACAGACGTAGTCAGCAATTATGGCGAAGTAATTGGATTCCCGATTACGGTAAAGAACCAGGGGAATATTCCGAGTGCCGGATATACGATGAGTGTACTGGTACCGACCGGATTCCAGTTCAATGGAGGACTGAATCCCGGCTGGAGTTACAACAACGTTTCCAGAATAGCAAGCTATACTGTACCGGTAGTGGATACGATCCATCCCGGAGATATGGATATGTATTTATTAAATCTTACGGCACAGCCATCATCAGGAGCAGATGCCTGGACGGTGGAGATCGAGATCAGTGCAGATAATCCGGTAGCAGACGAACCCGGAATCAACGATATAGATTCTAATCCGGATGCAGTATTCAATAACGATGCAGGGGGAGCACCCATTCCAGACAGCGAAGGAGGAAGTTTCCCTGGCAGCGATGATATTCTGATGGGTAATGGATCAGGCGCGATAGGCGGTACAAATGCTCAAACTGATGAAGATGACAATGATCCTGAATACGTCAGGGTATTTGATCTTGCATTGCGCAAGCGTCTTATGACAGCCGGTCCTTATGTATATGGTCAAACCCATAGTTTCCAGATCACGATATTCAATCAGGGAAATGTGGCTGCCACCAATGTGGTCGTCAATGATTATATCCCTGAAGGATATGGATTTACTGCTAATAATGGTTGGTCAGGAGGCCCATCTGTGGCCACCAGGACAATAGCAGGACCTATTCAGCCTGGCGATAGCGTGAATTTGCTGTTGAACCTTACTTTTAACTCCGTTTCCAATCCGGGTTATAGAAGCTGGATTAACTATTCAGAAATTGCTTCTGCAAATGACAATAATGGAAATCCTGCAAATGATGTGGACAGTGATCCTGGATCAAATGGACCTAATGAAAATAATGTTTTACCTGGTAAGCCTGGTGATGATGATGTTGCATCCATTACTGACAATGGAATAGGCAGTCAGGATGATCACGACCCTGCGGGTATCGAAGTATTCGACCTTGCGCTTAGAAAGAATGTGGTCACTGTCGGTCCATACTCATATGGTCAGGATGTAGAGTTCCGGATCAGGGTTTACAACCAGGGTAATGTTACAGCTCAAAATATCAGCATTGTGGATTATGTTCCGGTTGGACTTGATTTCATCAGTGGCGGATTCAATAGTCCCTGGACATATACCAGCGGAAACAGGCAAGCCACCAGAACGATCAGTGGTCCTATTAAACCGGGTGACAGCGCAGAAGTATTGGTCAGATTAAGGGTATTGCCCAATCAGGGTAGATCTGATGCCTATCTGAATTATGCTGAGATCAGAAGTGCAAGAGATACCACCAACACAATCAGACAGGATACGGATAGCGACTCTGATGACGATCCGGTCAATGACAATGGTGGTGAACCGTTAGGTCCCAACGACGATCGCATTGATGACGATGGAGATATCGATGAGGATGATCACGATCCGGCTGTGATTCACGTATACGACCTGGCACTTCAAAAGGTCGTAGTAACTCCTGCGCCTTATGCCTATGATCAGGTTATTGATTTTAGAATTACTGTGTATAACCAGGGTACTTTACCGGTCAGTAATATTGAAATAAGTGACTATATACCTGCAGGCTACAGTTACAACCCATTAGATAATGCAGGTGTTTGGTCAGGCTCTTATCCGCTTGTCAAACACACCCTGAACAGCACACTTTTGCCTGGTGGCAGTTATGACGTGGTTCTGAAATTGCGATTGGAAAACACAGCTGGAGGGTACAGGGATTGGATAAATTATGCTGAAATCACCAGGATGGAAGATCAGCTTGGGAACAATATTACCAATTCTGATGTAGACAGTCGTCCGGCGTCAGATGGTCCCGCAGAAAGGGCTGTGAAACCTGGAGATTCAGCGGATAACAATATTACCAGCATTGCAAAAGGTGGTGAAGAAGATGATCATGATCCTGCCGGTGTCCAGATTTATGATCTGGCACAAAGGAAAGTGGTAACCACTCCTTCTCCATATTCCTATAATCAGGATATTGACTTCCGCATTACGGTATTCAATCAGGGCAATATGTTGGCCAGGAATATTAGTGTTGTGGATTATGTTCCTGCAGGATTCCAGTTTGTTACCGGAGGAGTTAATACAGGTTGGTTGTATAATGGAATCAACCGTCAAGCTACTCGTACCATTGCAGGTCCTCTTTCTCCTGGAGACTCAGTTTCGGTGTCTGTCAGGTTAAAATTACTGCCTAACGCTGGTGACGAGGATGCCTATACGAATATAAGTGAAATCAGATCATCGCAGGATTCTTTGGGATTGCCCGGAAACGACATCGACAGCGATCCGGATGATGACCCGACCAATGATGATGGTGGTGATCCTGATGGACCTACCGATAATGAAATCAACAACAAACCACCGGTTGATGAAGATGATCACGATCCTGCACGAATCAGTGTCTATGATCTGGCTTTGAGGAAATTGTTGATTTCTACTGCCCCTTTCAATTATGGACAGGATATTCAATTCAAGATTTGGGTATTCAATCAGGGCAATGAAACCGTACGCAATATTACTATACAGGATTATATTCCGGCAGGTTACCAATTTAATGCCGGTTCTAATCCGGGATGGACTCCAAACGGTAATGGCGCAGTCTACACTTATGGTCCTGCATTGGCACCAGGAGATTCAGTATCCGTCGACCTTACTCTGAAATTAGGTATGACCAATGGAAGTTATTTCGATTGGATCAATTTCTCTGAAATTACCGGCATGGAAGATCTTGGTGGAAATGCTGTTGGAAATAAGGATATTGATAGCAATCCTGGTTCAAATGGTGTCGTCGAAAGATCTGTTAAGCCAGGTGATGCAGCAGATAATAATATAACCAGCATCAACAAAGGAGGAGAAGAAGACGATCACGATCCTGCTGGTATTTACTTTATGGATCTGGCTTTGAGAAAAGTAGTAGTTACGCCTGCCCCATACAGCTACAATCAGACAGTTGATTTCAGAATTACCGTCTACAATCAGGGTAATACCTTGGCCCAGGATGTTCTGGTGACTGATTATATACCTTCTGGTTTTGGCTTTGCAACAAGCAATCCTGCCTCCTGGACTTATAATTCAGGAACGAGAAAAGCGACCAGGACTATCAGTGGTCCGATTCGTCCGGGAGACAGTGCTCAGGTAATACTAAAACTGGTGGTACTGCCCAATCCTGGAGACTTCAATGGCTACAGAAATACGGCTGAGATCAGTCAGATGCGGGATAGTACAGGGACAGTGCGTCCGGATATAGATAGCACCCCGGATGATAACAGGGACAATGACAGCGGTGGAGTACCGGATGGTCCTACAGATGATGAAATCAACCAGACACCACCTTTTGACGAGGATGATCAGGATCCTGCGATTATTCATGTATTTGACCTTGCATTGCGTAAGCTGGTTGTAACTCCAGCGCCATATTCATATGGTCAGACACTGGATTTCCGCATAACTGTAATCAACCAGGGTACCTTACCTGTGAGTAATATATTGGTAAAAGATCACATACCGGTTGGTTATATTTATGTTCCGGCTGACAACGCAGGTGTCTGGAGCGGTGCTTATCCTCAGGTAGAACACCTGCATGCTCCTCGTTTGAATCCTGGTGATAGTTTTTCTGTAATCATAAAACTGAGGATAAACAATACAGCAGGAGGATACAGACACTGGTTCAATTATAGTGAAGTGGCCAGCTTTGCTGATTCCACAGGAACTGATGTAAGTAACAAGGATGTGGATAGCAATCCCGATTCTGACAATCCGGTAGAACAAAACGTGAAGCCTGGTGACGCAGCAGATAATTTCATAGGAAGTATAGATAAAGGAGGAGAAGAAGACGATCACGATCCCGCGGGTATTTATTTTATGGATCTGGCATTGCGCAAGAAAGTGGTCACTTCCGGTCCATATACTTATAACCAAGAGGTCGAATTTGGAATCATGGTGTACAACCAGGGTAATACCACAGCTCAGGACTTTCTTGTAACGGATTATCTGCCCGCAGGATTTGCTTTCTCGGCTTCCAATCCTGTAACATGGAATTATAATGGAATCTCAAGGCAGGCAAGCACGTTAATGGCTGGTCCGCTTGTGCCTGGGGATAGTGCTTATGTCAGTATTAAACTGATCGTATTGCCTAATCCAGGTAATTTCAATGGGTACAGAAATATTTCTGAGATTTCCCAGGTTAGAGATACGACTGGTACGGTTCGCGAGGACATCGACAGCACACCAGATACAAACAAAGACAACGACAGCGGAGGTGTACCGGATGGTCCGACAGATGATGAAATCAATCAGCGACCTCCCGTGGATGAAGATGATCACGATCCTGCCATCATTCATGTTTTCGATCTGGCATTGCGGAAGGTAGTTGTGACTCCTGAACCCTATGCCTACGATCAGACCGTGGAGTTCAAAATCACTGTATGGAATCAGGGTACTTTACCTGTCACCAATATAAGATTGAATGATCATATTCCGATAGGATACAGCTACGTGGCTGCTGACAATGCAGGTGTGTGGACTGGTGCCCATCCGTTGGTTAATCATCTTCGTACCAACCGACTGAATCCGGGAGACAGTTTTTCAGTAAGCCTTAAACTTCGCATAGAAAATACGGCTGGTGGTTTCCGTGATTGGATCAACTATTCTGAAATTGCCGGTTTTGCTGATTCAACAGGTATAGATGCCAGTTCAAAGGATACAGACAGTAATCCAGGTTCGGATGGCCCTGCTGAAAGGGCTGTGAGACCTGGAGATGCAGCGGATAACAATATATCCAGTATCAACAAGGGTGGCGAAGAAGACGATCACGATCCTGCAGGTATCACTGTATTTGATCTCGCGCTGCGTAAAATTTACACCGGTAGCCTTCCAATACGATATGATCAAGTCATTCCATTTGAAGTGACGGTGTTTAATCAGGGCAATGTGAGTGCATTGAATCCTCAGATCGTGGATTATCTACCTGTGGGTTATAATTTTGTGCCTGGATCCAATCCAGGATGGACTTATAATGCTGCTACCCGTAAGGCCCAAACCAGCTATATTGGAAAAGTACAGCCTGGTGATAGCATCAAGCTTTCCATCAACCTGCAGGTAGTGCCGACATTATACAACAGGAATGCCTGGAAGAATTTCGCTGAAATATTTACTGTGGTAGATACTACTGGTACTCCCAGAACAGATATAGACAGCAATCCGGATGACAATCCTAACAATGATGGCCCTGAAAAGGACGATGAGATCAATGAAAAACCACCTGTTGACGAGGATGATCAGGATCCTGCTAATCCTCCTGTGCTCGATCTTGCATTGAGAAAATGGATTCCAGGAAAGAAGCCTTACTATGTCCCCGGAGATACGGTGAGTTTTGTAATCAGCTTGCACAATCAGGGCAATGTGGTGGCAGCCAGTACAGGTGTCAATGACTATATGCCTCAGGGATTCCAGTTCCTGCCTGCAATCAACCCAGGCTGGAGTGTAGTCGGAGGTCGTTTGGAGTATACCTACAACAACAGGTTGAATCCGGAAGACTCAGTTCAACTGCAGCTTAAATTAAAAGTGATCGTGGCTGCCAATCCCACTCTGCAGGATTGGGAAAACTATGCTGAGATCAGATCTGTGGTTGATACATTCGGAGTGAACCGCAGCAATGACGATGCAGACAGTCAACCCAATACTGACGACGCCTGGGAGCGGGCAGTTAAAGATGATACGGTCTGGGATGATGTAATTGATGGAAACGGACAGATCGTGGGAGAAGACTCCGATGATCACGACCCGGAGAAAGTTGTTGTGACTGCCTGGATAGGAGATTATGTTTGGAAAGATCTGAATGGAAATGGCATTCAGGATTCCGGAGAACCGGGAATTCCAGGTGTACATGTGTATCTGTATAAATGCGATGGAAGTCTGGTGAGAAAAGATACAACAGACTTCAGCGGAAAGTACGAATTTGACTTCCTGATTTCTGACAGCTATTTCCTCAGGTTTGATATCGTGCCTATCGGAATGCCGAATTGCGGATTTACTTTCAAGGACAGAGGAATAAACGATGCCCTGGATAGTGATGTCAATGCTGCCGGATTCACAGAATGTACGTTCCTGCAATGGGGCGAGCGAGACAGCACCTGGGACGCAGGCTTAGTTGAATTAGCCAAATACGGTGATTATGTGTGGCACGATAGAGATGCTGATGGAAGACAGGAAACAGGAGAAGAAGGCATTAAAGATGTAAAAGTTACGCTTTACAATGCAGATACCGGAACTCCTGTCCGTACCACCACGACAAATTCAAATGGTTTTTACTTATTTGAATTCCTGATGCCCGGAAATTACTATGCGAAGTATGACTGGGATCCAATGTGGCAGCAGACTTCATCCAACACAGATGCAGACTTCCGCGACAGCGATGTGGACGGCAGCAACGGTGTCAGAACCAATGCCACCACTTACCTGAGTCCTGGAGAAGATGACAGAACCTGGGATCTCGGATTATACAAGTGTGTCATGATAGGTGGTCGGGTATTCCTGGATTCTGATAAAGATGGTGTATTTGACCTTACAGAAAATGGAATCAATGGTGTTGATGTTTATCTGGTGGATGCACTGACAGGAATTGTGGTCAGCACTTTAAGGACTTCAACAAACCCCGGTTCTGTATCGGATGATGGATATTACAAGTTTGCTTGTGTGAAACCCGGCATCTATTATGTCAGGTTCCAGCGTCCTGGTCACCTGGCTGCTTCGGATCCATACATGGGAGGAAATTCAGATAAGGACAGCGATATCAGCCATGAAAACGGATTGAACAGCACACGCGTGTTTACAGTCCTGAGTGGAGATATGATTCTCAATGTGGGTGCCGGATTCCAGATTAAGGCTACAGTAGGAACCAAAGTCTGGTTAGATAAGAACAATAATGGATTGCAGGATCAAAATGAGGCTCCTGTTCACGGAGTTGTTGTTTCGGCATACAACACCAAAGGTACTATGGTCAGCCTGGATACCACCAGGGCTGATGGTACTTACAATCTGGATGGAATTGCCCAAGGGGACTATTATGTCAAATTCTCTCCACCTGCTCAGTATGGATTTACAATTCCTAAAGCAGGACCGGATAATATGGATAGTGATGTGACCGGTACTCAGGGATTTGGAACGACAAAGGTTTACAGAGTACTGGCGGGAGACAGGCTGCCTTATATCGATGCTGGTTTGGTGGCAGGTGTATTACCGTTGGAATGGTTGAGCTTTGAAGGAAGGTACAATGGCCAGTTCACGGATCTGGAATGGGCTACAGGAGTGGAACTGAATAATTCTCACTTTGTAGTGGAAAGGAGACATGAAACGGAAACATCCTTCGAGGAAATCGGCCAGGTGGCGGCAGATCCAAACAGTACTGCTGCTAGACATGATTACGGATTCCAGGACGTAAACGTGGTGAAATCCGGAATATACTACTACAGGATCAGACAAGTAGATCTGGACGGTTCGTATGACTTCAGCAAAACGATTTCCATACGGGTGGAGACCGGAAGAGGTTTGGGTGTTGAAATATATCCCAACCCTGTAAACGATCTGCTCAAAGTGGACATCTGGCTGAATGAAGACAGCTACTTGGAAGTACGTGTGTTTGATGAAAACGGAAAGAATGTACTTACCCAACCGTTTGGAGGATATAGAAGAGCAGGACAATATTCTGACCAGTTGGAAACTGATTTGTTGATACAAGGTCAATATAATCTGCAAATCAAAACAACCTCAGGCCTGGTGAATAAAAAGTTTACCGTGGCGAGATAACAATCAGATAGCAAGAAAAAAAGCCCTTGTGCATTGCACAAGGGCTTTTTTATTTTAATTAATCTTGGTTCGAGTTTAATTAAGAGGAAACCTTCATTAAATCAGGATCCTATTTTAATTCAATTTGCCTGAAGAATTCTTCCCTTTTGGATTCATTTTGAAATACACCTCCGAAATAACTGGTCACCGTGCTGCTGGACTGATCCTGAATTCCCCGGCTGCTGACACACATATGAACGGCATCGATTACCACTGCCACATCCTCGGTAGCCAGAATCTCTTTCAGATAATTTCCTATTTGCACAGTGAGTCGCTCCTGTACCTGAGGTCTTTTTGCAAAGTAACGCACGATGCGGTTGATCTTGCTGAGTCCTATGACCTTGCCACTGGAAATATAGGCTACATGGGCCTTTCCGATGATGGGCACAAAGTGATGTTCGCAGTTGCTGTGGAAGCTGATGTTTTTTTCGACCAGCATCTCTTCGTACTTATACCTGTTTTCAAAGAGTGCAATTTTCGGCTGGTTGGCCGGATTGAGTCCACTGAAAATTTCCTGAACATACATTTTAGCCACTCTTCCGGGAGTCCCTTTGAGGCTGTCATCTGTCAGATCCAGTCCCAGCGCCAGCATGATCTGACGAAAATGGTGTTCAATGATCTCCATCTTTTCCTCATCGCTTTTCTCAAATGCATCGGATCGCAGAGGAGTGTCGTAGGAAGTACTGATGTGATCGTCTCCGATCTCATCGATGGTCAAAAGTCCTATGCCGTCCACTTCACGTATAGGTTTACCAGTTCTGCCGCCAAATTCCTGACGGGTTTTGGTGAGGGTTTCAAGCTCTCCATGTGAAGAGTCAGGCTGGGTATTCCACGAAGTTTCGTTCAGTTTCATACAGTTGTATTTTTAAATCTAATTTTGAATCAAGAGAAGGCCTGAGTCTGTTGTAAATGACCCATGCCATGTTTTCTGCCGTGGGGATCACGGTTTTAAATTCCTCCACATCCAGATTGAGGTTTTTGTGGTCAAAATCATCCGTCACCTTCCTTTTAACCAATTCGCTTAAAGTCTTCAGGTCGATGACATATCCGGTCACCGGGTCTATGTCTCCTGTAATTTTTACGATCAGTTCATAATTGTGCCCATGGTAGTTGGGATGGTTGCATTTACCAAAAACACGCTGATTTTCCGAATCGCTGAGATCCGGATTGTGCAGACGGTGAGCGGCATTAAAATGTTCTTTTCTGTATACGCTGGCTTTCATGTGGCTGTGGCAACGAATCAATTGCCACGTTATTGACAATATTCAGGATAGTTTGTTTAACAAAATTAAAAAATAATTAAACAAAAATCATGCACGAGCATAAATTTTTACCGCAACCAGGCAGCCGCCTTATCGAAAAAGAATGTGGTAATGGGCCGGAAATCGGAATTAAAATTTAAGGTGTTTGACCGTTAGGGCGTTGTCTATCAACTTTTTAAGTGAATCTATTCCTATTCTGAGATGTTCCTGTAGAAATTCGTCTGTGACTTTTTTATCACTTGCTTCGGTCTTGACCCCATCGGGTACCATGGGCATATCGGACACCAGCAGAAGGGCACCAGCCGGAATTTTATTTTTAAATGCGGCAATAAAAATAGTTGCGGTTTCCATATCGATGGCCATGGCCCGAAGCTCGGTCAGGTATTTTTTGAAGTCTTTTCGATGCTCCCAGACCCTTTTGTTGGTCGTATACACGGTACCGGTCCAATAATCACGTTCGTGTTCGCGGATGGTGGTGCTGATTGCCTTTTGCAGAGCAAAGGCGGGCAGGGCCGGCACTTCAGGAGGCAGATAATCGTTGGATGTTCCCTCACCACGGATCGCGGCAATGGGCAAAATCAGGTCGCCGAGCTTGTTTTTCTGAGTCTTGAGACCACCGCATTTTCCCAGGAACAGAATGGCTTTGGGCATGATGGCGGTGAGCAGATCGATCACGGTCCCGGCATTGGGGCTACCCATTCCGAAATTAATGATCGTTATGTTGTTGGCAGTGGCATTGGACATGGGTCTGTCTTTGCCCCGGATTTCTACTCCGTTCCATTTTGCAAAAAGTTCAACGTATAGACCGAAATTGACCAGAATGATGTATTGTCCAAACTCTTCCAGAGGGACTCCGGTATATCGGGGTAACCAGTTGCTGACGATCTCCTCTTTGGTCTTCATCCTTATTGAAACTTATCTCCTCTTAGTTTCCTGAAGCGTTGTCTGGCTTCGACGGCCAGGGTGCTGTTGCTGAATTCGATGAACAGTTTTTCGTAAAGCTCCATTGCTTTTTCGGTCTGCCCCTTTTGGTAGTCGTATATTTTGGCCAGTTCATACAGGGAATTATCAGCACGAATCTCCTCTTTGTGCTGATCCACGACGTACTGATATTTTTCGATGGCCTTATCAACTAGTTGGAGTCGGTTGTAAATCTGTCCCTGCAGGTAAAAGACATCATCCTTCAGGCTGTTGTCCGGATACCAGGCCAGAATGCTGTCCAGCATCACCAGAGCAGTGTCAAATCGGTTTTGAAACAGGGCCAGTTCGGCAGAGGCATAATGCGACAAGGCTTCACCTGTTGAATCCTGATTCAGGTTATCCAGAATAAACACGGACATGTCGATGGCGTCATTTGAGATAAGGCGGGATGTGGCCCTTTTTAATATGTCAAACTGTTCCTGGGCCCATTCAAAGTCACCGGCAAAATAGGACAACCTCGCGTTTTTAAAGCGTGCGAGCTCTCCGAGTTGATCCTCCTGAAAGTCCTTGTCCACCTGTGAGTACAGGAGGGTGCTTTCCCATCTTTCGCCCTGTATCAGGTAATAATCGGCCATGTCAATTTTAGCCTGAGCCTTGGTACGTGCATCGACCACGGGATTGGCCACTACTTCTGTCAGTATGGCTATGGATTTATCCACCCTGTTGAGATACCTTGCTTCCAGTTCGGCATACTCGACCAGCATTTGCGCAGCCAGACGGCTGGATCCGTATTCATCCTTGAATTTTTGGTAGTCGGACTCCAGATCGACGAGGTCGGATGGGAGATAGTTCTTCGTTTCCAGAATTTGTTTCCTTCTGTTGATCAACAGCTGGCGATAGGCTTCCAGATAATAGGCTCCTGCCGGACCGAGATCCCTGACATAAGTGTACCCGTCAATGGCTGTGCGATAGTCCCGCTCATTGGCTGCTATTCCGGCAATGTACATGACCCTTCCTCCTCCTTCCTGAAGTCTTTTGTCCAAAGCTTTGGATTGCCTCAGGGCATTCACAAAATCCTTCGATTGGATAAAGGTCCATTGCAACATCTCGATGAAAGGCACAAAATCCGGCTTTGACTCCAGTCTTTCGTATAGCAACGACTGGAGATCCTGAAATTTGACCGGCTCCAGATAGGCCACCAGAACGTTCTGAAGACTGAGTATATTGATGCTGCCATCTTCCAGACCATCGACGTAGTACTTGAGCATAGTCTCCACTTCTCCTTTGCGCCGGTACAGGTCAGCCAGATTATAGGTGAAGGCAAACTGACCTTTCATGAGTTTTTGTCCCTTTTCGTAAACAGCAATGGCCAGATCGTAATCCGGCAGATCGAGAAAGGCATTGGCTGCCTTTTGAATGATGATCACATCAGGAGGCAATAATTCGATGGTGTTCCTGAAGTTTTTCTCTGCTTGTTTCGTTTCTCCTCTGCGATGTTGAAGTTTCCCCAAATAAAGAGGAAGTATGGGATCTTTGGGTTTTTTGCTGATCTCCTTCTTCAGCAGGACCTCTGCTTCCTGTCCCTTGTCCGCGCCTTCCAGTGCGGTGATCAGGTTGGAAAGGTGACTTTCATTTTCAGGATATTTCTGATACAGCATCTGGTATAGATTGGCTGCTTTTTCGAATTCGCCATCCTGAAGGTATTGCAAGGCCAGTCTGGGATCCTGTGAAAAACCCGGCAAGCAAATCACCCATAAAAGAAGAAATGTGATGCGACGCATGAGCATAATAACCGCTGGAGTACCCAATTGGTTTGATTTTCTGATGAACGGAGACCCACCGGTCATTTGATATATTTTCGGTAAAAATTTCCTCAAAATACGTTGTTTGCGGGATTTCATGGGACAGCCACTCATTCAAACCCTTATTTTAGAATCCTCATTCTGCCTCTCTTCCGCTGAATACCACGGGCAGGGTGTATTGGACGCGCACGGGCAGTTGACCATTTTGCAGGCCCGGTGTCCAGCGGCGGGTCATGCTATTCATCATTTCCACCACCCGTCGGGCCTCTTGCCCACATCCATCCCCGATGTCCTGCAGAATTTTTATATTGGAAACCCGGCCGTCGCGCTCTACGATAAATTGTATCAGGACCGTTCCTTCTGTCTTGTTGCGAACCGCCTGCGCAGGATACTTGAGATTATACCGGAGAAATTCCCTCAGCCTTTTTTCAGAGCACTTTTTAAGTTCACTATAGCCCATGGCAGCTTCTTCACATCCTGGAAACAAGGGCATTCTGCTTACCATCCTGTATATTTCATCTCCCCCCGTTCCTTCGCCTTCTGTACCTTTTCCCATACCTCCATCCTCAGAAGATTTTTCCGAGCCGGTATCTTTTTCAGTGGTGGGTGGTTTTTCTTCATTCTTGCTGGATACCGGATTTTGACTTAGGGCTGGCCTTGGTTTTTGTTCGCGTTTTTGGCTTACAGGCTTGGCCTTTTTTTCGACCTCTTTTTTTGCAGCTGTTTTTCCCGGTGGTGGGCCAGGTATATAATCGGGTACTATGTACTCAGTCTGATGCAGATCCTCCAGTTTGAAGGGATCATCCCTTTTGAAAACTGAGAGAATGTCTTCGTAGAATAAGATGAGCAGAATAAACAGGATGGCTCCAAGGATACCCGAGACCATATTTCGGGAATATCGTCTTCTGATCTGATAGGCTCCGTAGATCTTGTTTCGGTGTTCAAAGACCAGATCGTCCATTTGTGTGGAGGGTATACTGGTTCCCAAAAATGGCATCGGATCAATCATGTGCGAAGCTAAAACGAAAAAAAGGCCGGATCTGGTTCAATCGACTCCTGTGTTTTCTAAAAATGAAGCCCGAAACCTGGCCCACAAAGCCATTCCGCACAGGATACCCAGGGTATTGGCCGTCTGATCCCACAGATCAAATACCCTGTCCTTGGTGAACTCGCTTTGGGCCCACTCCAGACTCAAGCCCATTAGAAAAAGGCAAACCGGCACCAGGTAAATTAAAAATCTGGATAGGCGTGGGGTATAACCGGTCATCAACAGCAAGCAGGCAGATCCATAAAATATCAGATGTCCCGCCTTGTCCGGCTGAAATAGATCGTAGAAACTGATTTTAGGCAGATGTGCAGAAGGAATCAGGGAAAGCACCAGGATGCAAAGGACAACACTCCAACCCAATGGTCGGGCATTCTTTGCAATAAAGCAGACCAGCCTGAGGCGGGTCAGGGCCATTTATTTGCCGACAAGATTTTTGTAGGCGCTGGCATCCATCAGCCCATCGAGTTCAGAAAGATCGCTCATTTCGATTTTGATGATCCATCCTTTTCCGAACGGGTCTGAATTGATCAGAGTGGGATCGTTGCCGGCTTTTTCATCCAGGTCCGGATTAAATTCAATAACTTTTCCGGAAACAGGCATAAAAAGGTCAGAAGTGGTTTTGACAGCTTCCACGGTACCGAATATATCGTCGCGGGAAACGGTCTCCCCAACCGTATCAACTTCCACATACACAATGTCACCCAACTCGGATTGTGCGAAGTCAGTGATTCCGATTACGGCTGTGTTTCCTTCGATGCGGATCCACTCGTGTTCCTTGGTGTATTTGACGTTTTCAGCAAATTGCATTTTCCTGTTTTTTTAGTTTGAAGAATTTTTGATAAACTTTTTGATCTCCTCCGTGGTCAGAGATTTGGGTCTTTCCAGGGGTAGGTTGAGTGCACGGTCCCAGCACAAGTGTGCCAAAACGCCCAGAGCTCTGGAAACCCCGAACAGTACAGTATAGAAATTATGTTCCTTGAAGTCAAAATGCTCCAGAAGTGCACCGGAATGAGCGTCTACATTGGGCCATGGATTTTTCACCTTGCCCAAACTGCCCAATATGCCGGGTACCACATCATATACGTTCCATACGATTTTAATAATGGGATCATCCGCACAGTGTTTTTCAGCAAATTCCTTTTGCGCCAGGAACCTGGGATCTGCCACCCTTAGGACTGCGTGGCCGTAGCCCGGCACGACGATCCCCTGAGCCAGAGTGGTCTTGACGTATTCTGCGATTTGCTCTTTGCTGGGGTTGTTGGTATCCAGATCCCGGATCATGTCGTAGATCCAATCCATTACTTCCTGATTGGCCAGGCCATGGAGCGGTCCGGCCAGAGCGTTCATGCCGGCAGAAAGAGACAGATAGGCATCGCTGAGAGTTGATCCGACCAGGTGTACGGTATGCGCTGAGGCATTTCCACCTTCGTGGTCTGCGTGTATGGTCAGGTAGAGCCTCATCAGATCCTTGAAGGTATCTGAATCGTAACCCATCATGTGGGCGAAGTTTGCGCTCCAGTCCAGATCGCGGTTGGGCAGGATGATGTCTTTTTTGTGGAAAACTTTGCGGTATATGTAGGCCGCCACGATGGGGACCCTGGATATCAGGTTCATGGCATCTTCATACATGACATCCCAATATTGGGATTTGGGCATTCCGTCGTCGTATTTCCTGGCAAAAAGGCTCTCGCACTGCATGGCCATAATGGCTATGCTGAATTGGGTCATCGGATGGATGCTGTCATCCATGCTGTCGATGGTGGTAATCACGTGATCGGGAACGATGCTGCGTCTCATCCACTCGCGGCTTAGCCAGCGCACATCGTCATCAGTTGGAAATTCACCTGTCATCATCAGCCAGAAAAGGCCTTCGGGGAGAGGTTCGGTAGCTCCGTCAATACGGGGCAGCCTTTCGCGCAATTCGGGAATGGAATAGCCTCTGAAACGGATACCCTCCTGTGCGTCAAGCGATGAAGTCTCCCAAATCATGGATTTGATCCCTCTCATGCCCCCATAAACCTGCTCGATCTGCACCTGGTCGATCACTTTAGTCCCGTGTTCCTTGTTGATGGCCTTGATTTCTTCGTTGGCCACGGTAAATTTCGCCTTAAATAATTCTTTCAGTTTGTCCATAGGACTTTGTTAAGCTCGGATAATCAATGAGTTTCGAAAAACGCGGCAAAGCTATTGTTTTTTGATACAACTCTATATTTTTTACCGCTATTAACAAGACGTTTTCAGGCCAAAAAGGTTAAGCCCAATTGATATTTTTTTTAACAAAGACTTCCCTGGAGGTTAATAATAATTTAACCGGGATGTGGTAGTCGGAATTCTTCTACCTTTGGGCCACCATTTTCGTAATTCAAAACTTGAAGCGAATGAAACTACAAGGATTCGTTTCTCCATCCGCTCCGGTGGAGACGTCCGGCATCAAACCTGCCCATACCGTTTTCGCCAACTTAAGTCCCTCAGAATTAGTACAATTAAGTCTTGATAGAAACCTGGGAAGCCTCAGCGACCAGGGAGCCCTCATGATTCTGACCGGAGAATTTACCGGCAGATCCCCTCAGGATAAGTATACGGTGGACGATGCACTCACCCACGATGTCGTGGATTGGAACAATTTCAACCAGCCTTTTCCGGAAGATAAATTTGAAAGCCTGCTGAACCAGGTCCGTGGGTACCTGTCCCAGAGGGATATTTTCCTTCAGGATAATTTTGCCTGCGCCCATCCGGATTACCGGATCGGGGTCAGGGTTATAGCCGAGCTGCCCTGGAGTGCCCAGTTTGCCTCCAATATGTTCATCAGGCCTGACCGTCAGGAACTTGAAAAATTTGTGCCCGACTGGACGATCTACAACGCCCCCGGATTCCATGCAGAGGCAGCCAGTCATGGTACCCGCCAGCATAATTTCAGCATCATCAACTTTACCAGGAAGATCATACTGATCGGTGGGTCCGGATATACCGGAGAAATCAAGAAATCCATCTTTACCATCCTCAATTTTGAGCTTCCGCATCTGAAAAATGTCCTTTCGATGCACTGTTCTGCCAACGTAGGACCTGCTGGCGACACCACGGTTTTCTTTGGACTGAGCGGCACGGGTAAAACCACGCTTTCTGCGGATCCAAACCGGATGCTGATCGGAGATGATGAGCACGGATGGGGCGAGGATGGTGTTTTCAATTTCGAAGGAGGCTGTTATGCCAAATGCATCGACCTCACGGAAGAAAAAGAACCGGATATTTTCCGGGCCATCAAACCGGGTGCCATCCTGGAGAACGTAGTCTGCTATCCGGGTACCAACCAGCCGGATTATGCTCACTCAGGAGTTACCGAAAACACGCGGGTATCTTATCCGCTCGAACACATACGCAATGCACTGAAACCTTCAAGAGGCGGTCATCCCAAAAACATCGTCTTTCTGACTTGTGACGCATATGGCATTTTGCCACCGATTTCCCGCCTGAGCACTGCCCAGGCCATGTACCATTTTATCTCCGGCTATACGGCCAAGGTGGCTGGTACGGAGGCTGGTGTGACCGAACCCAAGGCTACTTTTTCCGCTTGTTTCGGAGCACCCTTCCTGCCCTTGCATCCTACTCAATATGCCAGAATGCTCGGAGAACGAATTGACCGCTATAAACCACAGATCTGGCTGGTCAATACCGGTTGGACCGGAGGGCCTTACGGAGTGGGCTCCCGCATGAAGCTGGGCTACACCCGGGCGATGATTACGGCAGCATTGGATGGAAAACTCGACCAGGCAGATTATCAAACACACGAGGTCTTCGGTCTTCAGTTTCCCACCAGCGTGCCCGGTGTACCTTCAGAAGTACTCAATCCTGCATCGACCTGGTCAGATCCTCATGAATACACTGAAAAAGCCAGAGCCCTCGCAGGTTTGTTCAATCGCAATTTTGACAAATACAAGGACAAGGCAGCTGCCGATGTGATCGCTGCAGGGCCCAAAGCCTGAGGAGATGGATTGGCAACTGTGATATTCTCAAAAAGAGTGTGCAGGTAAACCTGGTATCCGACTGATATTTTCTGTTTCGCAGAGATCAAAATTTCCAATAAGGACGTGAATTAAAATCATGCTGATTTTGATTTGTATGATTTCATCATTTTTGTGTTTTACCAAAGGTTTGACATTTTTTTGCCGTCACGAACACGATAGCTGCTTTCTGGTCTAAGCTAATTGGCTCATTATCAAATTATCTCATTAAATTTGCATCCCAATTTATCAAGGATGCTAAAGACCTGCCTCAGGCTTTCCTATTGCCTATTCTTACTCTTGGCTTTTGCTTGCCAAAAGAAGCCTGCTGATCCATCAGGCAGTATGGGATTCACCTTGATGAATCCGGGAATGACCGGAGTTCGTTTTTCAAACAACATTCTGGAGACCATAGAGGAAAATATTTACTATTCAGCCTATATGTTTAATGGCGGTGGAGTGGCCATTGCAGATATTAACAACGATGGTTTACAGGACCTTTACTTTACGGGCAATCAGGTTCCGGACAAGTTGTATCTCAACAAAGGAAATTTTCGGTTTGAGGACATTTCTGCGAAGGCCGGAATTGCCAGATTCAAAGGCTGGAAAAACGGAATCAGCATGGTCGATATCAACGGGGACGGGTGGCTGGATATTTATGTGTGTCGCGGTGATCACAATCAGGACCCTTCAGAAAACACCAACCTGCTCTTCATTAATCAGGGGGACCTCAGCTTTCTGGAAAGTGCAGCCAGCTATGGATTGGACGATCCAGGATATTCCATTGCTTCCGTTTTTTTTGACATGGACAACGACCATGACCTGGACCTGTATGTCGCAAACCGTCCCGAGAGATTCAATAAAACATTTGAACAATTCGAAGACGAGAAGGCTATGGGCCAGAAAGTCTCCTTACACCGTCTGTACCGGAACGAAGGAAATGGAAAGTTTACCGAGGTAAGCGAAGCTGCCGGTATCACTTCCAGGTTTGGTTACGGGCTCCATGCAATTGCAGGTGATTTGAATGGAGATGGTTGGCAGGACCTCTATGTATGCAATGATTTTCGTTGGCCTGATTTTTATTACGAAAATCAGAAAAACGGGAGCTTTAAAGAGAAAATTCGCGATTTTTCCAATCACATCTCCTTTAGTTCCATGGGCGCGGACCTGGGTGACATCAACAATGATGAGCTGGAAGACCTGTTTGTCGTGGAGATGCGCCCTGAAGATTACAAGCGCAGCAAGACTTCCATGCCGCCTATGAATCCCTTCATTTACGACACAATGGCTACCCTGGGTTATCACCGGCAATTTATGCACAATGCTTTGATGTTGAATCAGGGACAAGGTTTCTATTCTGAGATTTCACAAATGGCCGGAGTGGACAAAACAGACTGGTCATGGGCGCCCCTGATCTCAGACTTTGACCACGATGGGCTGCGGGATATTTATGTGACCAACGGATTCCGTCGTGATATAAACGATATGGATGGCGATGCATTGGTAGATTCGCTGGTAAAAAACAAACACAGGTTCAATTCCGTAAATGAACTCTTTGCACTTTTTCCTTCCGTGAAGATTGCCAATTATATGTTCAGGAACGAAGGAGGGCTTAAATTTCGAAAAGTCATGTCCGATTGGGGCCTTACAGAAAACTCTTATTCCAACGGTGCGGCAGTCGGCGATCTGGATGGAGACGGGGACCTCGACCTGGTAGTTAATAATCTCGATGGAGAAGCCTTCATCTACCGGAACAACAATCCCCAAAACGACAAAAGAATCCGCGTCAGCTGTAAGGGTCCCGTTGGGAATCCACAGGGCATTGGCGCTCTGATCACGGCAATTGCTCCAGGATGGCATACGGCAGCAGAAATGAGAATTCAGCGTGGATATCTGTCCTGCAGTGAACCCTACGTACACCTTGGCCTGGGAGAAATAAATAAACTGGATTCTCTGATGATCCGCTGGCCGGATGGCCGCACGGAAGTGAAGATCTCCGTAAAATCAGGAAAGGATATTGTTTTTAAATACGAAGACGCAAAGCCAGCTATATCTGAAATCCGGCAAGAACCATTGGGTTCTTTTACAGATCAGACAGAGGATCGCTTCATGCCAGACTTCAAACACCGCGAAAATAAACATGCTGATTTTGGCGTACAGATTTTGTTGCCGCATCGCATGAGTCGACTTGGGCCTTTTCTGACAGTAGCTGATGCCAATGGAGATGGTCTGGATGACTTTTTTGTGGGCGGAGCCAAAGATCAAGCTGCAGCCCTTTATATCCAAGGTGCAAATGGCAAATTTGAATTATCCGGAAAGGCTGCATGGGAAAAAGACAAGGGATTTGAGGACATGGGCGCTGGTTTTTTTGATGCGGATGGCGACGGCGACCGAGATCTGTATGTGGTATCGGGAGGCAGCGAATGGCCGGAAGGCAAGGCCTATCAGGACCGATTGTATCTGAATGATGGAAAAGGAAATTTTTCAAGAACGGCGCTTCCGATTATCAGCTCCAGCGGAAGCTGTGTCTTGTTTTTGGATGTGGATGGCGATGGAGATCCGGATGTATTCCGTGGAGGCAGACAGGTTCCAAACAAATACCCCATGTCACCGTCTTCCTATCTTTTGATCAACGAGGGTGGAGGAAAATTCACAGATGCTACTTCAGAATGGCTCGGCAAACTTTCTCATTCAGGGATGATCACATCTGCAGTTTCACTGGATCTGGATACGGATGCGCGCGAGGACCTCATCGTCGCAGGCGAATGGATGGGCATTGAAGTCTGGCGCAATACCGGTAAAGGCTTCAGCAAAGCGGATGCAAGTCAGTATGGACTGGATCAAACCGAAGGCTGGTGGAATCGGATCCTTGCTACCGATCTGGACAACGATGGGGCAATGGATTTAATTGGTGGCAACCTGGGAGAGAATTACAAGTTTCACGCTACTGCTGAAAAACCATTTTCTGTCTATGCGGCAGATTTTGACCAAAACAAATCTCTGGACATCGTTCTGGCAAAATACGATGGAGACCGCCTGGTGCCTGTCAGAGGCAAGCAATGCAGTCAGGAGCAGATGCCATTTATAAAATCCAAATTTCCAAGCTTCCGGGGATTTGCAGATGCAAAACTGGAAGATATCTACGGCGGTGGATTAAGGAATGCCATGCATCTGCAGGCAAAGGAATTCAGAAGCCTGGTCTGGATGAACCGTGGGGGTAAATTCGAAAGGGTGCTCTTGCCCGTACAGGCTCAGTTTTCAGCAGTGCAAGGCATCGTGGCGAAAGATTTTGACAGCGACGGACAAAAGGAAATCATACTGGCCGGCAATCGTTTTGATACAGAAGTGGAAACAACCCCTGCTGACGCTTCGATCGGACTTTTGCTGCGATGGAATGGCGATGAATGGATACCTGTTCCAAGACAAAAATCCGGGATCTTTTTACCCGGCAATGTAAGAGATGTCGCTTCCATCGTGGTATCGGGGAAAGACGCCATATTGATTTCTTCCAATAACGAACCTCTCAGACTTCTGATCAGGAACCCATAAATTTTAAAAACATGAATTTTCAAAAATACTTTTTACTTTTAATTTTACTGACAGCAGCCTGTACAGAAAAAATTAAGAAAACTGAAGGTCCTCTTTTTGAATTGGTGGATCCTGAAAAATCTGGAGTGAAGTTTGAAAACAAACTTCAGGAGTACTCGGAGGAACACATTTTTAATTTCAATTATCTCTACAACGGTGCAGGGGTCGCTATTGGGGACATCAACAACGACGGACTACCGGATATATATTTTACTGCCAACAGGGCAAAGGATAAACTTTACCTGAACAAAGGAAATTTCAAATTCGAGGATATTTCCGAATCGTCTGGTATCTCTGCTTTCAGCGGATGGAGGAGTGGGGTGGCCATGGCAGATGTCAATGCAGACGGCTGGCTCGATATTTATGTCTGCCGGGGAGGATTCAAGAATGATCCGGTCAAGAATGCCAATCTGCTTTTCATCAACAATGGCGACAACACTTTTACGGAACTCGGTTCTCGTTACGGTATCGCCGATATCGGTTTTTCCATTGCAGCCTGTTTTTTTGACTACGACAATGACAATGATCTGGATCTCTACGTCACCAACCGGCCTGAGAAGTTTTACCTCAACATCGATCAGGTGATGGAGGGAAAAAAGACAGGCAGCATACTCAGTCGGGACAATCTGTACCGGAACAACGGGGACAATACTTTCACCATGGTGACGGAAGAAGCGGGCATCACTGGCAATTTTGGATACGGACTCAGCGTCACTACGGGCGATCTCGATCAGGACGGGGATCAGGATATTTATGTATCCAATGATTTTGTTGAAAATGATTATTACTATGAAAATTTAGGCAACGGCAAGTTCAAGGAGAAAATACGGGAGATCACCGGTCACGTTCCTTATTACGCCATGGGAACCGATATTGGGGATGTCAACAACGATGGCTGGGAAGATATCTTTACAGTAGAAATGAGGCCGGAAGACTACAAGCGCAGCAAAACCTCCATGCCTGTGATGAGTCCGGCTTTGTTTGATACCATGGACCTCAACCAAATGCACAGACAGTATATGCACAACTGTCTTCAGCTTAACCACGGAAACGGACATTTTTCCGATATCTCCCAGTATGCGGGTGTGGATCGTACCGACTGGTCCTGGGCAGCATTGATCTGCGACATGGACAACGATGGCTACCGCGATCTGTATGTCGCCAACGGCATCAAGCGGGACCTCTACAACCGCGATGCGTATGCCAATCTGATGTACGATTTGAAGTACAACAACACGACGAAGACCACCGAGGAGATCATGCGTAATCTGCCTTCCTTCAAAGCCGTCAATTATGCATTCAGAAACAATGGCGATCTTACTTTTACCAAATCCATGAAGGACTGGGGTATGGACCATACCAGTCAGTCACATGGTGCCGCTTTGGCTGACCTGGACAATGATGGTAATCTGGATCTGGTGGTGAATAATATGGATGACCCTGCTTTCATCTACAGGAACCGCGGCAACGGCAATCACTACCTTCGCATTCAATGCAAAGGGCCTGAAAGAAATCCCCAGGGGATTGGAGCCCGGATTGAGATCGGCTATGGAGATAAAAAGCAATATTCAGAAATGCGCTGCTCCCGAGGTTATTTGTCTTCCAGTGAAGCTGCCGTACATTTTGGTTTGGGTGCTGAAAAGAAAGTGGATCTCGTGCGAATTGTCTGGCCGGATGGACGTGTTCAGGAATTAAGAGATCAGAAGACTAACAGGACCCTGACCCTCCATTACAAGGATGCCATAAATTCTGAAATGCCCAAAGCAGCGCCAGCTGATTTATTTTCCGATCGGACGGAAAAAATTGCTCCTGAGTTTCGTCATGTTGAAAATGTCTTTGATGATTACAAAAAACAGATTTTGTTGCCGCACAGACTCAGTCGCCTGACCCAAAATTTCGACAGGAGATCTGAACGGAGACAAGTGGGAGGATTTTTTTGTTGGGGGAGCACGGAATCAACCCGGAGTCATCTATCTGCAGGATTCAGAGGGGGGATTTACACAGAAACCTCAGGCTGCAATTTCAGCAGACAGGATTTATGAAGATATGGGCTCAGCCATCTTTGATGCGGATGGAGATGGAGACCTCGACCTTTATGTCGTGTCCGGAGGATCGGAGGTGCCTGAAGGTGCGGGTTACCAGGATCGCCTGTATCTCAATGATGGCAGTGGAAATTTCACGCGTTCTAAATCCGTCCCTTCTACTACTTCGAGTGGATCAATAGTAGCTGTGACCGATTTTGACGGGGATGGGGACCTCGATCTGTTCAGAGGAGGCAGGTTGGTGCCGGATCAATATCCATTTGCTCCCAGGAGCTTCCTGTTTGAAAATACAGGGAAAGGAAATTTTAAGGATGTAACCGAAACAAAGGCATCCGAACTGAAGAGTCCAGGTATGGTCACCACCGCATGCTGGCTGGACCTGGATGGAGATAAAAAGGAAGAGTTGGTCCTGGCAGGTGAGTGGATGTCCATTCAGGTCTTTAAATGGGAAGGATCAGAACTCAAAAAACAGGATGCCCTGAAATGGGAATTACATGGCACGGAAGGTTGGTGGAATGTCATGCTTCCTTTTGATGCGGATGGAGATGGAGATATGGATCTGGTATGCGGCAATCTGGGCCTGAATTATAAATTTCATGCCAGTTCCGAAAAACCCTTTCAGGTGTATTGCAATGATTTTGACACCAACGGAACCTGGGATATCGTACTGGCCAAGTATCAGGGTGAAATGCGTGTGCCCGTGAGGGGCAAACAATGCAGTCAGGAACAGATGCCCTTTATTCAGAAAAAATTTCCCAGCTACAATGCTTTTGCAGAAGCGAAACTGGAGGAAATCTACGGGGAAGAGCTGGAGAAAGGGATCCGGCTGGAAGCCAGAATGTTTGAATCGGTCCTGCTGATCAATGAGACTGGTAAGTTTAAAATTCAGAAACTGCCCGCTCAGGCACAATTCAGCACCGTGCAGGGAATCGTGGCCCGAGATTTCAACAACGATGGGAAGCAGGATATTCTGGTAGCTGGTAATTTTTTTCATACAGAGGTCGAGACCACCAGGGCGGATGCAGGGACCGGCTGCGTTCTGCTCAACCGCGGAGATAGCTGGCAGGCAATGAGCGTACAGGAGTCAGGGCTTTATCTGCCTTATGACGTAAGGGACATTCGCCTGGTGGATGGATTGGCAGGTCCACAGTTGCTCGTTTCATCCAATCATGATCAGTTGAGATTACTCTCCCTGGAAAAGTAAATGTGAAATTAAACACATATCCATTTTATTTTTTCAGTTTGTTGGGTCCAGGTTATATGAATCCCTTTTTCGTCAAATAAAATTCAATAATGGAATCTCATATTTGGTGTAAGCAATTCAATCTACAACTTATTTTTCTTTTCTCTCAACTCAGGACTTTTTAATATCTTCTTTTGGAAAATAAGATCGTGAATAGATAATGATATGAAAGAAACACAATTTAATACCTTTTTGATTTAAGGATTTTCAAACCTTTGATCCGGCTGTGGGTTATATTGTCCGATGTCTGAAATCATACTGGAGACCAAAGACCTGACCAAGCATTTCGGTACTTTTCATGCTGTAGATGGATTGGACCTGAAAGTCTCGAAAGCCAGTATTTTTGGTTTTTTGGGGCCCAATGGAGCAGGAAAAAGCACCACCCTACGGATGATCCTGTCGCTTATTAAGCCCAGCTCGGGCACCATTCGGATTTTTGGTCAGGATTTGCGAACCCACCGGCCCCAGATCCTGGGTCGCATCGGTGCCATCATCGAGAAACCTGATTTCTATCCATATCTGAGCGGTATCGAAAACCTACGGCTTTTATCCCGATGGTATGGCCTCAGGCCGGATGCCCGGAAAATCGACGAGATGCTGGATCGGGTAGGACTGAGCGGTAGAGGAAGAGATCTTGTTTCGGCATACAGCCATGGGATGAAGCAAAGGTTGGGCCTGGCACAGGCCATGATGCACGATCCTGAATTGTACATCCTGGATGAACCCACCACCGGACTGGATCCAAAAGGGATCATCGAACTGAGGGAATTGATCCTCGACCTCAAAAGGGTCTACAACAAAACCGTCATATTGTCTTCCCACATTTTGTCGGAAATTGAACTGATTGCCGACGACATGGTCATCATCGACCAGGGAAAGGCTATGGTCCAGGGACCAGTGAAACAATTGCTGAGCGATCAGGATCTCAGCGTGTTAGTGGAATGTGATGATACCCAAAAAGTGAAGAACATTCTGGATACCGGATATCCCGGGTCTTCTTCCCGGATTTTATCGGATCAGGTGATTGAGATAGGCATGGCACATGACAAGCTCCCCGTCCTGGCTCAAAGTCTTGTTTCCTCCGGCGTGCTGCTTTATTCCATGGAATACAAAAGAAGACTGGAGGATTATTTTCTGAAACTCACTCAAAGAGCTGGCCATGCTGACCTGGATCAGAACTGAATTGTATAAAATGACCAGGAGGCCCAGAAGCTACATTGGCCTGGGGGCCATTGCGGCGCTGGTGCTCCTCATCGAGTTTGCCATGTACGTGGATGGAGAGGATTACCTCAAGTTTATCCTTCAGCAGCTGGAGGCTTATTTTACCATCGAAGGCAATGTGCTGAATGGATACACGGTTTGCTTTGTCATTCTTCAGACGCTCATCCTCCAAATGCCCTTATTGGTGGCCCTGATCACGGGCGATGCCTTGTCGGGGGAGGCGGCATTGGGGACCCTTAGGTTTATGCTGGCTACTCCTGTCTCCCGCACCGGACTGGTCCTGGCCAAATACCTCGCAGGCAGTGTTTATGTCGCTGTGCTTCTTTTATTCTTGGGCGTTCTGGCATTGTACGGTTCTATGGCCCTCTTTGGCACCGGCGACCTCATCATCTTAAAATCCGAGTCTCTGATCATATTAAAAGAAGCCGATATTCATTGGCGTTTTTTATCGGCCTTTATGCTGGCCTTTGTCAGTCTGAGTGTGATAGCGGCCTTGTCGATGATGTTGTCTGCCTTTTCCAACAACTCCATTGGACCAATCGTTCTGTCCATGGCTATTGTGATCGTTTTCACCATCATCGGAAGTCTGGAGTTTCCCCTTTTTGACAGCATCAGACCTTTTCTGTTTACGAGTTATATGACAGTCTGGAGGGATATGTTTGACGATCCGCTTCAAACTTCGGGGATTATCCGGTCCGTTCTGGTCCTGATCCTGCACATTGTCGTATTTCTTTCCGTGGCCATATTTCACCTCAATAAAAAGGACATACAGGTATGATAAGGAATTTTGTTTGCGGTATTTTCCTTTTTGTGTTCCTTTCTGACCTTTCCGGGCAGACCGCTGATCTGTCCATGGAGCAGGTGAGCAGGGAATTTAAGAAACTAAAGACCTTCACAGCCAACATTCGCATGGAATTCGATATTCCCTATGTCCGTTTGGAGCCTGTACCCGGCAAGTTGTATTTCAGGCAGCCGGACGATTTCAGGATCAAAACCGAGGGAATTGCATTCCTGCCGAAACAAAACCCATTTTATTCCATGGGCCTCCTTTCCGATCCCAATTCCTTCACTCTGATCGATCTGGGCTCAGCCAAAATAGACGGCAAGGATTCTCGACAAATTCAAATGGTTCCCAAATCAGAATCGGATATAGTCATCGGCAAGGTCTGGATTGACCCACAGCGCAAAAGACCCTTGAAATTTGAATTGACCACTCGACAAAATGGAACATTGGATATCACCTACCGCTACCAGCCGTCGAATTCCGGTATTTTGCCGGATGAGATGGTCTTTGGCATCGATGTGGGAAAGTTTAAGATGCCCAAAGCACTGACAGCAGAGCTCAATTCTACGGCAAAGCCTGTAAAACCTCAAAACGGAGATACTCGTGGACTCATTACACTTAAATTTTCCGGCGTCCAGACCAATCTGCCCCTGTCCGATAAGGTTTTTAAATAGCGAAAAGATTTTTCAAATTAGTTAAAATTATAATATAATAAATACCAATTTGTAGGTATTTTTTAGTAAGAAGCATGATGTACCTTTGCTTTTTGTATGGGTGTATCAGTATGCCCCTGCTGTATTTTAAACCAAACTCAAAACTGAATTCCTCCGGACGAAGCATCCAGGATTGATTTAGTTCATTTTCTTTCATTCGCAATGCTCTGACTTTCAGGGTATATGCTCATGCTTCAGACCAGCAGGTCTGCTGTTTTCAGTTTGGTTTTGGTGTTGTTTTTTGGCTGTTTGGGATCAAAGGATTCTGATTCAGTTCTTGGCAACTAGTGTATTTGTAAATTTTAAAATCAGTTAAATACCAAAACTTTATCTCATGAAACAAGTAAACCTGACACTCACCGGCCTTTTCAAAAACCTGGGCCTTTGTGTTTTCATGGTGGTGCTGGCAAGCGCATTTGCCGGAAACCTGAATGCACAGTCGGCTTACGGATTGCCTAGCTTAAAATCCGCCGATCAGGCAGCCTCTGACCTGATGAACGCCTACAATGCCATCCTTCCTCAGGCCAAACAGGCCGGACAAGGTTCTCAGCTGATGAATACAGCTGAACTCTACCTGAAGATGGTGGATGCACTGACCAACCGTTCAGACCGCAACATGGACACTTACTCCGTGCTGATCAGCAGCATCGATGTAAGCCGCTACAACAATCTGGTGGTGAGAAATGGAAATGCGTTGAATACTGATGCTACTATTCGCAATGTACTCAACACACCAGAGTACCAGTCCATGGTAGCTGTGATCCGCCAATAATATCTAAACTAATCTCAAAATCTTTCTCATGAATCTCAAAACTCAACTGAGATCGTTGGGCTTTCTTTTGCTCTCGGTCTTTTTTTCCTCAGCGTCGTACGGGCAGTATATCAGTCTGACCTGTAACAATGCCTTCGAGGATATTCAAACTTCCGGAACTTTTGTTCCTAACTCCGCAGGGGACGATGTCCTGACCACAATTGCGCTTCCTGTCGGATTTAACTTCTCTTTCTACGGTGTGCCACAGACTCAGGTGAATATTGCCACCAATGGCTTTATGACCTTTCCGGGCACCAATATCGCAGGCGCACCTTTTACCAACCAGGCTCTGGCCATAGGTAATAATGGTATCTTTCCCTATTGGGATGACCTGAATGGAGCACCGGGTTGCTATACTGAAATGAGAGGAACAGCCCCGAACAGGCGTTTCATCATTTACTGGAACAAGCCATTCTTTGGTGGAAGTGATCCAATCGTTTTCGAGGCTGTATTATTTGAAACCAACAATGCCATCGAATTCAGATATCAGGACCTGAATGGTTTGACGGGAAACAGCGCCACCATCGGAATAGCCGGTCCTACAGGTACTTCTGTTCTGCAACTGGGCTTCAACCAGGCTAACACGGTTGCAGCAGGCCAGTGCAGACGCTTTGAACTGCCCATTGCTTGTACGATCATTCCTCCTTCTAACATAACTTTGAACAATACCCCTGGTACCTGTGGTGCTGTTCACAACTTTGTATTCGGTGGAACCTGTAACCCGATCACAGTGACACCTCCATCCGGATCTGTATTTCCGGTTGGTGTGACCACAGTCAGAGGGGTGAATGGTTTGACTTCGGCTACTTTCACCGTCACAGTTAGAGACGTGGAGGCTCCTTCCTTTACTCCTGATTGTCCGAAAGGAGGTTTGGTGACCCTGAATGCAGGTCCCGGAGAATGTGAAGTAAGCTGGAATGCTCCTGCCTTTATGGCTATGGACAACTGTCCTGCCGGAGCATTTTTTGGTGGTAGGAATACGGCTACGGTTTGTCTTCCTCCGGCATCATACTGGTCCATCACAGGGGGTGCAAGTAGCTGGGGGGTCATGTTTGACCTGATCAACACCTCTGGCAGCTTGTTAAATCTGCAGTTGCTTGGTGAAAGGGCTTTCGCCAATGTACCGCATAATATCTGGTATACCACCAATCCTGGTACCCATACTGCTGTGCAGGCTACCCCATCTGCCTGGACGCGTTGTGCCACCAGGACACCAACAGCTGGTGCTCAGTTCACCACTGTCATAGATTCATTCAGACTTCTCACCGGTACTCGATATGACACCATGAAAGCCTGTCCTCCGATCCAGGTGGACTCTACAGTGGTGGGTTGTCTGACCATGCAGCCGGGCGAAAGACGTGGAATCTATATCCACGCTCCCGGCACAGTAGGTACCAATGCATCCTTGTTCTCCGGATGTGCGGGCAGAGCCATGGGTGATGCAAACATTTCGACACCCATCGACGGTGCAACATATACAGGAGGCGAATTTGCCGCTCCTTTTATCAACAGCTCCTTCGGATTCGGAGGTGCCAACTGGATTGGTGTAATCGGTTATAATCTGGCTTCCTCTACCAGGGTTCCATTGGTTCAAACCTGTGGCTCACCATATGGTCCGGGATGTTTCTTTCCGATCGGTTGTACCAGGATTTGCTACAGAGCTGCAGATACAGCAGGTAATGCAGTAACCTGTGAATTCCAGGTTTGCGTAAACGAATATGCCAATCCTACCAATGCATTGGCTTGTAACGACCTGGTTCAGATCAGCCTGGACGACAGCTGCTGGGCTACCATCAATCCGGACATGGTTCTGGAAGGCGGACCTTACAGATGTTACAACAGCTACACGGTAGAAGTGAGAGACTGGGTAACCAAAGCCATCATCGACAGAAGACCAACTGTAGCCGGCATCCAGGTGGGCCGTCAGGACATCGGAAGACAGCTTCAGGTGACTGTTCGCGATCCACAGACTGGCAACAGCTGCTGGGGTATGTTGACTGTTGAGGACAAGATCGCTCCTGTCCTGACTTGTCCTGCACCTGTCACGATTTCCTGTCAGTTGGATCCAATACCTGCTAATACAGGTTTACCGACCGTATACGAAAACTGCGGTGGAGCAGGTTTGAGCTACAGAGACGTCAGAACCCAGGGTAACTGCGGTGTTGGCTATGCTGCCAGAATCGTACGTACCTGGACTGCAGAGGATGCTTATGGCAACCGTGCTACTTGTGTACAAAACATCGAAATCAGCCTGGGCGACATCTATGAGGTGACCGTTCCTGCTAACTACGATGGACTGGATCAGCCTATGCTGGCTTGCGATGAGAAAATCGACAGAAACAAAAACGTGGTTCCGCACATGTCAGATTTCCCTGAGTGCGTAGACGGTTACCTTTTGGATAGTGCCTTCTGGTATGCCAACCCGAACCAACCGAATATCTACCCGAACAGAAGACTTCCCAGAACGCTTGGATGGAACTGTATCGACGATGTAAACAGCCCGTACTTCGGTCATCCGAGCCCGGATCCTGTATACTATCCACAACACAGACAGTGGCAGCCAAACAACCCGCTTTGCTGGGGACCTGATCAGCACGTGATGTGGATCGGAACCGGCAGACCTGGAGGCGCCGAGTGTTTCAACCTGAGCGTTACCTATAAGGACATCGTATTCGATCTGGCTACTCCGGGTTGCGATGCAGGTCCTGTAGGATGTTACAAAGTACTTCGTCAGTGGACCGTTATGGACTGGTGTACTTCCATCCTCGGAGGTCACAACCAGATCATTAAAGTAGCTGATGTAGAAGGACCAGAGATCCTGTATCCGGATTCAGCCCGTGTGAACATGGAAAGCTTCAGCTGCTTCGGCAGATGGGAAGTTCCACCAGCCTGGTTGATCGACAACTGCAGCAACGAGATCCACTACACAGTGGAAGTGGAGCAGGGATTTGTATTGGGCAACGAGACCAGCGGATACGTTGTGGTCAACATGCCTGAAGGAATTCAGAATGGTTATATCATCGCAGAAGACTGCTGTGGTAACATCACCAGAAAGCGCGTGATCCTGAACGTAGTAGACCGCGTACCGCCACAGCCGATCTGCCGTACGGCTACGACTGTGAGCCTGAATGGCAACCAGAACCCTGGTCAGAACGTGATCAGAGTATTTGCAAAAGACCTGGATGAGGGCAGCTACGACAACTGTCAGCCGCACGTCTTCTTCAAGGTGATCAGAATGGCCGAATTGCTTGGAACGAACAACGGTTCAAACTCCAACAACACGGTAGCATGTAGCGGAATCAACGGAGATGATAACTCTATCCTCGCCGGCAACCAGGTATACTTCGATGACTTCACCACATTCTGCTGTGCAGATGTAGGCCAGAGGATCATGGTGGTATTGCGCGTGTTTGACGTAGATCCGGGCGCAGGTCCTGTTACACCGGTACGTATGACTTCTACGACTCAGCCATTGTTCGGCCGCTTCAGCGACTGTATGGTAGAAGTAGAAGTACAGAACAAATCAGTACCGACTGTAGTAGCACCACCGAATATCGTAGTAAGCTGCTGGTTCTGGTTTGACATCGACAAGTTGGATGATCCGAACGACCGCACCTTCGGTAGAGTAGTAACCAGCCTGAGCGATCGCGAGAAAGTGAAGACTCAAGATCTGGTATGTTACAAATACTGCGAGCGCAACGACTACACCGGCTATCCTGGCTTCGTACAGACCAACCAGGTACCGAAGCCTGCACCAAACCAGGCATGTGAGTACTACTGGCAGTATTTCGATACAGCCCACTGGGATCGCAAGTACGAGTTGGTATGGGGCTTTGACGGCTACGTATTGAGCTCATGCGGATCTAACCCGACGATCACCGTAAACGACCTTCGCGAATGTGGTCAGGGCATCATCCAGCGTATCGTAAGTGCGCAGGGCCCGAACAACATCAACGTGACAGCGATCCAGACGATCTATGTAGTGGATTGCGATCCATTCTACGTAGACGATGCAACATGTAACGACCCACGTTTCAGTGACGTGATGTGGCCAAACGGAGTATGTACACAGACTCCGGTGACCGTAAATGGTTGTGGAGCAGACATCAGCCCTGACAATCCGCAGTTGGGCCGTCCTCAGGTAGTGAACAATGCAGATGACAATTGCGCATTGATCTCAATCGAGTACTTCGACGAAACCTTCACGATCGAGCCGGATGCATGTTTCAAGGTATTGAGAAGATGGGTAGTAATTGACTGGTGTCAGTACGATCCGTTCATCGATCCGGACAACGGCAGATGGGAGCGTCTGCAAGTGATCAAAGTAAGAGATCAGGACAAACCTGTAGTGACATGTGCAGTAGGCCCATGTGAGCCTGCAACATTGAGCCCGACACTGGGTATATGTTTAGGCCATATCAGCCTGACGGCAGATGCTACAGACAACTGTACACCGACCGACTGGTTGTTCTGGGAATATAAGATCGACGCATTCAACGATGGCGTAGGGGTACATGCAGGTTGGGACTTCCGCGTAGGAACCCTGACTGAAAAGCAGTTCAACGCCGGCGATACAGTAGAATACAGCCACAACCCATTCGCAGACGATCCGAAGAATCCGTTTGATGCTTCCGGAACGTATCCGATCGGTATCCACAGAATCAACTGGTTCGTAGAAGATGGCTGCGGCAACGTAGGCACTTGCGAGACCTTGTTTGAGATCAAAGACTGCAAAGCACCGACACCATATTGCCTGACAGGCGTAATCACTGTGCCGATGCCGGCATCTGGTTGCATCGATGTATGGGCTAAGGATCTGGATCTGGGCAGCTTCGACAACTGTACTTCGAAGGAGAACCTGAAGTTCTACTTCAACGGAGACGAAAACCAGACATCCATCACGATCTGCTGTGATGACTTCGTAAACGCAGGAGCGAACGACGAACTCAGAGTAGAAGTAGAGATGTGGGTTGAAGACGAAGAAGGCAACCGCGACTACTGCAAGACAGTAATCATCGTACAAGACAACCAGGATATCTGTCCGAACACAGGATCACTGGGTAGAATCACAGGAAACCTGAAGACATCAGCTGGCGACGAAGCCAATCCTGTTGACATGAGCCTGTATACAAATGGCAACATGATGGCTCAGAGAGTAGGAAGCCCATACACATTCGGCGACCTGGATCTGGCAAAACCATACATGGTGAAGCCTGAGAGAAACGACGACCATGCAAATGGAATCACGACACAGGATATCATCGCGATCCAGAAGCACATTCTGGCGCAGCAGAGCCTGAACAGTCCGTTCAAACTGATCGCAGCCGACGTGAACAACAGCGGAAGCGTAACAGCAGCGGACATCGCAGAACTGCGCAAACTGATCCTGGGTAACATCAGCGAATTCAGCAAAGTACAGTCCTGGACCTTCGTACCTGCGGGCCACGTGTTTGCAGATCCGTCCAACCCGTACAATGCACCAAGAGTATCCAACGTAAGATTCAGCCAGACTGCATCTGCAGAAACGGTGAATGTACCGTTCACAGCAGTGAAGATGGGAGATGTTACGGGCGATGCCAGAGCGAGCAATGCAGTAAGCAGCAGCAGCCGTACAAACGGAGTGTTGAACATCGAAGTAGATGAGAAGACACTGGTAGCCGGAGAAAGCTACCGGATCAGCTTCAAGTCCAGCGACTTCAATAACATCGCAGGTTACCAGTTCACTCTGAAGTATGACAGGAACAGCCTGGTGTACGAAGGAATGGAAGGTGGCGCGCTGAGCGTAAACGAGTCAAACTTTGGCTTGAACAGATTGAACGAAGGCATCATCACGACGAGCTGGAACTCTAACAAGGGTGAGAGCGTGTCTAAGGATGGTGAGTTGTTCACGCTGGTGTTCAAAGCAGTGAGAAGTGGCCAGGTGAGCAGCCTGTTTGCAATCACGAGCGATGTAACGCGTGCAGCAGCATACGATGCACTGGATCAGACGAAAGAAGTGAAAATGGGCGTACGTACAGACAGAGGCGTTGTGGAAAGCGGCGTATTCGAACTGTACCAGAACGAACCAAACCCATTTGCTAAGGAGACAGTGGTAAGCTACCGTCTGCCGGAAGCAGGAGCAGTAAAACTGACGGTATACGATGTAACCGGAAAAGTAGTAAGAGTATACAACCTGAGAGGTCAGAAAGGCCTGAACAGCTACCAGATCAGCAAAGGCGACCTGGGTACATCAGGAGTACTGTACTATCAGTTGGATGCAGCCAACCACACAGCGACAAGAAGGATGGTAGTGATCGAGTAATCGATTGCGCTGCCCTTTGAAAAAAGCGATTAAGACCGTGAGTCCTCCCTGTTGAAAGACAGGGAGGGACTTTCGGATGAGATAAATCGGTTTTTGGGATGGCCTCTCTTGAA
>JAKQHM010000043.1 GCA_029572935.1 Bacteroidota bacterium
TCCCTTCTGGTCCCATTGAAATCGTCCGCCTTCCCGTAAATCAGATTTTTCTTTACTTCAAAGCTGTATTGAGGGCTGATCCACTTTTGCCCAAAAAGTAAATTTGAATGCCCTGAGAAGAATAATAGAAATACAAAAATCACTCTCATGTTCCAACCTATTTATTATTAAAAAATTGGCGATTCGCTATTTCGCTTACCTTTTTCAACACCCCCAATATTTAGTATAGTTTGATAAAAAAAAAGCAGTTCCGGGAGAACTGCTTTCCAAATATAATACAAATAAATTATTTCTTATTTCCACATGCAGATGATGCCTCCCATCAACGCGAGGGTTAGGGTCCAATAGGCTGCGTTGATAAACGAGAGTTTCATGGACTTTTTTTCATACATCCCGTTGAGGGCAATGACAGGAAAAATGTAAAAGATACCTATCATGGCTCCATGGAGGGCCCCATGCTTAAAGGTCCGGAAGTCATTGGCATAAATACCGTCACCGTTAAACTGATCCACGATGGCCTGCGCCGCATCCTTGCGTGCCGGATCAGCGAGTGCATCCATCAGGGCACTTTGGACTGAGAACTGATGTATGACAGAGGGACCAATAAATACAGAAAGCATCACAGATAAAATCAAGGATATTCCCATCGTTTTAGCTATGTTGAAATCCTTTTCGATCATTTCTTTGGTGAGTCCGGTCTCCCTCATCCAAAGAGTCCCCATTACTTTTTCGTGATACCAGACAAAACCGATGAGAGTAGGCACTAATGCGGCTACGATAATAGCAATCCAATTCATAAAGTTGTTTTTGTTTAGTTAGAAAATAAATTACTGGTAGAATGGCACGCTCAAAGATTATTTTATTTTATTTAGCTGCTGAATCAGGTTGGCATCGCGTGTTTTCAGCTCAATCAGATATTGCCCCTCCTGAAGACCTGTCAACCTGGTGGAGAATACCTGCTGGCCTTGCATGAAATGAGTTTTCTCCATCAGGGTCCTGATCTTTCTGCCTTCCAGGTCCAGCAGATTGATCTGAACAGGCTGATCGGCATTGAGGGTAAAGGGGATGTTCAACTCCGAAGAAGCGGGATTGGGAAAGGGAGCATGGAGTTCGCTGCGGATGGGGTTCTCCACATCCTTTCCCTCAGCATCATCGGTACTGAGGACGAGATTTTCGTCACCGGCCTGATAGAGCACATAGGAGATGGGAAGATAGAACATTTCATCTGCTGTACCTTCTCCCCAGGTCACGACCTTGGGAGGAATATTGGGATTCACGGGATTGTTTTCCGTATTGTCGTAAGTAGCAGAGGCATGGATCTCAGAACCGGTGGGGAGAACAATGAGTTTTTGAAAATAATATCCGCCCTGCCAGTTGAAATCCCATTCCCCTATTTTGATCAGGGGAATCTGGCTGCCATCCGGCAATTTGGCATAGACCTCCCAGTCTTTTCCCAACATGTGACAATGCGGCCAGATACCAACCAAACTGACTTTGGTGGGTATGCGATACACCGCTTCAAATTTTTTAACCTGGTTGGCCGGTATCACAAAAGGGCCATTGATCAGATCGGTGGGCAATAGTATTTTGGAAAGAACAGTTCGTCGGGACGGCTCACGGGCAAAAAACAAATTAACCACAGAAGAGTCTTCTTCATCCACGCTGGTAGGGGCATAGTGCATCTGCAAGACAAGGTCGGATCCTTTGGGTAATTTTTGTGACATGCCATTGGTAAAAACATTGGGCTTTTGGCCGGGAACGTAGCCTGGAAGCTGAGGTCCTGTGGTCACGCCGGCTCCATTGGTGAATCCGTATTCGGGACTTTTGGCATCTTCGGCCCTTGCCTTGCCGGTGGCATCCGCCCAAAAAAGGGTATGGTGTACTACTTTGGTATTTCCGGGTCTCATTTCCAAAGCAACCAATTCCTTATCCTCGGTGAGGTTGGTCGGCAAAACAAAATATCGGTACTCATCTACCCCATTTCCCTTGTGGACGTATTTCCGTGCGAAAGAAACGGTGAGATCAGGAGTCCCCACCTGAGAGCCCTTTGGGAAATTGGGAAAAGGAGGCTCCTTGGACATATCTCCGGCAGGCATGCCGGCATCCACCCAGTCGCCGATCATGCGTATCTGATCCTCACTCAGATAATTTTCGTGCTGATAATTCTGATAAGCGGGATCGGGCTTCCAGGGAGGCATATAGCGCGTTTCGGTGACGTATTTGATCATGGCGCCTCTCTCGCTCACTTCGTTGTAATTGGTCAGTGGAAAAGGGCCGATCTCCCCGGCACGATGGCAATTGGAGCAGTGCTTGTAAATGATAGGGGCTATGTGCTCCGCATAGTTCTGAGCAAAGGTCAGGGCATGCCAAAAGAAAATGAAAGGCAGTATAAGAGTTTGCTTCATAAGCCAAAATTAAAATTTTATTGAATCAGAATGACAATTTTTTACTCTTCTGTGGAAAGCAGGCAACCGATCGCCTCTGTCTCCCGGAACTCCCAGACCTGACCCTCAGTGATGGCTGTCAGACAGTCCTGCAATTCATGTCGGGTGGCCCTTGCTCTTCTTTTTCCGATGTCCGCCCACCGGTTGTCGATCCGTCCCCGGTAAAGCAGTTTTCCGTTATCGGTCCTCCACACAGCCACTTCGGGCATGACCCGGATGCCCAGTCTATTGGCTTCTGACTGCTCCGGATCCAATCTGCAGGACCAGGGTACGACATGCTTACGCTTGAAAGATTCCATCCCGGAAAGATCGGATGAGGGTGCCGGAAACAGACCCTCAAATTCAATGGAATCATGGGCGAATATCCGGTAAAGCCTGATCAGCTCAGGGATATAGGCCTGACTGATCTTGCAATCCTCTAATAAAAACAAGGACACCCGGTATTGGGCCCCCGACGCAGGACCTTGTGCCTGGGTCAACTGGAACAGTCCCATAAAGAAAAGTACCCAGCACAAATCTCTGATCAATTGACGCATACAGGGTTTGACTTTAAAAAACAAACAAGGTTTAATGTACCGTTTATAATAAGTATGAACAAGAGTATTTCAGACGTGAGTAGATGTCATCCGGAAATGAAATAAAAAATTTCGCTTTTGATTCGCAATCCAACTCAGACCATTCTGATACTTTCCAGTTCCCGCCGGATACAATCATGGTAAATAGACATTTTGTCTTTAATCCCGGCCCAATCGGAGTTAAGGTCCGCAGCTGCCTGCTGGGAAGAGGATATCAATGATTCCAGGTCCTTTTCCAGCCCGACTAGTTTGATCCTTCTGAGGGTGTTGGCCAATCGGTGCAACACGGCTTTCATTTTGACCTGGTTTCGGTCGTGGACAGCTAGATCAAATCCATTTACTGCGGCCTCCCATTCATTCAGCATAATGCCCAAAGCATGAGCAACCTTGCTCAGATCCTGATCGTAATCTTCATACAATGCCGAAAATTCCGGCAGGGGAACTGATTCTGCCTGGTTCATGGTCCGAAGCAAATCCATCAGCTTTTCAGGTTTCACCGGTTTTTGCCAGACCTCGTGGATGGGCAGCATATCGTTCGCTTCAATCATACTGACATCGTGTGCCCCTGTGATGCAAATCAGTCGGGCTCCCTGTTTCAAACGAGGTTGCAAGAGGGCGGCGTAGTCTGTGATCTGCTCTTCTTCAAAATTAAAATCCGCGATGATGAGATCGAATGTACGACCGGGTATCTCGACGGCCAGACGGGATGGATGAGACAGCGTTTCCAGTTTTCCCAGCTTTCCGCCAAGGACATGCCGGTACAGATCCAGTATCTGAGGATCGTCATCGATGATCAGGACTTCCATTTTCTCAAATAGCTCGGTGGATTCTTCCGGTCTTTGCCTCTGCGGTATTCGGTCCTGAACAGAGCGTTCCAGAGTCAGAACAAAGGAGAATTCTGATCCAAGGCCCGGCTCAGATCTGATCTCCAGGTTTGTATCAAAAAGATCCAGCAACTGGATCACGATCGGCAAACCCAATCCCGCCCCTTGGATGTTGGACACAGGATTGTCGGTGCGATCCACCTTAGCAAATCTTTGACGGATGAGGTCGAGATTTTCGGCTTCTATGCCAATACCTGTATCTCCAACTTCAAAGTGCATTCTGACCTGATTTTCTGAATCGCCAAGCAGTTTTACGATCAGACGGACTTTTCCTCCCTCCCGGGTAAACTTGAAAGCATTGGAAAGCAGATTGTGCAATATCTGGTTAATGCGAACGGGATCGGTCAGGACCACCAGATCCTGCAGACGCGGGTCGAGTTCCAGTTCAAAATCGATTTTGCGGGTTTTGGATTCGTACAGATACGATTTCATGATCTGGGTCAGCCATGCCGAAACGGCCACAGGCTCGCGGACCAGAACGATTCTGCCTTCCTGGAGTTTGGCAAAATCCAATACATCGTTGACCAGAGCCAAAAGGTGTTCGGAGCTGAACCTGAGGCTGTCGATCAGAGACAATTGATCCTTCCTGGGATTGTTGTCAGATAGCACCCTGCACATGCCGATGATGGTGTGCAGGGGATTCCGGATTTCATGACTCATGTTTTGGAGAAATTCCTCCTTTTGTTCATTGGCATGGACCGCTTCCTGCCTGGCTTGTTCGAGTTTGGCAAAATTGCTTTTGATGGTATCTGCCATGGATGAAAAACTGCGGGCGAGCAGACCGATCTCGTCATTGAGGTGAATGGGCAGGTTTTCAGCCTGAAGATTCTGCTCAAAGGAAACCAGAGATTGTGTAATGGAACGCAGACTTTTGGTCTGCCTGCTCAGCCAGGCCAGTGCCACCAATACGGCCAGAAAAACAATACCCAGGGTAACCAATATAATGGAGCCCTGCCAGCGGTAAAAATAGCTGAGCAGATTTTCGCGGCTGGCCTGCAATCCCAGGACCAGGTAATAGCCATGTCTGGGATAATGCACTTTTTTATAAGCAAAGAGCAGTCGGTCGTCCAGATTCTTTTTGTGGGTATCTGCATCCTCCTCCAATTTCAGGGCATTGATACTTAGCTCTGCAAATGCTGTGGCTTCCATCTGCTTTTCAAAACCAAATTGTTTTTCCGGATCGGGGTGCAGCAGATAATAACCTTCGCTGTTGATCAGAAAAAGTTTAAAATCCTTTGGTACGGTCTTGCGAATTTCATCGATGAAAGCATTCAGGTTGGCATTGATGATGATGATTCCAAATACCGTATCCCCCAGATAGATGGGACAGGCCGCCCGCAGGGTCGTCATCTCGGGTTTGCTGATCTTGCCAAATTCCTTATTGAGGTCGATGACGGAAAAGTATACCGAGTCCTCAGGATACTGCAAGGTCTCCCGGAAGTAAGAATAGATTCCCTTCTGCTGCAGCTGGTCCTTTTGCACAAGGTTCATTCCACCTGGGGTGCGATCCACGCGGATGACCTCCTGTCCGGCATTGGCTTTACCAATCACCCGGAGTTGTGCATAGTCCGGCTTGGTGGACATAAAGGAAATGTAATCCTCAGCCAGCACATTGCGTTTCATCGGAGGATGCACGGTATGTATCTCACGGATATAATCTTCCAAATAGGGGCTTCGCGAAAGGTAGAGAATGTCCTTGCGTATGTTTTCGATATAGGAATTGATCTTGACGTCCAGAATTTCGAGGGTGTGGGTCAACTGTTGCTCTGAACCCGAGATCACCACATCTGAACTGATACGGTACAATACATAGCCAATCATGGAGGAGCTGGCCAGTATCAGAAAGATATAGACCAGAGAATTTTTTACAGCCAGCGAGACGAACCTTCCTTTTCCTGCCATTTTATCTGATTGACGAAAAAACAGTCACTTCCTGCCGAAATCTGCGGGAATCTCTCCCCAGTTTTCCGTATCCCACTTGATCACGGGATTTGAAAATTGATTCTCGTTGACCCAAAGGACCGCACGTCTGAGCAGATCCTGAAGCTCGCGGTTGCTGTGGTCAAACTGCAGGGTTGTCTTAGCCTTTTTGTTTCTCAACCAGCTCAGAGCGGTCCTCGAATCAGTGTAAATTGCGGTCTTGCCATCTCCTGCTTTCTTGAGCATGGCCAGGGCATGGACCAGCGCCAGAAACTCACCTACGTTGTTGGTCCCATTGCGAAAAGGGCCCTGGTGGAAAAGGACTTTTCCCGTATAAGGATCCACTGCCCTGTACTCCATCAGTCCGGGATTGCCTTCGCAGGCTGCATCTACCGTGATGCTTCCGGTCGGCACTTTGGTCTTCCAGTCTGCTGTCAGAATTCTGCTGCCCTGGGAAGAGCGGGCTTTGGTGCTCACTCCCCCGGAGAAAGCTTCTTCAGCCTCTGTGCGTGTTTTAAATGACTTGTATTTGGCATTGGGATAACCCTTGATTTGCAGCTGACACTCTGCCCAGCTGTTGTAAATGCCCGGATCGTAACCTTCCCAAACGACGTAATATTTTCCTCCGGATCCGGACATATGAACTCAGCTAATTGACTCAATCATTTTTTTCGAAAACTTCAGTATCTCTGTGTCCGGGCCTTAGTTCTGAAAAATAGCCTTCGTATTGGGTAGCCGTCACTTTGTGGTTGTCGATCCAGTGGTAATTGCCTCCGCGTGGTTTTCCAAAAATGATCCCGTGGTAACGGAATCCGTGGGCGTTCAGCCAATTTTCAGTGATCTCTTTCAAATCATCCGTTCTGCTGGTAAAGAACCAGACCCTGTGACCACCCTCATACAGACCGTTGACAAAATCCAGAGCTCCCGGAAAAATTTCTGCCGTAACCATTCTGTCGGGCTCTTCATTGGGTATATCCTCGCAAACCGTACCATCGATGTCAATGAGAAAATTCTTCTTTCCTTCTGGCAAAGAAGGAGAAATCTTTTTCCCAGACGAATCTGTAAGAAACAACAGAGGATCGGAACTCATGTATTAAAGAGGCTAAAATTGCGCGGATCCACAGGAATAAATCACTTCAACCATTTGTCGAGCCAGGCGTAAAATTCACTTTGCCACAACAATCCGTTCTGAGCAGACTGAACCCAATGCCCCTCTTCGGGGAATAAGAGCAGTTTGGCCGGGATTCCTCTGAGACGGGCAGCCTGAAAGGCCTGCAGACCTTCGCTCACAGGTACTCTGAAGTCTTTCTCTCCGTGAATGACCATGATCGGGGTATCCCAGTTTTGAACGTATTTGTGCGGTGAGAATTTTTCGTACTGGCTTTTGTTTTTGGAATCCCAATAAGGACCTCCCAGATCAAAATTGACAAACCACATTTCTTCGGTCGTTCCATACATGGACTCCAGATTGAATACCCCACAATGCGAGAGGAAGCACTTGAATCGCTTTTGATGATTCCCTGCCAGATAATAAACAGAATATCCTCCAAAGCTAGCTCCGATGGCACCCAGTCTGTTTTTGTCCACATACGGCTCCTTTGCAGCGTCATCGATGGCACTGAGGTAATCGCGCATGCACTGGCCTCCCCAATCCTTGGATATGGCCAGATTCCACTCCTGTCCAAAACCGGGCATGCCCCTTCTGCAGGGAGCCACGACAATGTAACCCTTGGAAGCCATGAGCTGAAAATTCCATCTGTAGCTGAAAAACTGACTGACGGTCGATTGAGGACCTCCCTGGCAATAAAGCAGGGTAGGATATTTTTTCTTGGGATCGAAGTCCGGAGGCAGAATGGTCCAAACGAGCATCTTTTTTCCATCTGTGGTCTTGATCCACTTCTGCTTGATTTCAGCTTTTTTAACCTGTGCCCAGGCCTGGGTATTGACCTGAGAAAGTTGGGTGCTGGTGCCATTGGTATTGACAAAATAAACTTCTGCCGGCTGGATCATGGATACCCGGGTGGTGACCAGACCGCGCACTGTTGGGATGAGATGGGTGTAATCGTGGATACCTTGAGTGATCTGTTTGATCTTCAGCGTACTGAGATCCTGAATGAAAATCTGATTGCAGGCATCCTGTGCCGAAACAAAGAAAATGCTCTTGCCGTCCACAGAAAAGCTGGCGTGTTCCGCATCGTTGTCGTAGTCCTTGCCCAGCATTTTTCTGGTTCCGTTCTGAAGATCCATCAGGATCAGCTGGTTCTTATCGGCCTCGTATCCTGCTGTCACCATGGCATTCCACATCAGGAATTTTCCATCGGGAGAGAATACGGGATTCTTATCGTAGCCCATGTTGTCATTGCTCACATTGCGGGTATTCCGGGTCAGGACATCGTACAGAAAAATATCCGTATTGGTACTTAGGGTGTATTCTGTGCCCCGCGACTTCTTACAACTGTAGGCGATGTAGCGGCCATCCGGACTGATGCTCACCTGCTCTATTCCATCGTTAGGTTCGACCGGCGCCTCGAACGCTTCCTTTACAATGTTTTCTGGCTGGCTGTACAGTTTACCTTCGCGTATCTCAGCGGTAAATACATTGCTGTCGTGCAGATCATCCCAACTTTTCCAGTGACGGTACATCAGGTCATCGTAGATGCGCGCATTGGCCATCGGAAGATTGGGATAGACTTCCTTTGTGGACGGACGGTACTTAACATCGCGCAGAAACGCAATGCGGTCTCCTGTGGGCGACAAAATAAAGCCATTCATTTCCTCATCCGCCCATTTCACCTGATCGCTTCCATCGGGATTACAGATATAGGGAAAACCATTGTACAGAAACAGGATTTTCTTTCCTCCTGCCATGAACCGCGCATTGTTTTCATGACCTTCAAAACTGGTGATCTTGATAGCGGGGCCGCTTCCATCGGTCTTGACCGTATACAGGTCTGTATTGCTTTTGTTGGCCTCAATATCGAATCGTGTGACGGTGAATACGGCCATTCCACCATCCGGGGAAACATCTTCCAGGGCCACGCGGCCCAGCTTCCAGAGGGTTTCAGCAGTCAGGAGTTCCTGCTGTGCTAAAAGAAATACGGGCAGCAGGGCTGCCAGGAAAAAGAACAGATATTTTTTCATAAAATCATGGGTTGAGATGAATGGATTAAGCCTGAGCCACCGGAGTATTGAATGCCATGGGAGGCATCTGGGGAGGTTCCGGATCCTGTATGGTTCCAAACTGATTTTCGTATTTGTGCAAATTTTCACCCAAGGCTTTGATCAGCCTCTTGGCGTGCTGCGGCGTGAGAATGATGCGCGATTTCACCTTCGCCTTGGGAACATTGGGCATCAAACGGATGAAGTCAATCACAAATTCCGAATGGGAATGCGAAATGATGGCCAGATTGGAATAGGTTCCCTCCGACACTTCTTCTGTGAGCTCTATGTTGATCTCGTTTTGATTTTTTACCTGGTCTGCCATAATTGATAAGATTTGCGGCAAAAGTACTCAATTTTGACCAGAGATTCAGGTCAGGGCAATGTGCATTTGGGTTGGCTATTATACCTTTGACTTCCATGATATATATTTTCCTAAAGATCATCATTTTAAAACCCGCATAAAACCGTAAAAGCCAAAATGGAAATACCAGTTTGGTTTTCCTGAAACTCCGCTCCTATCGCCTGTCAGCTTATAGCATGAAAGGTCATATTAAAATACCTTACCATATCGCACATTTCAGCTTGGATCCTGAGGTATTCACATCATAATATCCCCCAATTTAAATTAACATCACTTCAAAAGGCAAAATAAAAAATATAGGTTATATCTGTTCCAGAAGAATGAATTTAAAATGGAATAGGCTTCACTAAGCATCAAAAAATTTCTGAAGAAAATTTCAAAATTCATATGCCCTAAAAACAAAAAAATCAGACGCACTATTAATTTAAATGGTCATTAAAGTATGGGTGCAATAAATCTTCAAAATTGTATAAACCCTTGGGTTTGTCCCTCAAATTTTGCGCCACAAAAATGGCCCCGTTTCCAAAAGCCTCGCGCGAAATGGATTCGTGGATCAGCCTGACCGTCTGATAAGGGAATCCAAAGATCACTTCGTGTTTTCCTACAATTCCTCCGGCACGCACCACATTGATGTCAGCAGGTTTTACATCCAAAGCCTCTGCCAGTTTGACAGCAGTGCCGGAAATACCGTCTTTTGTTTTAAAATGCTGTTCGATGATTTCGATATCCACCCAGGGAGCAATTTTTTGCAAAAAACGGGATGCAAACATCAGATAGTTGATACCCAGGGTGATGTTGGGAGACCAGAACACCACCGTCTCTTTGGACAGTTCTCTCAATAGACTCTTTTCAGAATCTCCATAATGAGAAATGGCAGAAATGATTCTGATCCCTTTTGAGGCGGCAGCTTTTCCATACCGGTGGATTCCCTCCTCCGAAGAAAAGTCTATGATGACATCCACAGGATTTTCATCTAAAATTTTTTCCATATCCACTCCAGAGGCTGAAATGACTTTTCCCGGATCATCAGATTCAATACCCAATACTTCCGATGCGCTCCTCCCTGTCAAAGAAGGACGCTTTCGTAAAATCCATTCCAACTTGAAATCGGGATTTGTCAGGATCACTGAGGCAACAGCCTTCCCGGCCCGCCCAAAACCTATTAGTGCAGTTTTCATCTTAATTTTTTTCGTTCCATTAAAACTGTATCCGAAAATACAGATCTTTTCCATTGCGATCACCAGGCCGGTAGGCCGGGATCTCCCATGCGATGCGGCGCATTATCCGCATTAAAAAAGACCCTGAATGGGTCAGGTTTGCAAATATAAAAATATAGCATGAAAAGACGAAAATAATTTCACCTGAATAGCAGACCGGTTTTCATATTAAAATTTCATGCTCAATAAATATACTGATTTTTTACTACATTCCATTCATAACTAAGGGACTTATTGGACGATTTTTTATTAACTTTACCTTTTCTTTCAAAACAGTTTTATGAGCGCCGTCGTGAAATTTCTATCTCTGATTCTCTACGCCCTGCTCTCCTGCACTATCCAAGCACAACAGAATAGGGAAATGCAGATCTGTAAAGATGAGATGCATCTGAGCTGTGGAGAAGTCCAGAAACATAAACTTCTGCATTCCTTTGAAGCCAATCCACGCACCCAAAACTACGATGTGATCTATCAGAGGCTGGAGCTGGAAATGGATCCTTCCGTTTTGTATATCAAAGGAAAGGTCACCGTGCATTTCATTCCCCGGGAAGATAACTTCCGGAAAATTTATTTTGATCTTTCCCGTGCATTGAGCGTGATCCATGCGACCAGAAAGGCTGATTCGCTCTCTCATTACTTTGAGGATTCGCTCACGCTCGCCATAGAATTAAACGAATCGCTGAAAGCAGGTATGGCGGACAGCATCAGCATCGAATACGAAGGAGTGCCTCAATCGGAGGGCTTCGGCTCTTTTGTAAAATCCGATCACGGTGGTGTGCCCATCCTGTGGACCTTGTCAGAACCATACGGAGCCCGAAGCTGGTGGCCCTGCAAACAGGATCTCACCGACAAAATTGATTCATTGGATGTCCTCGTGAGCTGCCCCGCGGGCTTTCGTACCGCTTCCAACGGGATCCTCCTCTCTGAGACCCTACAGTCAGGCAGAAACATATGCCATTGGCGACATCGTTACCCCATAGCCGCCTATCTGGTTGGTATTGCCTTGACCAATTACGAAACCTTTACAGATTCGGTAATTCTGGAGAGCGGATCCAAAATGGCGATCGTCAACTACGTGTATCCGGAATCCCTCTCCGCCGTCAGAACGCAGGCTTTCGACGTGGTAGAGGTGATGCAATTATTTAACCGCCTGTTTGGCGATTATCCATTTGCACGCGAACAATATGGACAAGCCCAATTTGGCTGGTCCGGAGGCATCGAACACCAGACCATGAGCTTTGTGGGCGCATTTCCCTATGAACTGCTGGCCCACGAACTCGCCCATCAGTGGTTTGGCAACCGGATCACCTGCGGAAGCTGGGAAGATATCTGGCTCAACGAAGGCTTTGCTACCTACCTCAGCGGGCTTTGCTATCAGTACCTGAGGCCCGAATGGTGGAAGCTGTTTCTGGCACAACGCATGGAGCGCGTGACGCACGAACCCGGAGGCACGCTCAAAGTGGATGATACCGAAAGCATTTCGCGCATTTTCAACAACAGACTGTCCTATGCCAAAGGGGGCATGGTCCTGCATATGCTGCGCTGGATCCTGGGCGATACGGCATTTTTCAACGGCATCCGCAGCTATCTGAACGATCCGCAACTTCAATACGGTTATGCCCGTACCACAGACCTTCAAAGAAATCTGGAGCAAGCATCAGGGCGTTCGCTTTCCTGGTTTTTCGAAGACTGGTATGAGGGAGAAGGATATCCCGTGTACGATCTGTCGTGGTCTCAGGACAACAAGGGTGTAACCATAAAACTTCAACAAACCAGCGCCCACCCTTCTGATCGGTTTTTTGAAATTCCTCTGCCTTTAGGTATCTACGGTCGCGGACGCGACAGCATCCTGGTCCTGGACCAAAATATCCGCGAACAGGAATTTTTCTTCCCTCTGGACTGGGAAGTAGATTCGGTGGCCATTGATCCGGACCAGTGGATCATCACAAAAGTAAATACCATCCGCAAAATACCGGTGTCCACTTCCAATCCTGGCAAAGTAAATTCCTGCACATTCTGGCCAACCCCTTCGCAGGGCATCCTGCATTATGCGCGACAGGATGATACAGGTCCGGTGGAAATCCGTTTATTCAACGCAATGGGCACAGTCGTCTTCAGCACTTGGCTCTATAGTGAAAATGGTAGTCTGGATTTGCGGGATTTGCCAAAGGGGATGTATGTCTTGCGGGGTTCGAATAAAGAAATCCGGTTCGCTGAAAAAATCGTTATGCAATGAAAACAAAGGAGCTGCTTTATTTGATGAGATCCATTCTGGTTCATGGCTTATCTATTTTGGTTATCATTAGTGCTGCTAACTGGCTCATCGACCCGGAGAATTTCAGTTGGTATTATAATGTACGTTTAAGCTTGATTTTAGCGATCATACTCCATCTCATACAATATATAATCCTCCTGAAAAACCACTATCCCGTGGGCGATTTCTTCCGGACTTATGAGATCTCAGCCTATGTAAAACCGGATCCCGACAAAAATCCCATACACCATCACGACCTAGCCCTGAAAATTCAGAAAGCACTGAATGCCCGGAAGATGATCGAGCGGGATAACAGCCTCGTCCTCCATGTTGGTTTTCATTTGAATTCCCTGGGTGCGCTGGTCAGCATCGCAGAAACAGAATCTCCCCTGGTTCTGAAAATAACGAGCCGTCAATCTTTCAGCATTTTTGAATGGGGACAGGATTTTAAAAATCTGAAAATCATAGCAAATCTTTTGGGCCAGACAGAACCGGTGAATTACAAATAAATTCTGCCAACCACTCTAAAAATAACCCCAGCAGAGCTTGATTTATTAGCTAAATTTAGTTTGTAATGCCACTCAAATACCCGGGTCTTAAAGTTTGATAATCTTCTCAGTCCGTATGGCTCCTTTCTCTGTCGTCAAGCTCAGGTAATAAATGCCTTTCGGAATCTGATTTAAGTCCATAGCATCCGAAGTTGCAACCACTTTTTTTCGCAGAATAATCTGACCCAGAGCGTTGGATAATACGAGGGTAGGATTGTGTATCATTACAGATTCGTTCAACTGAATGTTGATACCGAATAAGGTGGGATTGGGACCAAAACTGAATGCTTCAAACTGACTCAATTTTGGATCATCAACAGAAACTGCCATACTATTGGTGCGATAAATTCCATCGTACAATCTAGCGAGGAAAATTCGACCCTGATCATCCACAAAAATGGAATTGATCTTATACCCACGGTTAGAAATATCAAATTCAAGGTTGGATGTAATATTTATCCAGTTTAGTCCATAATCATATGTTATATAAACACCTGACCTTGCAAATGTAGCAACAATGACTCCACCTACGGGTGAATAAAGAGCCTGAACATCAGTAGGGCCATTTTGAGTAATATGCTCAAATTGCATCAGGTTTGTTGTTCTGTAAATCCCATACACCCCCTCCACAGTGCCCCCAAAAATAAAATAACCCTGCTCGTCAAAAACCATGGGACCTAAACTAGATATTTTTTCAAAACGTCGATCTGCATGCCAGGTTTTTCCAAGATCTTGTGAGATCATGACTGTACGGGTACCAGATAAAAATGCATAAATGCTGCCATCAGGACTTTTAAGTAGTTGATACACTTCATTGGGTGGGCTGAACCTATTATTTTGAAGCTCCCAGCTTTGTCCATGGTTTGTACTGTAATAAACATAATAAGGGATTGACCGATTGTTATTGGGCGTTTGTGTCAGAAGCATAAGTGAGCCATCCCTGAAGGGATAAAAACCCAAGACTTTGCCGGGAAATATGTGATTCGTATCCCAGTCCTGGCCATCGTTTTTTGACCAATAAAGCGCCTGAGCATCAGTTTTTTCGGGATAAAAACAATAGAGTTGATCCTGACTATCCAAGCCCAACTCCCTTACTGGCTGACCATTTTTGAGTACAACCTTAAATTGGTTACCATCATCATCGGAGTAAATCCAGTCGCAAAGATCGTTTTGTACAAACATTCTTTGCTTTTTATTTTTAATCAAATGGAAGGTATTCATCTTAAATGTAGGGGGATTCAACTGTTTCCATTCTCCTTGTTCAGGAGTCAATAAAAAAGTTCGAATTTTGTAGCAGTCATCTGTAATCAACAACACAGCATGGGCAGTATCGATGAAATCCATTTTTTCCCAAACAAATAATGGATCTTGAGGAAATTTCTGGCTAAACAGATGCAGCTTCAACCAGGTCTTTCCCAGGTCATAACTGCAAAAAAATCCCGATGTCAGCTGCACCAGAATGGCGTCTCCTGACTTGCTCTGATACACATGCCTGACAGGCGTATTACCTAATGCAGTATCAATTAAAACATTTTCAAGATTCTTTCCTTCATTATAAGAATGCAATAAACCTAAAAATGATCCGGCAAAAATATGTCCATCTTTAGTGACGAAGACGTCACGCCAATTTGAAACTGCATTGCTGGTAAAAATTTCTTTTACCTCTAGTGAACCGGTATTATATCTGACAACACTGAGATTCCTGCCATCATTATCTCCGATCAATGCAAAGTTGTTTTCTTCGTCGAATGGGAAATAATTATAAATTAATCTTCCCGGATTAAAGACAACATTATTTCGGTCATTTTTCCATTTGTCTTTGTATTGAAAGATGACATCCAGAAAGCTGCCAAATAAATCTCCCTTCAAGTTATATTTCATAGAATAACTCCAGGATGGTATATAATTGGTATCCATCCTGCCCATAGTATCCAATAAAAATTGATCACCAAGATATCTGTAAGGTCCGGATGCTGTCAAAGCAATTAAAGTATCTGCAAAATCAAGAAAAAGATTGCATACATGGCGGTCAGGAAAAAAATACCGGTTAAGGACCTTGGGCAATTTTTCAAATTTCAATGGGACGTCAAAAACGTTGCAATGAAATATCAAGTCATTCCCTTTAACAGACAAAAATAGATTTCCATTTTTATCCATGACATAATCCTCGGGTGTATACAAAGATGAATCAGAAGTTACATTCCATTCAATTTGTGCAAGACCTGAGGTCGAGAAACAAAGTGATATTAAAAGTATAATTAAATAATTCATGGGAAGTAGGATTTAAAAACAATTGTTGCAGGGACAACACCAGTATTCAAAAGTAATAATTATTTGTGTATCCCAACAAGGCGTCCCCAGATTTTCGCAGCCAGATAAAGGATCAGTGCAAACACTAAAATGAATGTCACCAAATCTTGCTTGACAATTAGATCCAAATTGTTCAGGATCGCAATCCGGCCTTAAAAAATCTTGCAAGTATAAAATATGGTCTGCAATTTGATCCTGAAGATCAATACTTAAGGGACGATGAAGGAAAGGAGCTCCTATCCCATCGCAATAGAAAGTTCCGCAACTTGCACTTGAGCAAAAATGGAATGGATTTGCATTAGGATCTTCTGAGAATAAATGTGTGGGTAAAAATGAAAACTCATAACATTTGGATTCTTTTTTTACACAACCAAAAGGAAAACCTTTTTGAATACATCCAGTGGTAGCTTTGCATAACTCAGTGGCAACAGCTGCAGCGTATGCTCCCATATCAGAATAATCGCAAGGATCAAGATCTTGACGGTTGCAACAATTGGCTTGAAGGCAAAAGCAATTGATCTGGGTACAATTTGTTGTTGGGCAACTAATAACTCCTGAACGCCAATCCTCCAGATCAGATTTCAATTGACTGGACGGAGATTTTTCCAGATCTTGTCTGCAAGAAACTATTTGAGCAATGAAAATAATCCAAAACAAAACTTCTGAAATCAATTTCACAGGCCTGTAGCGCAATAAAAGTGGGATATAATTCAAGTCCCCCTTATGAAAAGGATCACAATTATACCATTTAAGTTTATCTAACTTTTTAGGGAATTGAATTAATTTATGTGATTTGCAATTGTTCATTTGTGATTACATAAAATTCAATTTAATTTCACAAAATTCGAAAGGGATTCTATGTCAGGAAAGTAGTAAAGTTAATAATATTCATTTATATTGTTAATTTTTAACGAATATTTAACTTTTGTTATAAAGAAATGCGCTTTCCACAGAACTTCCCCTGTTGGCGCAAGTCTTCCTGTCCCACACTTTTGGTGCAAGTCCACTGTTGGCGCAAGTCTTCCTGTCCCACACTTTTGGCGCAAGTCTCAGACTTGTGCCTTTCTCCACTGTTGGCGCAAGTCTCCGACTTGTGTCTTTCTCCGCAGAACTTTTGTACCGATCTGATACGGTTCTCATTTCTTTGGTCTTGCCTTATCAAATTTCTCTTTACAATAAATCCATAGATGCAACTTTGATACTTTTTCCTCTCTTGCTTTAGCAGCCTGAACTCAGCCTGATTCATCGTTTCTTTTTTCGGACAAATCTTTACCAACAAGAAATTGGAAATATCAAACACTTCCTTGAAAGGATCCAATACAAATCATATATAACAATATAGAACAGCTTTAAAATGATGCTCCGGACGAATGGGAATCAATTACGAAAAGAACCCATGCGATTCCAAGAACAAAATCACACTCCCAATCTGAAATATTCCCTCATCCGTTCCATAGCCAGATGGTAACCCTTTAATCCCATGCCCGAAAGAGTACACCAACAAACTTCGGAGATCATCGAATGTCTTCGGAATTCTTCTCTTTTTTTAATATCGGAAATATGCACCTCGATGGTCAGGATACCTACTGCAGCGATGGCATCCCGGATCGCGATTGAGGTATGCGTATAAGCTGCGGGATTGATGATCAGGCCCTGGTATTGGGAGCGGGCATCCTGAATGGCTGTGACCAGAGCAGATTCGTCGTTGGACTGAACATATCCGATTTCAAAATCCGTAAAATCCTTTTTCAACTCCTTCCAATACTCTTCAAAGCTGAGGGATCCATATACGGAAGGCTCACGGGACCCTAGCAAATTAAGGTTGGGGCCGTTGAGGATCAATACAGCAGGCAGCATGATCAGTTTACCATTTCGGAGAGATACTGGAGCCTCACCAGCCGGATCTCTTCAAAGGTTATGTCGTCTTCTTTCAGGACTTTGTAGGCATCTTCGGCAGAATCGCTTTCCGCACTATTGAAGTAATCATAGATTTCTTCGCAAATGCCCTCATCCACATTGTCCTTGATGTAGTAACCGATGTTGAGTCTGGTGCCGCTTCCTACGATGATGTTCAATTCATCCATCAGTTCCTCCATATTCATCTGCACATTGCGTGCGATGTCCTCCAGGGGCATCTTTTTGTCGATGCACTTGATGATCTCGACCTTGTACTTGGATTTATCGGCTACCTGCTTGATCTGGAAGTCATCCGGACGTTCTATCTCGTTTTCCTCCACGTACTTTTTGATATAATCTATGAAGGCCTGTCCGTAGCGCTCTGCCTTGCCCCGGTTGACACCGGATATTTTGCACAGATCGTCCATGGAGATGGGATATTGGGTAGCCATATCCTCCAGGGAGGGATCAAAGAACACCACCCAAGGTTTTACCTTATGCTTTTTGGCCACGTCCAGCCTGATTTCCTTGAGGGTCGCAAAGAGGGCCGGATCCAGTGCAACGCCCTGCGTAGGGGCGGTTTCTTCTTCGATGGAGCTGGTATCCGAATAATCGTGGTTGATCGTGATCTCTACCTTCTTGGGTTTCTTGAGGTACTCGTGTCCCAACTCACTGACCTTCAGGATACCATAGGTCTCGATGTCCTTGATGATGTAACCCATCAGAATCGCCTGACGGATCAGGGAATACCAGAACAGGTTGCCCCTTTCCTTGCCCTGTCCAAAGAGTTCGTGCCGGTCGAGTTCGTAATCCAGTATATCCTTGGTGTTGATGCCGCAGATGAACTCGGTGACGGGACGGATGGTGAAATTTTGGTTGAGGGCCAGTATGGTGCGCAGGGCCAGCTCGAGTTCCTCCTTGACCTCGATGCGTGGCTTGGGATTGCGGCAGTTGTCGCACATGCCCTTGCAGTTATGCTCATCAAACTCCTCGCCGAAATAGTGCAGTACAAATTTTCTGCGGCAAACCGAGCTCTCCACATAGGCTTCCACCTCGTCCAGCAACTGGGCTCCCATTTCGCGTTCAGAAGCAGGTTTGTCACGGAGGAATTTTTCCAGGCGCACCAGGTCAGCGTTGGCAAAGAAAGCATAGCAATCTCCCTTCATGCCATCCCGGCCTCCCCTTCCGGTCTCCTGGTAATAATTTTCCAGGGACTTGGGAATATCGAAGTGGATGACGACCCGCACATCGGGTTTGTCGATCCCCATACCGAAAGCGATGGTCGCACAGATCACATCGATCTCTTCCATCAGAAAATCATCCTGTACCTGAGTCCTGGCCTTGGAATCCATTCCGGCGTGGTAAGGAGCCGCACTGATGCCGTTGACCTGCAGGATCTGGGCCAGGTCTTCCGTGGTTTTGCGGGCCTGGACGTAAATGATGCAGGACTGACCTTTGTGGGCCTTGAGTATCTGTACGATTTGCTTGATGGTTTGCTCTTTGGTGATCTTGGGCCTTACTTCGTAATAAAGATTGGGCCTGTTGAAAGACTCCAGGTATATATCCGGATCCTTCATTTCCAGACTTTTGACGATGTCTGACTGCACTTTGGGTGTGGCCGTGGCCGTCAGGGCTATGATGGGTATGTGTTTGTCGATGGAATTGATCATATCCCGGATCCGGCGGTAATCCGGACGGAAGTCATGCCCCCATTCCGAAATGCAATGCGCTTCATCTACCGCCACAAAACTCAGGTCCACGGAACTCAAAAACTCAATGGTCTCGTCTTTCTGAAGGGTCTCAGGTGCTACGTAGAGCAGCTTGGTCTTGGCGCGGGTGATGTCATCCTTGACCTGTTTGATCTCAGACCTGTTCAGAGAGGAGTTGAGAAAATGGGCCACCTCATCTGTTTGTCCGTATCCCCGGATGGAATCCACCTGATTTTTCATCAGGGCGATCAGTGGAGAGATGATAATGGCGGTGCCCGGCAGCATCAGGGCGGGTAGCTGATAGCAAAGCGATTTGCCTCCGCCTGTGGGCATGATCACAAAAGTGTCCCTTTGGTTGAGGACAGACTGAATGATCCGCTCCTGGCTTCCCTTGAAACCGTCGAATCCGAAATGAAACTTTAATGCTTCCTGAATATTAACCGTTGTATGCATTCCTTAGTCTAAAAAAAAATGGGCATGACGCCCAAAGTGAGTTACAAGTATAAAGTTACATGAAAAAATCCATCCCAAAGAAACCCATCCGACGAATTTACAAATAATTATCAGATAATTTACTCTTTTTGCAATTCTATCTGTAAACCCGGACTTCCCATATGAAAGAAAGAATTTTATCGCTTCAGGCATTGTCAGAAAAAATGAATCCCTCGGGTGCCGATTACGAGAATTTGAATTCGGCAGCAGGCGAGTTCGCCAATTCATTTTTAAGTTCCCTGGACCAGGGTCAGGCCTACCGGCAAATCCCCTCCATGAAAGGCAAACTGGAAAATGCGGACCAAACAGCAGCCTTTGGTGAGATCCTGGATCAACTTCGGGAGGACATGCTTCAGGTAGGTCTCAATCCGGCTTCCGGGGGACATCTGGGTTATATTCCGGGGGGTGGCCTGTATGCAGGGGTCCTGGGTGACTACCTGGCTGCCCTGACCAACCAGTATGCCGGGATCTTCTACGGGGGACCCGGGGCTGTCAAGATCGAAAATGAGCTGATCCGGTGGCTTTGCCAACTGATGGACTATCCCGACACCAGTCTGGGCAACCTGACCAGCGGAGGGTCCATCGCAAACCTGATCGCATTTGTCACGGCCCGCGAAGCACGGGGACTAAAGGCGGCTGAATTTGAAAATCAATGTATCTACCTTACCGCACAGGTACACCATTGCGTCCACAAAGCCATTCGCATTTGCGGCATGCAGGAGGCAAAAATCCGTACGGTAGCCATGGACGAAAGATTCAGGATGGATGCCACGGATCTGGAACAGCAAATCAAGCAGGATCATAAGGCCGGTCTCCGCCCCTTTCTGGTGGTGGCCAGTGCCGGCACTACCGATACCGGGGCTGTGGATCCGATGGACCGCATAGCAGATCTGGCCCAATCCCATGGCCTTTGGTTTCATGTAGATGCTGCCTATGGGGGATTTTTCAAAATGGTGGATTTGGAACAAGGCGAAAGTGGCTATACCCGCGATCTGTTCAAAGGAATCGAACGCTCTGATTCCCTGGCGATTGATCCCCACAAGGGCATGTTCCTGTCCTATGGACTGGGAGCTGTCCTGATCAAAGACGTCGCTTCCCAATATAAGGCACATTACTACCGGGCTGCCTACATGCAGGACACCCTCAGCAACCAGGAGGAATTAAGTCCCTGCGACCTGTCTCCCGAACTCACCAAACACTTCAGGGGACTTCGGATGTGGTTGCCACTCCGACTCTATGGTCTGGATGTTTTCAAGGCTGCCTGGGAAGAAAAGATCCTCCTCTGCCGGTATTTTTATGAAGAAATCAAAAAAATGGGTTTCGAAACCGGACCTTTCCCCGATCTATCCGTCTGTATTTACCGCTACCTCTCGGAGCAGGGTGACCCGGATGCGTTCAACAGAGCACTGGTAGAATACGTCGTTAGAGACGGCAGGGTCTTTGTATCCAGTACCACCATCGAAGGGGTCTTCTGGATCCGCATCGCCATCCTGAGCTTCCGTACACACCTCAGCACCATTGACCTTTACCTGGAAATTCTCCGAGAGGGACTGTATCATCTATTGAAGCCCACACGGCCTGTTTAGACAGGGCTTTTACAAAGACTTTCTGCGACAATACACAAAAAATCCGTCTCTTTGCAGCAAAGATTCACTTCTGCAATATGCGTATTTCACTAGACTGGCTGAGGCAACACATCGATCTGAATAAAAATCCCGAAGAAATCGCGGACATCCTGACCTCTCTCGGTCTGGAGGCCGAAGGCGTGGAAGAGCTGGAAGCTGTCCCCGGCGGATTGAAATCAGTCGTGGTGGGCCATGTGAAAAAAGTATGGCAGCATCCCAATGCAGATCGCCTGAGACTTACCCTGGTAGATGTGGGAGATGGCCAGGACCGGCAAATCGTCTGTGGAGCTCCTAATGTGGCCGAGGGTCAAAAGGTCCTGGTGGCCCTTGAAGGTGCAAAGCTCTATCCGGTAGCTGGAGAGCCCCTGGTCATCAAAAAAGGAAAAATAAGAGGAGAGGAATCCCAGGGCATGATCTGCGCCGAAGACGAACTCGGCATCGGTACCAGCCATCAAGGCATCATGGTCCTGAAAGAGTCTGCCCAACCCGGCATGGCTGCAGTAGAATATCTTGGCTTGCGTTCCGATCATATTTTTGAAATCGGTCTGACCCCGAACCGCTCAGATGCCACCAACCATTTAGGTGTTGCAAGAGACCTGACCGCCTGGTTGCGGGTGAAGGAAAATCCCGATGCCACCATCAAAAAGCTCGAACTGTTTGAAGGAGATACGAAAATCGGCACTGACCAGGACTTTACCTTATCCATTGAGGATACAAACCTGTGTCCCAGGTATGCGGGCGTCCGGCTCAAAAATGTAAAAGTTCAGGCATCGCCTGAATGGCTGCAGCAAAGGATCCTTTCCATGGGACAAAAACCCGTCAACAATGTGGTGGACCTCACCAATTTCATCCTGTTTGATATGGGTCAGCCGCTCCACGCCTTTGATCTGAAATACCTGAAAGGAGGAGTCCGGGTGAAGTCAGGATTCGATGGTCGCAGTTTCAAAACCCTGGATGGTCAGGAAAGAAAACTGAGAAAAGAAGACCTGATGATCTGCAACAAGGAAGGGGAACCTCTTTGTATGGCTGGCATTCTGGGAGGAATGGAAAGCGGTGTGACCGATCAGACTACCGAAATATTCCTTGAGTCAGCCCACTTTCAGGCTTCCGGCATCCGACGCAGCTCCACCCATCATCTGATCCAGTCCCAGGCAGCCAAAATTTACGAAAAAGGTTCTGATCCCAATATCTGCTTTAAGGCTCTGCTCCGGGCGGTCAAACTTCTGACTGAACTGACCGGATGCTCCGTAGAAGGACCATTTTTCGACCACTACCCCGCACCGGTCCTGCCTGCACAGATCCGGCTCAGTCTGGATCAGGTGTGCACACTTTCCGGCATCGACCTGAAGGACGAAGACCTCAAAAAAGTGCTGTTTGCCTTAGAAGCGGAAGTGATCGACCACAGGGATGGAAATTACACGGTATCCGTACCGACCAACAAACCCGACGTGCAAAGACCAGCCGACCTGATCGAAGAGATTTGCCGGGTCTATGGTTTTGACCACATTCCCATACCTTCCAAGATCCAGATTTCATTCCCCAAAAAGCTGGGAGGTCATTTTGAATTAAGAAGAAAACTGGGCGATTACCTGGCAGCCAAAGGACTCAGAGAGACCATGAACGTTTCTTTGTCCTCCTCTGCCATGTTGCTCAAAACCGGGATCTGGACTCCTGAACAACTGGTATGGGTCAACAATACCTCCAACGCGTCGCTGGATGCCATGAAACCATCTACCGTGCTGAATGGACTCGAATCCATCCAGTTCAATCAAAACAGGCAGCAGGTCAACCTTGCCTTGTTTGAATTTGCAAAAGACTACCTCAGCTTTGATGGGAAACAGTCTGAACTGCCCAAACTGGGCATCTGGCTGACGGGCTCAGCCTCCGAAGCCCATTGGAGGACTGGAAAACCGGCAACTTATGATTTTTTCAGCATCAAGTCCCTGATTGAAGAGATCCTGGAATTCATCGGTCTCGCAACAGAAATATCCGGATCCGGCGAAATGGCATCCGGGACCGGCGGCATCTTTGCCTATGGCTACCAATGGGGCAAACTGGCCAGAGCCGGCAAGGTATCTGAGATTCTGACTGCTGTATTCGATACCAAAAAAGACGTCTGGTATGCAGAAATGGACCTCGTGGCTTTGTCTGACATGATCGCTTCCCGGTCAGGAGGTTTTTCAGAAATCTCGCGTTTTCCAAGCGCCAGCAGGGATCTCGCCATCGTGGTGGACGAATCGGTTCCTTTCCATACCGTCCGGAAATTAGCTGAAAAAAGCCTGGGCAAAAAATTAAAAGGTCTGAGAATATTTGACCTGTATCGCAATCAGGACCAACTGGGAGCCGGGCGTAAATCCTTTGCCCTCAGCTTCACCTTTGAATCCATGGATGGCTCGCTGTCCAGTCAGGAACTCGACAAATGGATGGACAACTGCATCCGAACCCTGGAAAAGGAACTGGGAGCCACCCTCAGAAAATAGCAGACTGACCCGCCTCAATTTCAGTTATTTTTGGTATATTTGCGCCAAAGGATTCTGAACCGGAAAGATTCCGGATTAGAATTCAATATTTTTTTAATATATAAAGGTCAGTATCATAAGAAATTATGTGAAAACCTGTAGGAATTCGGATCATTGAATCGCAATAATAGGATAAAGAAAATTTGCTTTCAAGAATATGACCAGACTATATTCACCGGTTGAACCCCAGAAGGCCCTGGCCTGATCGAGCGGATTGCCGTTTTTATAGAACACTCTGATCCTACAGCTATTACATAATTGACCCTGGTCCTGGCCGCATCAAAAACATCAAATTAATGGATGCAATAACAGGTATTATCTTAGGATTGCTGGGTGGGTCCGGTGTGAGTTTCTTTGTGGTAAGAGCCATACTGACCAAATCCAATCAGAAAAAACTGGACGAGATCAACCAGATATCCGATCTCGAAGTGGAAAAAGCGCGTATCTCTGCGCAGAGAGTGGTGGACGAAGCCAACAACAAAGCCGAAAAGATTATTTCCAAGGCTGAGGCAAAAAATGAAGCCATCAAGCAACAGAAAATTGCCGAGACCAAAGACAATTTCAACAGGCAAAGGTCCGAATTCGAAACCTTCAAGAACAGCCAGATGATTGAGCTCAAGGAGCGCGAACTGAAGGTAGGGGTCATAGAAAAGGAGGCCAAACAAATGAAACAGGATATCGAGAACCGCGAAGCGGAGATCAATGCCCTGCGCGAAAACCTGGAAAAGCAGCTCAAGATCGTTTCCAAGAAAAAGGAGGAACTTGAAAATGCAAACGAAGAGCGGATCAAGCAACTCCAGCAACTGGCGAGGTTGACCGAAAGCGAAGCCAAAGACCTGCTCTTGCAGGCAGTGAAGGCCAAAGCCTCCAATGATGCCCTGGCTATGGAAAAGGAGATCATCGAGAACGCAAAGGTCAACGCCAATAAAGAAGCCAAAAAGATCGTCATCCAGACGATCCAGCGCATGTGTGCTGAGTATACGATTGAAAATTCCGTTTCGGTATTCAACCTCGACAGCGACGACATCAAAGGGCAGATCATCGGTCGCGAGGGACGCAATATCCGCGCCCTGGAAGCGGCTACCGGTGCTGAAATCGTGGTAGACGACACCCCGGAGGCGATCATTATTTCCAGCTTTGACCCAATTCGTCGTGAGCTGGCCAGACTGGCCCTCAAAAAACTCGTGGCGGACGGAAGGATCCACCCGGCCCGCATCGAAGAGGTGGTCGCCAAGGTGAGAAAACAACTGGATGAACAGATTATCGAAATAGGCGAAAGGACCATCATCGATCTGGACATTCACGGATTGGATCCCTATCTGGTGCGCATGGTAGGCCGCATGAGGTTCCGTTCCTCCTACGGTCAAAACCTGCTCGAACACTCGGTCGAAACAGCCAATCTATGTGCCGTTATGGCCGCCGAGCTGGGATTGAATCCCAAACAGGTCAAAATGGCCAAAAGGGCGGGCCTTCTGCACGATATCGGAAAAGTAGCCGAAGAAGAATCAGAGCTTTCACATGCCTTGTTTGGCATGAAACTTTGTGAAAAATACAAAGAACACGAAGTCATCATCAATGCCGTAGGTGCTCACCACGACGAGATCGAAATGAACAACATCATCTCTCCGATCGTACAGGCCTGCGATGCCATATCCGGTGCAAGACCGGGCGCGAGAAGAGAGATCCTCGAGTCCTATCTCAAGAGAATCAACGAGCTCGAAGAACTGGCTATGGCCTACGAAGGCGTTTCAAAAGCCTACGCCCTGCAGGCAGGTCGCGAACTGCGCGTAATTGTAGAAAGCGAAAAAGTTACAGACCAGTATGCAGACGATCTGGCCTTCATGATCTCGCAGAAGATCCAGGACGAAATGCAATATCCCGGTCAGGTCAAAGTGACCGTCATACGTGAGAAACGCGCTACCGCATTCGCAAGATAATCGAAAGTCAGTACGGAATTATTCCGGTTTCAGAGTTCAAAAAAAGCCTGTAGCAACTTGATCTGATTGCGATACAGCAATACTTTCTTGTCCTGTTCCAGTCTTTTGAGCAGTCTTGATATCACCACCCTCGATGTGGCCAGATCCTGAGCGATTTGCTCGTGGGATGCATTGATCAGGGAAGAGCCTGTAGCCTTTGACTTCTCCTTCAGGTAAACGATCAGTCGTTCATCCAGTTTTTGAAAAGCAATCTGATCCAGTGTTTTGAGCAGTTCATTAAAACGGTAATGGATCGTATGCATGACGTATTTTTTCCAGCTTGGGAATCGGGTCAGCCATTCATCCATAAGAGAAACAGGAAGCATGACCAGTTCCACTTCTTCATCGGCGGTCGCACGGATTTCACTTTCGTGATTGTCCATGCAGCAGGTAAAGGTCATGGCACAACTTTCGTTTGCATTCACGTAATAAAGCAATATTTCCCTTCCCTCATCATCGATCCTGCTGACCTTGACCAGACCGGACAAAATGAAAGGAATGAACTGAATCGATTGGCCGGGTTCGATGAGCGTTTGTCCCCCTTCAATTTTACGATATTTCCCCATTTCCTGCATCTGCCGCAGGAGTGCCGGTTCAAATAAATTCGAAAGTCTGGATAGATCCATCATACGAGGGTTCGATTAGTAGTCAAGGTAACCAAATTCTCATCACGAAGTTACGTGAACCTGCATCGGCAGCCTTTAAAACTGAAGGGCAGATTGAATCAGCGACGCTTGTTGCGCATCGTGTACTTTTTTATATCCCACTGCAGGAGAGGCACTGGCGGGCCTGCTGACGACGCGAAGTGAACCAAAGTTCCAGTTTTGGCGGATGAAGGAAGCGGCTCCCATGTTGGCAGGTTCTTCCTGTACCCAGGTACAGACGGCCTTTGGATAGCGGGCGATCAAATCGCGGATCCCGGCTTCCGGCATGGGATACAGTTGCTCGATGCGAACCAAAAGCGTATCCTTCTGATCTTTTTTATCGAGTGCATCCCTCAGTTCGTAATACAACTGACCACTGCAGAAAAGAATCTGTTTGATTTTCCTGGGATCCGTTTCGGGATCTACGATTAATTCTCTGAAGGAAGTTCCCTCTGTAAATTCCTCCAAACGACTGATACAGGCAGGATGTCTGAAAAGTTGCTTGGGAGACATGACCACCAGAGGCTTTCTGAAATCAAAAGCAACCTGTCTGCGGAGAAGGTGAAAGAAATTGGCAGGCGTGCTGACATTGGCTACAATGATATTGGATTCTGCACAGGCCTGCAAATAGCGCTCGAGCCTGGCTGAGGAATGTTCAGGTCCCTGACCGTCATATCCGTGAGGCAACAACATGACCAGTCCGCTCATCCGGTTCCACTTCAGTTCTGCACTGGAGATGAATTGATCGAATATCACCTGAGCGCCATTGGAAAAGTCTCCGAACTGAGCCTCCCAGATGGTCAGTTGGCTGGGAGTAGCCAGCGAGTATCCGTATTCAAAACCCAATACCCCAAACTCAGAAAGCAGGGAATTGTAAATGAAGAAACGGCCCTGATTGCTTCCGATCCTGCTCAGCCTGGTGTACTCTGCATTCGTTTTATCATCACACAGGACTGCGTGCCTATGCGAGAAGGTTCCCCTCTTTACGTCCTGTCCACTCAGCCTGACATTCATGCCCTGGTCCAGAATGCTGGCATAAGCCAGTGTCTCACCCATGGCCCAATCGTACTGATCCTTTTGATCCAGGGATTCCCATTGTTTCAGGATCTTGTTGATCTTGGGCAAAGGACTGAATCCTTCGGGAAGACCCAGCAAATTCTTTACCCATGATTTCAAGCTGGACGCAGGAACACCTGTGACAGGATTGGGCTCATTCTGAAAATCGCGGACATTTTTCCTGAGGTTTTTCCAGGCTAATTCGGGTTCCTGATAGGAATATGGAAGAGGTTTCTCCTTGACGAGGTCCAGCCTTTCCTGCAGCGCACTCCAGAATTCCTTTTCCATTTCTTCGGCGAGCTTTTTCTCCACCTCTCCCCGCTGATGCAAGACTCCGATGTACAGATCCCTCACATTGGGATGGGCATGGATGATTTCATACATGGAAGGCTGGGTAAATTTGGGATCGTCTCCCTCGTTGTGCCCATGTCTGCGGTAGCAAACCATGTCGATGAATACATCGCTGTTGAATTCCTGGCGATAGCGAATAGCCAGTTCGGCTGCATAGACCACGGCCTCCGGATCATCTCCATTGACGTGAAACACAGGAGCCTGGACAGTCGCAGCCAATCCGGTACTATAGGTGGATGACCGCGCATCTTCAAAATCCGTTGTGAATCCTATTTGGTTGTTGATGACAAAATGGATCGTTCCTCCAGTGTAATAACCCTCGAGCTGGGACATTTGCAGGGTCTCGTATACGACGCCCTGACCGGCCAATGCGGCATCCCCGTGGATGAGAATTGGCAGGATTCTATCGTAATCCGATCCATAAAGTAGATCTGCTTTGGCCCGGGCCAGTCCCTCTACGACGGGATCCACAGATTCCAGATGCGAAGGATTAGGTGCCAGTTTGAGTTGAACGGTCTTACCCGAACGGGTGACGACCTGCGATGAAAATCCCAGGTGATATTTGACGTCCCCGGATCCAAAACTCAGATCCGGCTCGGCTGTGCCTTCAAATTCGCTAAAGATCTGCTCGTAGGTCTTTCCCATGATGTTGGCCAGCACGTTGAGTCTTCCCCGGTGAGCCATTCCGATGACCAGCTCTTCTACGCCTAGCTCCACACCTTTCTGAATTATGGCATCCAGAGCGGGAATGGTGCTTTCTCCTCCTTCCAGAGAAAATCTTTTCTGACCCACGTATTTGGTATGGAGGAATTTTTCAAAAATAACAGCTCCGTTGAGGTCTCTCAAAATGCGCTTTTTATGCTCCAGGCCAAGGCCATAATCCCCCGAATCCAGCCGCTCTTCGATTGCCGACCTCAACCACTCTTTTCTCTTCCGATCCTCGATGTGCACAAATTCAAACCCGATTTTGCCGGTATAAAGCTGCTGCAGTCTTTCCAGGATTTTTTTCAATGAGGAAGGGGCCATGCCCAGAGTGCGGGCCGCCTCAAAATGAGTATCCAGATCAGAATCGGACAATCCAAAATCCTGAATAGCCAGAAAGGGTTTTCTGTCTTTTCTGGGACGGATGGGATTGGTGTTGGAGAGAAGATGCCCGCGGCTGCGGTAACCCTCGATCAGAGTCATCACGGCCATTTCCCTGGCAACATGTCCGGAATCAGAGGGCTGCATGCTCTGGTCCGTTCCCAGTTCAAAGCCTTCAAAGAATACAGACCACTCCCTTTCCACTCCGGCAGGATCCTGCTTCCATTGCCTGTACAGGTTTTCGAGGTAAACCGGGTGTGTATTGGTCAGATAACTATAATTTTTCATGATATGTATCGGTCATTAGAACTTAAAAAATGCCATGCTCACGGGAAGAATGGGAACTCACCAACAAACGCCTTGAAAGCCCATAGGTTCAGAGCCAAATCGATTTCCATAGCGGATAAACGATTAGATTTACCTGAACCAGGCTTATTTTAAGATTTTCTTAAATCAATGCCTGATTGACCCTGACGTCAGAAATATATTAATTTGTGCCTTTAAATGGGAGAAGTTCTTTGGGGACCACTCTCGTTTTCTGTTTTCAATATCATTCAGTGAAACAAACTCTTCATGGCCATATTGGGTAAACTGATCAAAAGGGGTATGCGGCTCCGCCACAAGTTGAAACAATCCGATATGACGCTACCGGAAGCCCAAAGCATGCAGTTATTTCATCTCTTACATCAGGCTCAATTTACGGAGTTCGGCAGAAAATGGAATTTCTCCTCCCTGATCGACCATGCCAGAGCATCCGGTCTGCCCCATCAGGAACTCTATCGTCTTTTTCAGGAAAATGTACCCGTCTACAGTTACAACCATATGTACCGCGATTGGTGGTGCAAAGCCCTGGATGGCGGGGTGGATGTATGCTGGCCCGGACGGGTCAAATACTTTGCCTTGAGTTCCGGCACCTCGGAATCGGCCAGCAAGCGGATCCCGCTTACAGACGATATGATCAAGGCCCTTAAAAAAACATCCATCAACCAACTGACCTCCATGACCAACTTCCCGGATATACCGGAGCAGGCCTATACCCGAGACTGGCTGATGCTAGGTGGAAGTACCGATCTGCACGACCGGGGCAGTTACTACGAAGGGGATCTGAGCGGGATCGCAGCCAGCAAGCTTCCTTTCTGGTTTCAGAAATTTTACAAACCAGGGAGAAAGATTTCGCAGATCAAGGTATGGGATGAAAAAATGGAAGAAATTATGGCCCACGCCCATTTATGGGATATCGGCTTCCTCGTGGGAGTACCCGCCTGGGTACAGATCCTCCTCGAAAAGATACTGGACCATTACAAGTTGACACACATCCATGAACTTTGGCCCAATCTGTCTGTGTACACTTACAGCGGGGTTTCGATCGAGCCTTACCGGAAAAACCTGGAAAGCCTGATGGGGAAGCCCGTCACGTTCATCGAGACCTACCTGGCATCGGAAGGCTTTATGGCCTACCACAAAAACCCGGGAAGGGATATGGAACTGGTGCCGGATGGGGGCATCTTTTTTGAGTTTGTCCCGTTTGATGAAGCCAATTTCGACTCTGAGGGCGAGCTCCGTCCCGGATGCCAGGCGGTCATGATCGACCAGGTCCAAAAAGATGTGGACTATGCCATTCTGATCAGTACCTGCGCCGGAGCCTGGCGCTACCTGATCGGCGATACAGTGCGGTTTACCAACCCTCAAAACGGAGAGATCATCATCACGGGTCGGACCAAACATTTCCTCAGCTTATGCGGGGAGCACCTGTCTGTAGACAATATGAATCATGCCATTGAAAAACTGAGTACGGAATTTCAAATCGACATTCCCGAATTTACGGTTGCAGGCCTCCCTCATGGCAGTCTCTTTGCCCACCACTGGTACCTGGGCACGGATGACCCTGCACCGGATGGCGAGACGCTGGCTAAAAGTCTGGACCGCTATCTCTGCGCACTCAACGATGATTACGAAGTGGAGCGGGGATCTGCCCTCAGGGAGATCCGGGTAACCACCTTGCCAGTTGACCGATTTTACGAATGGATGAAGAGGCGGGGCAAGTATGGAGGCCAGGCCAAGTTTCCCAGGGTACTCAAAAAAAATCAGCATCAGGAGTGGCTCGATTTTCTAAACCAAAATGCAAACATTCTGAGCTAAGGCCATGGACTGGATGCATCCTGTGATCAAAGGGATGATGATGGGCGTTGCGCTGGCCTTTCTCATCGGACCTGTTTTTTTTGCGCTCATCCGCGTAAGCATCGAGAAAGGATTTCGTGCCGCCTCGGTTTTCGCGGCCGGCATTGCAGCCAGCGATGTCGTTGCGCTGAGTCTTTCCTATTTCCTCATCGCCGGCTTATCCGGAGAGCCCTGGTTTGGAAGTGCTTTGGGCTATATAGGTGGCGCCATCATGTGCAGCTTTGGAGTGGTCGACTTTTTTCGCAAACCATCGATCAAAAAAGTGGAAAAAATCAGAACTTCAGGACATCTGTCTCTTTTGCTCAGAGGATTTCTGCTCAATGCCATCAATCCCTTTGTGTATCTATTCTGGATCGGCATCGTGGCCGCAGCAAAGACAGATAAACATCTGGACAGCACCGGACATCTGGTATTTTTCAGCTCCATGATCCTCACCGTCTATCTTACAGACCTGCTGAAATCCTGGGCAGCGACTCATTTGAGCAATTTCCTTTCGGAAAAAGTACTGTATTACGTGACCAAAGTTCTGGGTATAGGTCTGTTTGCTTTTGGATTGAGGCTGATCTGGTACGGGGCTTCGGGTCAATAGAGGATTCACACTTTTACTTTAAGTTCACTTTGTTACCTCAAGTCTTCCTGTCCCGCCTGGGCGGGAAGACTTGTGCCCTCTTTCCATTGTTACCGCAAGCCCTGTTGGCGCAAG
>JAKQHM010000060.1 GCA_029572935.1 Bacteroidota bacterium
GCGCAATGCGAGGTCAAAAACTTCTACAGGTGCAGAATCAATATCGTCCTCCCCTGCAGGATCATTTCCGGGATCTTCATCAGTCTCCGAGTCAAAATCATAGGCGCTGAAGTCTGTACCTTCAGCACTTTCAATAAACGAAACTTCAGCGGTATTGACGATTTCTTTTAAATCTGATGTTCCCAGATCATAGATTATAATGGGCACTGCCGCAGACTGACCCGGAGCCAGTGTCTGATTAAAGGTGTATCTGCCTTTTCCATTGTGAAGTGACCATCCCTGACTCAGAGAGCTCTGGTCGACAGCAAAACCTGCCGGCAGATAATCTGTGACCCTTACATTTCGGACTGCCACATTACTGTTGTTGGTGATTGTGATCAGGAATTGAACCTGTCCTTTGTATACAAGTGATCCGCCAGAGGTATTAACCTTGGTTAAAGATACATCCATGATGCGGAGTTGTGCCGGATCAGAATCATCCTCATCATCGATACCATCGCCGTCGAGGTAGTTATCCGTAGCGGTACCTACCAATCCTCCTTTATCATTATCTGGATTGGAATCCGGTGTGGAATCAAAATCATAATTTCCTATGGAAGCACCTGACAAATCCTTCATGGATAAAATTTCCGCCCTATCCAGAACATTTCCGGAATGAGCGTTTTCTCCAACGCGCAGGAGGATCTCCTTGGTTGCACATTCGCCTGGAAGGATGATTTGATTGATGATATTGACCGGAAGTCCATTCCTGAACATCCAGCCATGATTGTCCAATGGACTCAATGTCAGACCAGCCGGAATGAAATTGGCAAATTCGACTTCTGAAACAGGTATATTGCCCTGATTGCATATTCTGATCTGAAATAATACATCTTCATTTTTCTTTACGGGTGTTTGCTTTGACGTTGTAACAATCAATGCCAGGTCAGCCACAAACAATTCTTCACTGTCGGAATCATCTTCATCTCCGTCCAGCTCCTCGAACTGAGATTTTTGATCTGCACTCAGGAATACGAAAGGATCATTGCCCTGGATGGCATCGGGTTGACTATCCCAATCGGAAAGTTCAGCACCGGAAAGATCCTTCATTCTGAATATTTCAGCTTCATTGATCAGACCAGAAGCCTCTTCAGAAATGACTTTGAGTCTGATCTTTATTTCGCGGATTGCACCAGGTGCCAGAGCAATCGGATCGGTCAGTCTGGCCTGTCCATTACTGTACACCCAGCCAGGATTGATGCCGTCGACAAACTCAAGACCCGATGGAACATAATCTACCAGGCTGTAGGATCCCACAGTCATTGCACCCTGATTCTTCACATTCAGACGAAAGACCACTATGTCATTCTTTCTGACAGGATGATTTGCTTCAGCCTGCTTGACCAAAGCCAGATCGGCAATCATGGGCGCCGCCGCGTCATGATCGTCTTCATCATCTGTCCCGTTTCCTTCAAAGAAATCGTCAAAGGCAGTACCGATCAGACCACCAGCATCATTGGCAGGATTATCATCAGCCTCGGAATCGCGATCCATGATGGAGTGACCTTGCGCATCGTACATGCCGGAAATTTCCGCCACGTTTACCAGTGCATTTGAAACGGCATCGGGTCGGATGCGCAGAGAGATATCGAAATTTCTGGAGGTTCCTGCCGGAATGCCACCGGTGTAATTATATACGGCATGATCTCCTTCTGCAGACCAACCCGGATTATCGAGTGCGATAAATTCATATCCTGAAGGAATGTAATCGGTAATTTCAAACGCTGGAATATTTGTGTTGCCCTGATTTCTGACTTCAATTTCAAATCGCACCAAATCACCTCTGGCCGACGTGGTTGCGGTCTTCAATTTTTTGATTAATGCAAGATCATTCACAAAAAGAGCTTCGCGGTCATGGTCATCTTCATCATCGGGATGATCCAGAGCATTGTCGGTCGCTGTATTCGGCTGGCCACCCTTGTCATTTCCCACGATCTTATCCGGTGTGGAATCAAAATCAGGAGCCAATTCTCCCTGCTCATCCCTCATCCGGAATATTTCTGCAGTATTGACTATTTCGCCAAATGAACCCTCAGCTGTTAACCTCAGACTTAGGGAATGTCTGTTCACTGCACCAGTCGCAAAATTTTGTTTTACAATCAATTCTGCATTTCCATTGACGAGCACCCAATCCGGATTGGCAGCCTGATCAAACTGAAGTCCTGCAGGAATGTAATCAACCACAGCATATTCTGAAACTGTAAGCCCACCCTGATTGTGTACTTCGATTTCGAATTCTACCAGATCGCCTTTCCTCAGTTGGCCCAGGGATTTTACCTTTTTGACCAATGCCAGGTCAAAAACATCATCTACCGGAGTAGTAAATGTATCAGAACTGGGCATCAAACCAATATCCACATTGAAAATGTTCTTGCCACTATGACCTACAACAACTTTGACCACGGGCAGTCCTTCAAACAAATCACATATGTCTGAAGTACCCTGAGCAGCATCGCTGTCTCGTGCATCCGGCACTCCACCGGTTTGTTTGTCCTGGTAGGTTACTGTCAGTGTATCTGTTCCTACGATGATGGAATTACTGAAGGTCAAATATCTTGGGTCATCAATGACGACATAATATGTTTCGCCAAACTTGAGTCCATCGGGCTGGCCATTGGCATCGGTATCCACATTGGTCCAGTCAAACAGATAAGAACCATCTGTACCGGTCAGCAAGCTGCCTACTTTTAAGCAACGACTATCGTACAATGAAATCCTTACACCTGAAATTCCCTTCTCATCCGATTCCTGAATGCCGTTTGAGTTTTTATCGAGCCAGATCAGATTCCCAATTTCCACCGGGGTGGCCTGATTCAGTACCTCCACATCACCCAATCCGGATGCTTTACCGAATACACTGCTGGATGGACCATACAGCTGAATAGCTCCAGTTTTCTTTCCATCCAGTGTGCTGTACCTTTGAAGTCCACCCGTAAAAGATTCGAATACCGGGTCAAAAACCACATTGATCACTTCATCGCGAGACATGGAAGCAGCAAGCGTGCCTGTAGAAATTTCAGGATGCAGGCTGGGACCAATGACCCAGTAGTCATGTCCAAAAAACTCTCCCCTGCCAGGTCCCTCCAGATGACTCAGACCACTTCCGGCTCTGCCATTGACGAAACCTGCATTTTCCAATACCCACCCGGAAGCAGATTTAAAGGCCACCAATATATCGCCCTTTTGGTTGGTCAATTTCTCCAAACCCAGACAATAAGAATGTCCTTTCCGGTCAGAAACTCCAAGGATCATTTCACCGAAACGATTGAAGTCCAAATCGGTCAACCATTGGGAAACACCTTTGAAATCGCGCTGTGTCGCGGGCCAGTAAGCTCTCATGAAACTACTGGAGAGAATCAGATTGAAAACTCTTGTGGTCAGATTCAACTCGTAAACATGAAACGCACAGTCAGCAGGGTTCAAACTGGTACCTGCCGTACAAGTTACACCTATATATAATTGTCCATCGTGGTATTTAATCGCAGACACTGCATAATCTCCTCCCTTGCACCCCGGATTCGGAATCTTGATTTCCATTACATTGGATGAGGATGGATTTCCTGTAGGCACAATGACCACTGATTTATTGAAAAGATTGGTGACAAAAAGAAATTGATCGTCATAGGAAATATCCATATTGCCCAATCCTACTTTTCCTACCAGATCCCCATAGCGACAATCCGATACGGACAAGCCCTGGGTTGAACCCGTGTTGATCCCAAAATCACTTAAATTAACAAATGGGCTGACGGTTCCGGTAGTGCGGTCCAATGTATAGATACCACCTGTACCAAGTGGCCCCAATACCGCACCATATTTAATAAAGGAGGATGCGTACAATTTTTGTAAAGTCCGATTGTAAGCCAATCCATATACAGCACCCGTTTGCTGCTTTTGAGCCAGAGATGAAGTGGCAGACTGTGAATTAAAATTTTGCTCCAATCCTATGATGGTTTGGGCATTTGGATTCAGGGAGAGGCTTTCTCCTCCAACAAAGTTGGTCACGGCGATCCTTGGATTGGGTTCCAATGAAAAATCACCGGGCTTGAAAAATCCAAAATGGGCAGCACAGGCCGGAGAAGATAGGGTTCTGACGTCTCCTTTCTGATCCGGACCCAGCAGCGTATGCTCGTAATAAGACGGCTTAACAATTTCTATTGAATATCGCTGACCATCGATTAGTCCGCTCAGGGTATAATTACCCGCCAGGTCGGTCAGGGCACTGGACACCAAAGAGTTTCCTGCGTCAAATGCATTCACCTGAATAAAAGCTATACCCCGGTCTTCAGAGTCTCTGACCCCGTCGTAGTCCTTGTCCATAAACACGACTCCGGATATTTTACCAGGCAGCTCCGTACACTGTGCGGAAAGACCAGATAAGATTCCGGTTATCAGGAGCAGTAGTGTACTAAATAAAAGAGAATTGAGAAATCTAAAACCAGGGTTCAGATTTCCATGTGAGTGTGTGTTGATACGTTTCCTCATTATAACGCAAGTTAAATTGATGTAATAGCTGAATGCGGTTTAGCAAAAAGATGCCGATCGCAGCCAATACGTCTCGCGCTAAAGAGAATGTACTAAATTCGGGAATGGACTATTACTAATCCACGGGGCAAACATATGACAATAAAAACTAATATTCAAAGAAAATATATAAAAAATTTTTATATGTTATGCCTTAAAAGAGAAAGACCGGCCTTTGCCGGTCTTTCTTAAGTGTCGATAACGGTTTGATTTGATATCTTAAGTTCCTGATTTACAGGCCCATCAATTATTCACAATCATTTTTCGAACTTGGGATTGTCCCAATCCTTCCAGGCGATAGAGGTACATCCCGGCACCATTGAGTTCGAGACGATCGATCTCGAGCTGGTTCTGACCCTCCTGGAAAGCTACATACCTGCGGATCAACACCTTGCCGGTAGCATCCATCACTGTAAACATACCATGGAAGGACTGACTGGACCGGACTTGTATCAATGTTTTTCCGGCGAACGGGTTGGGCTGATTCTGACCCAGATCAAATCCGGCTTGTGCTTGTCCCTTTTGTCCATCTGCTCTAAACCTCAAGCCCATCATGTTGCCTTGAGAAAGGTAGGCTTCGTTGTGCAGGCCACCTTCGCTCCTCAGGATCGCCCCGGCCAAGGATACACCCTCGGGCATTTCGATGTAGAACAATACCTCATCCTTTCCAATCGTCTGAGGCTTTTCGGAAGTCCATGAGAATCTGATCTCAGAGCGTCCTTCACCCAGGTCAATCTGATGATAGTTGTGATCACCGAGTTCTATCGCTGCAGAAGAAATATTCACTGCCTGATCGGTGAGTAGTACCAGACTCCATTGCATTCCTTCGAGCTCCATGTGATGGGATGCTGAGACAGACCACCTGTTGGACTTTCCATCCTGTACCATAATGAGATCTGATTGGGATATGCTGCGGCTGCTTATGTCCTGATTCAGGTTCAGTCTGGCAGACTGATCTACGTCTCCCAACTTGATCCCTGTGAAATTGATACGCGAAAGTTGTCCGTTGACCTCTTCCTTTGTAATGATTTCTCTGAATTGCCAAGGTGCGGTGGGATTGGTAAATGTTTGGGACGCGGGCACAAATAACCAGACACGGTCAGAAGAATATTTCTCTGTCATACCCAGAATCACTTTGCGAATATCAGCGATATCTCTTGCTGTCACCGAGTTGGACCGATTCACATCAGCAGCCAGGATTTCATATGCATTTTTGAGGAATTTCTGACCCAGGATATGTTTCTGCACCATGATGATATCCATGGTACTGACACCACTCGAAGCCAGATCTTCTCTGGTGACACTGAAGTAGGAAGTTTTTTCTGAGGGTAAAGTAGCGAATGCATAATTACCGGACTGATCTGATTCAATGGTTGTGATTTCTTGCCCGGTTGGGTCAAAGACGTGTATCACAGACTCTGGAATCGCCGTGCCATCGGGTCTTTTCAGATTTCCTCCCACGCCGGTCAGACTACCGCCGCAAGCCTGATTGTTATCCTGAATACGTATGGTTGTTTCGCAGTAATCCTGATTTCCTTCTTCATCCGTCACATATATTCTCACCTGTTTCACAATGAATTGTTGCTTATCCAGACTGTCGCAATCATAGGTGATGCTGGTGACGCTCGTATCTGAGCTAAAGGAAAATTTTAGTCTGTTCTTAGGTGTACAGTTGTCAAAACTTCCCAGATCCAGATCCTTGGCCCACACCGCTACTCTGCCCGTTGTAGGCATGATGACGGTGTTGACACCCGGCAGGCAATATGGAGTAGGCTTCTTGCAGTCCTTAAGTGTAAATACCTGATCGCACTGACTGATATTACCACACTGATCTTCCAGAGTCCACCGGATTCTGTGTACACCGACCGGTAAAACTCCAGTGGCTCTGTTTCCTTTGACCACCGGTCCAAAAGTACCATCGTTGTTCTCATCCAGTCTGTATGACCAGAGCAGATCCTGAGGGTAGGTACAATCATCCTCACCGTCTCCTGTCATATCGTAATGTGCCATACATTGACCTGTTGTAGAATCGGTATAAGCGCGGTCATCGCAGAAAAGAAGCTCCTGACAAGTATACAGATCCGGCGGTGTCTGATTGTACACATAAATGACCTGAGTGAATTCCCACAGACCTTTTTGGCTTCTCGGTTCGTACTGACACCATTCCAACACGGTCCACTTCCTCAGGATCTTGTAACAAATACTATCCAAAACTGTCAGACGCGTATCCGCATAATTCATGGTCACATTGGCACATTGGGTATTGGTAAAGGTGGGAGCACCAGTTTTGTCAGGATGGGTATCTGCTGCCCTGCAGGATTCGATGCGCACGTGTTCCAGTGGCCATATAATATCGGTTGAGTCAAAAGGATCCGGATTGAAAATATGGATAACCTGGGTGCGGGTCGTAGACAGTCCCTGATTGTCCACCGCAGTAAAGGTTCTCCAGATCTTTCCCTGGTTACAGACTATGGAATCGCGTACAGTTTCCGTAACGGTCACATGACAATTGTCGTAAGCATATCCATCTACTCCTGCCACGTAAGAACTGCCTGCATAATAATAGTCCCTTATGATGATCTGTTCTCTGTCTTGCTGATCATAGGCTATCTTTCCAAAAACACTGAGATCCCCTCTGTTGAATCCGCAACTGATGGTTACATCCGTAGGAGGGATAAGCACAGGAGGTTCTTTTTCCTGAACGACCACTTCGACCATACAGGTATTGGAATTACCGTATGTATCGGTGACTTCCAGCGCGACCATGATGACTTTACCTACATCCAGACAACAAAACTGAACGTAAGGCCCAAATACATCTGTTCCTGTTTTGCAGGTGTCGGACATTCTTCTCACCTGAAAACCACCAATCCCGCAGTTATCGATGGATCCGTCGTCAAATGTTTCTGCCAGGATCTTGGCTGTGCCATCTGAAGTCAAGGTAACTACAGTCCTCTGATCGCAAACGGCAACAGGCAGTTGATCATCTACTACGCCGATCTCAATATAATCCTCACTTTCATTTCCACACGCATCTGACAGCACATATACAACCCAGATCCTTCCCTCAGGCGCACCATCCAGGTAAAAACACTTGTCCTGTTTGTTGAAACTGATAAATTGCTTTAATTTTGGACCGGGGTCTCCTGTAACGGGATCAGGTAATTTTACAAAAACGTCATAGGTCCAGCTGGAACAATCGGTAACGTTGAACGGAGGTAGAATTTTTCCAAACGAGCCGCAACTCCAGGGCGTCATTCCTACTGTATAATCTTCGGGAAGATCAAATTCCGGTGCTTCATCGTCGACTACCTTGATCAACTGACTATACTCAAAATTCTCTCTGGAACACCAGTCCACGATTTGCCATCTGCGTATCACTTTAAAGGTCTTTTCGCAGACCACGATTTTCAGATCAGAATAAGATGCAACGATCGTATTGCAACCGTTTGGAATCGGATGACCGGTAAATTCGGGCGAAGGATTGCCTCCGGGAAGTTTAGGAAAATTGGCATCGCACTTCAGGTATGGCAGGTCAAAGCCATCGTAGTGCCTGGGATATTGAATATCTCGCGCATCCGGCCTCAGGACACAGGTGGTATCAGTGCAACGGGAAGTATTACCTGCTAAATCCACCGCTACCCATTCGCGGAATAACTTTTTGAAACAAAGGGAATCACAACCATAATAATCGATGCGGTCGTGAAAACTCAGATTGACCACCCCACAGGCATCCCAGTTATAAACCTGGAATCGCACCGGTATTCTGAAACCACCGGTAGTGTCCCAGGCAACTGTATCCATATACACAGTGGTAAAGGACGCCGGTATGGGAAATCCAAGAAATCCAGGATGAAAACTGTCCGTACAGCGAATGGTGTCTGGTGTACAAACCATCTGGGGTGGATACTTGTCTTCGATTTTGATCCGGCCCCAGCAGGAATTGCCATTAGGGAGATACCAGATCTTATAATCGAAGTATTTGTTGATGTCATTAGAACCAAAATTCAGATTTGGTCTTACGACACCATTGTATGTAACTTCGATACGGTAATCCGAAGCCAGACCTTGCATATCCTGCAAAACAGTTGCGGGTGTGATCGTCGCAAAGCACCGATCATCCAGGGAAACGTGTACCAGGTCGTTGCAGGCCATCTGCAAAGACGGAGACGATGGAGTCGGCTTTCCCGAACCTGCCCAGAGGACAGATGAAAATACCGCAATGAAAACCAGCAACAGGGTCAAGGACTGTTTTCTGAGTTTAAGCGCTGAGGCCATGATGAGAATTTTTTGTAATTGTGAGTAATGCATGATTGATTCTATGTATCAGGATCTGTACAGCAAAATATATACCAAATTTTTATAATATCATGACCCAGCCAGATGAACCGGGTCATACATTTCTTATATTTATTTATTTTACAGTAATTTATATATGTATTTTTTTATAAATTAAATAAATAAAATATTTGATTTTTATTTAATATGAATGCAAATACGGAATGGATCCTCTGCCAGGATGTATTTATTTACCTTTTCGAATGAGGAATTATCTCTCTGCCTCGGTCAGTAGAAAATCAGGCACCAACAGCAAATGGGCGGAAACAAACAGGGATCAAACAGAGGCGATCGGAAATTTTCCACCAACAATATTCCTCCAGAAAGGACTTCTCAATATTCGATCAGCTAGTACTACAGACCTGTTGGTTAAAAAGTCTCATACCGTACCGGCAAGGCAGACCGAAGGGGCAATTCACTTTAATCCGAACTGACGTATATAAGAAGTCAGAAGATCCACCCCCGTGCGGAAATGATTGTTATTGTTGATCGTCAGATCGATCTCCTCCAGATAAGGAGCTATATATTTTTGGTAGGCAGGTGCGACGTGGTACTGGTAGCGGTACAGCACATCTTCGAGGGGATAATTGCGCTCTTCCTGATCCCTGTGAATCCTGCGGATCAGTTTGAGTTCATCCCGTGCATGGATCAGAATACTGAGGTCCATCATCGTCCGGATCTCCTTTCTGTGTAGGATAAACAAACCTTCGACGACAATCACGGGAGCAGCCTTAGTAAATATTTCCCTGGGCCTAAGCTGATCGTTGTTGAAAGTATATTCGGTACGCACGACCTCCTGACCATTCCTGAGTCTGACGATGTCGGATAGTAAAGCCTCTTCGTTGATGGCTTCCGGAATATCAAAATTGAGTATCCCTCTTTCATCTGGAACTTGTTCCTGCCTCGGTCTGTAATAGTTATCCTCTGATACGACCGCAAGCTGATCATGATCAAACCTACTCCGAAGCTCCCGGATGAATGCTGTCTTTCCCGAGCCACTGCCCCCTGTTATACCGATGATCATGGTTATTTTCTGTTATTCCTAAAAATGCAAGGTCCAAAGTTCTGCAAAATCCGCTATTTTTCCCTTTTGAATTAAAGAAGGAAATTATGATCAACGTGCTCAGAGGATTTCTGGGAATGGCTATTTTATTGGGAATCTGTTATTTAATCAGCAAGAACCGAAAGGCCATCGACTGGAAGATGGTGGGAATTGGCATGGCGCTGCAAATCGTTCTGGCCTTCGGAATGACACAGATAGATGGGATCCGAAGCCTTTTTGAGTGGATCGTGCGTTTTTTCTCTGTCATGATTGAGAGCAGCCAGCAATCTTCTCAATTCCTGTTTGGCGATCTGGCCAAACCCGGCACTCCTTATGGGTTTGCATTCCTGGTATTGCCAACGATCATATTTTTCTCTGCCCTATCTTCCGTGCTCTATTATCTGGGTGTACTCCAAAAGGTAGTCGGAGGATTCGCCTGGCTCATGCGCAAAACTCTTCATTTATCCGGAGCTGAAAGCCTTGCCGCAGCAGCCAATGTCTTCATAGGACAAACCGAAGCGCCCCTCGTAGTAAAACCCTATCTCGAACGCATGACCCGATCGGAACTGCTCTGCCTGATGGTGGGAGGGATGGCGACGATTGCCGGCAGCGTTTTTGGGGCTTATATGGCTATGCTCGGAGGCGACAGCGAGGCGGACCGTATCTATTTTGGAATGCACCTCCTGACTGCTTCCATCATATCGGCACCGGCTGCTATTGTCTGTGCAAAAATGATTTACCCTGAAGATCAAAAGGTGGATCATTCGGTAGAGATCAGCAAGGATGAGGCCGGAAGCAATTTTTTGGATGCTTTATCGCGTGGCACTACGGATGGCCTGAAACTGGCTGTAAACGTTGGGGCCATGTTGCTTGCGTTTATGGCCTTTGTTTATTTGATCAACCAGGCTTTGTCCGGATTGGGAAGTTTTGGACTGAACCAATGGGTCTCTGACCTGACACTGGGTGCCCATAAAAACTTTGACCTGCAGTTCATCATGGGTATTCTTTTCGCACCATTGGCCTGGGTCATTGGCATCGATCCCATGCACATTATGTCGATCGGGCAACTGTTGGGTGAGAAAACCATACTCAACGAATTTGTTGCGTATTTGTCACTCGGTGAAATGAAAACTCAGGGTATACTGGACCATCGGTCTATTGTCATAGCCACTTATGCTTTGTGTGGATTTTCCAATTTTGCGAGCATCGGCATCCAGATTGGAGGGATCAGTGCAATTGCACCAGGTCAGAGAAACAATCTGACTGCCTTTGGGGTATTAGCACTGGTCGGTGGCACCATAGCCTGTTTGCTGACTGCCTGCATTGCCGGCATTCTGATTCCCTGATCCGCTTACAATTCCCAGATACCTTCCGGTAATCTAACGAGTATCGATTTTTGAGCCGGATCGATCATTTCGATCAGATCCTGATGAAAGGGCATCCGGATGATTGCGTCTCCATACCTGAGTTCTGCCATCCATTGTCCAGGGAATTCCGTCATGGATTCGACTATAGCCTTTTTTCCTGAATTGAGGTCAGTGATGGTATAACCCACATAGAGATCCTGATCAGACTCTTCCTCCTTCGATTTTTTCTTTGCAGCGGAAGACAGTCTGTCTTCATCGGTATAGATTTCTTTCTGACTCAGCAACTTGGCAGCCTCGGGAGAATCCACATCCTCGAATGCCACAAAAAACCTGCCTTCATCGCGGTAATTACGGATATAGAAAGGAACTTTATCGCCTGACAGATCGATGAATAAAACACCCTGCTTGAGGATTTCTTCTTTCAATTCCTCATCCAGATCCAGCTCCAATTCCCCTTTTACTCCATGCGCCTTCAAAGTACGGCCAGCCGGTATGAATGATATCATGTTTTGTTTCAGTTTTTTCTTTCCAGAGATTGCCGGATGATAAGGCCCTGCTCAGCTTTTTCAGCCCAACTTTTATCCCCGCTGTCAATACTTGTTTTGAGCATCCAGAATTCCCGATATACCATTCCGACATCCCAGGCATATTTTCGGAAAGATTTGACATAATTGACCAGATCGTCTTCATAGCTGATTTCATCCACCCAAAGGACCTTTTGGTAACTTTTGCCTTCGATCGTATCCATCTGGCGAATGTCCTGATAGTAATAACTGTTTCCCTTCCAGTATAGGAAAGGTTCGAAAGGCTCACCTTTCACCAGGATCATATTGCGATCGGAAATTCTCGCGTTGCCATTCCAGCGAAGGTACCTTTTGACGGGAAAGATGAGTTGAACGAAGTCCAGCCCCCATTCTGTACGGATCATCTTATCCGGACCCATCTGAAGGAATCCATTATCCGCAAACACCCAGGGACCATCCGGGGTAGATGCAGTATAAAAATCAATTTCATAGATTATCTGATCCTCGCCATTCAGAAAACTATCCCGGACCGACTCCAGTATATAACAATGAACCGTATCCCGGATCAGGAAATTTGTCTTACCAAAAAAAATGGAGTCGGTTTTGTAAATCCGGGCATCGCCCATTGCATAAGGCGCATACCGGTATCCCGCAGCCTCAGGATCTGGTTTCTCAATAGCATCTTCACAACCCGATCCCAGGAAACCCAGAAAAAGAAAGAGAATAATGCATTTTTTATCCATTGGACTGCGACATTTTGAAAGTTAGATCATCAATGTGTGAAAACAGGGAATTGCGGATGATGCCGCCGCACAGAAGGTCCTCTCCATCATAAACGACGGCAGATTGTCCCGGAGCGATTCCTTTGACGTTCGTCAGGAAATGCACCTGCCAATCCGCTCCGATCTGGCTCATCTGGGACAAGTGTCCTGCGTCCTTGTAACGGATTCGGGTGATATATTCTGCCTCTGGATCCGGTGCAGCATATTTATGCCAGTTGATCTGTCCCAATGTTAGTGCCGGTCTGGACAGGTCCTCCTCCTCTCCCAGGATAACTGTATTGGTTTCCGGGAAAATATCGGTCACAAACATGGGTTTCCCAAAGGCGATTCCAAGCCCTTTCCGTTGTCCTATGGTATAAAAAGGATACCCTTCATGTTGCCCCAGGATCTTGCCTTGTTTGTCCTTAAAATAACCTCCCGAAACGGCTTCTTCCAGGCCTTCTACCCTTCTTTTCAGAAAAGAGCGGTAATCATTGTCCGGCACAAAACAGATCTCATAGCTCTCTGCCTTTTTAGCCAGGTTGGTGTATCCCCTGTCAGCGGCTATCTGGCGCGTTTCGGATTTAAGCATCTCAGACAGAGGAAACTTGGATCTTTTCATGGCTTCCTGGCTGAGACCCCAGAGTACATAAGATTGATCCTTTACCAGGTCCCGAGCCTTGGACACATAGTACCGACCGTCCAGCTCATGGATGCGGGCATAATGACCTGTGGCTATGAACTCGCAGTCCAGGCCATCCGCCCTTTTGAGTAAGGCGTTCCACTTGATGTGGGTATTGCACATGACACAGGGATTGGGAGTCCTGCCGGCTAAGTACTCCTCTACAAAATTATCGATCACCGCATCTCCAAACTCCTCCCGGATGTCGAGGATGAAGTGGTGAAATCCCATATCTACGGCCATTTTACGGGCATCCTGGAGGGAGTCAAGGGAACAGCAACCCGTTTCCTTCTTCGAACCACCGGAAGAGGCATAATCCCAGGTTTTCATCGTAATACCGATTACCTCATAACCCTGTTCGTGCAGAAGCAGGGCAGACACTGCACTGTCTATGCCTCCGCTCATGGCTACCAAAATCCGTCCGTGTTTGCTCATGCCCTGTAAATCACAAAATTAATACATTAATACTAATCTTAATATATAATTTTAAGATGATTTTTTTTTAAAATTCTTGTTTGAAAGTTCCGGAGCTGTTTATATTTGCAGCCCCGAAGCGGATCTCTTGGCTGAAGAGTCATGGGCTAAAAACAAGATCCTACCGGTTTTGTTGTCTTTGGGAGCTCTTGCTGGAGTAAAAATCCAGTTGAAATTTTTAAAACCCACATGCGGAAGTAGCTCAGTTGGTAGAGCACGACCTTGCCAAGGTCGGGGTCGCGGGTTCGAGTCTCGTCTTCCGCTCTAAAAAAATCCGCCAAGAGCGGATTTTTTTTTGCCCGGGTGGTGGAATCGGTAGACACGCAGGACTTAAAATCCTGTGGCCAGAAATGGCCGTGCGGGTTCAAGTCCCGCCCCGGGTACAAAAATCAGAGCGAGAATCAGAGCGAATGCGATAGATTGCCGCTCTGATTTTTTCTTCATTCTCACTCTGTTTCTCACACTTTTCCTCATGAAGAGAGCTAGAATCAGAGCGAATGCGGTAGATTGCCGTTCTGATTTTTTCTTCATTCTCACTCTGTTTCTCACACTGTTCCTGATGAAGAGAGGGAGAATCAGAGTGAATGCGATAGATTGACGTTTTGACTTTAACTTCATTCTCACTTTGTTCCTCAATCACTACCCAGTTACTATTTTTGATTTTCAACAACTGGATGTTTATAAGAAAGCCAAAGGTTTTCACATTGAAATTCAACAATTCATTTCCTTAAACTCTCTGCACAGATCCATTACTGACCAACTTTACAGAGCTTCTCTTAGTATTCCGATCAATATTGCTGAAGGATCAGGAAGATTTTCAAAATCTGACAGAAGAAACTTCTTTATCATTGCCCGCAGTTCAATTTTTGAAACAATAGCCATCCTGGACATTTTACATTATTCCAATGATATAACTGAACAGCAATTTAATTCCCTTTCAAACTAAGCTGAAGAACTATCCAAAATTCTTTACTCCATGATCAAAAACCTGGAAAAGACATCCTAATCCATATACAAGCGAGAATCAGAGCGAATGCGAATGTTTGACGTTTTGACTTTAACATCATTCTCACTTTGTTCCTCAATAACTACTCAGTTACTATGTTTGATTTTCAACAACCGGATGTTTATAAGAAAGCCAGAGGCTTTCAAATTGAAATTCAACATTTCATTTTGCAACCCTCACATTATTTAGTTTAGTTTTAAAAGATACAAACAATTTAATCAAAAATTGGACCTAATTATATAATGTAAAATAATATGAGAGATCACACCTGTCCAAAATAATTTTTATTTAAAAATGCAGATTTGATTTCCAATAAGTTACCTATTGAATTTTAGCGATTTTGGAGTTGAACCCCTACCTTTAATGTCAATTCCTCAGAATTTGAAATTCATGTATGTTACTTTCTTTTGGCCGTCAAAAGAAAGTAACCAAAGAAAACTCGCGGCTAGACCCCTCGCTCACCCAACATCAGCTTTGTCGCTATGCTAAAAAAACTCGCCGCTA
>JAKQHM010000027.1 GCA_029572935.1 Bacteroidota bacterium
CTTTCCCCATTGTGCAAGCCATTGGTGCCGGCCGAATCCACGTACCAGTCCAAAGAATTCCTTTTAATTTCATCTTCCAGCACCCCTTGTGCCATAGGAGACCGGCAAATATTGCCCAGGCAAACCATAAGAATTTTCATCGCGGGTTATTCAAAAACTGCGCAAAAATCGCAAAAGCTCTGGTATGGGATATCGTTTCATTAAGAATCGCTTAAAAGAATCTTAACCAACAAAATGCCTTATCTTTACGTTAGAAACCCGCAAATCACAAATCCCGTCTTTCTTGAGAAGTTTTTTGTTCATTTTTCTGGGTATTTTATGTCATCAATTCGGAGTGTCACAGAAGGATTCCAGCGTGATCTATATCATAAACGGATCCTTTGAGGGATTGCCCCGATGCTGTAACCCCCCGGAAGGCTGGATCGATTGTGGATTCAAAGGGGAGACCCCGCCTGACATACAACCAGCGGACTTTGGACAGGAAAGAATGTTTGGCGTCTATAAACAGGCTTATCATGGCAGTACCTATCTTGGTATGGTAGCCAGGGATAACGATACCTATGAACGTGTGGCCCAGCACCTTACCGCACCACTCAAAAAGGGAAAATGCTATAGCTTTTCTATTTTCCTCACCCGTTCACCGGTGTACCTTAGTGCCATGAGGGATGATGCCTTTCAGACCAAAAAGCCGTTTACCACACCCCTTATCTTGAAAATATACGGAGGGGATGGCTTTTGCCATCAAAAGCAGCTTCTGGCAGAATCCGGACCGGTCAGTGATACCGTTTGGAGAAAGTTTGAATTTGAATTCTCCCCCAAATACGACATGTCTTATCTAGAGCTGGAGGTTTTCTATAAAACCCCGGTCCTTTTTCCTTATAATGGCAATATGCTTCTGGACCAGGCCTCCCACATCAATCTGATCCCCTGCCCTCAGGATTCCTCAGCCTACAAAGCCTACAAAAAACAGAAAAAAAGAGAAGAAAGCGCTGATAAGCCTGTTGCAGCCAAAAGAACAACGGACAAACCCGTTCCTCCTCAGGGTCCGGCCAAATCCACAGACCCGGCAGCCAGCAAGACCCGGATCATGAAGGATCTTACCGAAGAAAAGATCCGCGTAGGTCATGTGGTGAAAATAGAAAAGCTTTACTTTGATGCAGACAGCGTCAACTTCAGAAAAGAATCCTACCCTGCCCTTGATGAGATCTATGATTTCCTGATAGGGAATCCGAAAATCCGCATTGAAGTAGGCGGACATACCAACGGTCAGCCTTCTCATGAGTTTTGCGACAAACTCTCAACGGCCAGAGCCAAGGCTGTTCGGGATTATCTGGTAATGAAAGGTATATCCGAAGCCAGGATCACCTCAAAGGGATATGGCAAAAGACAGCCCATTGCATCCAACGACACCAAGGAGGGTCGCAACAAGAACCAAAGGGTGGAGATCAAGATCATCAGCATCTGATCGGGAAAAAGAACAATCAGGCTTTAAAAGTCCAGAAATTATTTTCAGGAAATATCTTTCCAATGAATGGTCAGGGCTTCTTCGAGGTTTTCATTAAGACTTCTCCCTACCGGACAGCTTTTTGCAGCGTGGGTTAAAATGGCTTTTTCCTTGTCGGTATAACTCTTTTCAGGCATGAAAATATCGACTTCAATCCTGGCGATCCGGCGTGGATTTTCAGCCATGACTTTTAATATTTCTGCGCGCGCGCCAAACATATCGATATCATGTGTTTTCGCAGCAATACCCATGATCGATAACATACAGGCACCCAGGGCAGTAGCGACCAGGTCGGTAGGAGAGAAGGCCTCCCCCTTGCCAAAATTGTCAATAGGTCCATCCGTGTGGATGATCTGGCCACTGCGCAGATGCTGGCACTCAGTATGGATATCGCCCTGATATACTACCGTTGAGGTCTTCATATTCGTTTATTCTTCTTCTTCTTTTTTATTTTCGGTCATGTTCCGATGACGGTTCAGCTCATCATAAGCCTTTAGAATTTCCTTGACCAAACGATGCCTGACTACGTCATCTGTACTCAGATATATGGTGGTGATGCCATGGATCTTACCCAGAAGGCTCGATGCCTGCTTGAGACCGGAGACCTGGCGATAGGGCAGGTCAATTTGGGAAATGTCACCTGTGATGATGCATTTGGCAGATGGACCCAAACGGGTGAGGAACATTTTCATCTGCAGGGTCGTGGAATTTTGGGCCTCGTCCAGGATGATGAATGCATTATCCAGCGTACGGCCACGCATGAAAGCAAGGGGAGCGATCTCGATTACCCTGTTTTGGATATATTGTTCCAGCTTTTCAGCCGGGATCATATCGTCCAGGGCATCGTAAAGAGGACGCAGGTAAGGATCAATTTTTTCCTTGAGATCGCCAGGGAGAAAACCCAGGTTTTCACCTGCTTCCACGGCAGGACGCGTCAGGATTATTTTCTTGACCAGTTTATTTTTCAGGGCGCGGACAGCCAGTGCCACAGCGGTATAGGTTTTACCGGTTCCAGCAGGCCCGATCGCAAACAAAACGTCATTTTCGTCGATGGCCTGGACCATTTTCAGCTGATTGGAGGTTTTGGCATAGATCACTTTGCCCTCCCTGCCATGCACCAAAACGTGGCGGGATTCGCTGTGGCTCAGCTGTATTTGATAGGGGTTGGTCCCCTGGATCAGATCTTCTACGGTTTGTACGGTCAGTTCCTTTTTATCACGAAGGAGTTTCACCATCATTTCGACCTTATCTTTGACCTCCTGGGTTTCCTTTTTGCGGCCGGAAATTTTTAGCTGGCTGCCCCGGCTGCTGATCAGCAAATCGGGATAAGCTTTCCTGAGGACGTTTAACTTGGAATTGTTTTCTCCGTACAAGGCAAGCGGGTCGATGTTCTCAATGTTTAAAATGATTTCGCTTTGGGTCAAACTAGATATATTATAAATTTTTGAAAATCAGATGAAAATACAAAATAGTCCAAATCAGAACAAGGAGATCCGGATCATACAAAATTATGGGTTCCGTCAGATTTGACTAATTTTCCAACAAAATTTAACAAATCCCTCATGTCCGCTAAGCTACAACCCGTACTGGTCAGCATTTGTTCAGATTTTGGTCATACCGATTTCCGCACGGCAGCACTGAAAGCCAGGATCCTGGCGAATTGCCCCACGGCGAATCTGGTAGACGTCACGCACGAGATCAGGCCATTTGACCTGGTTCAGGCCGCATTTGTTGCGCGCAATGCATTTATCTTTTTTCCCGAGGGATCCATTCATGTAATTTGGGTATTCAATGCGGGTGGAGACAGAGGTATTCTATTGGCCAGCTTCAGGAATCATTATTTCATTTTGCCGGATAACGGATTGATCAGCCTGATCACCGGGGATGAAAAGCCCGAAAAGGTCTATCGGATCAGCGATGATTCATTTGAATTCAGGGATCGGATTGGCGCAGCCATCCGGAATCTTTTAACGGATGAAGATCCAGTCGGCGTATTTGAAGAATGTGAAAATCCGGTGAAAAGGATCAACGTATCCCCGGTCTATCAGAAGGAAAGAATTCAGGCCAGGGTGTCTTATGTGGATCGCTATGGAAATCTGGTGCTGAATCTGCAAAAGGAACCCTTCAGCAAAGTAGCGGGAGACCGTACCTTTTCCTTTCAAACAGCCAGTCAGCAGGAAATATCCAATTTTTACCTGGGTGAAACCAATGCCGAGAATGGTAGTTTTTATTGTTATTTCAACCATGCAGGTTTCATGACCCTGGCTTTGTGTGGAGCCAGTGCAGCAGCCACCCTTGATTTAAAAAACGAAGACATTCTGCTTATTTTATTCAAATGATCTACCGCTTTGTAAAAATGAATTTCAAGCCTGAGTCCAAAGCTCAGTTCCTCGAGTTGTTCCGAAACAGCGTCGACAGGATCGAGGCTTTTGAAGGGTGCAGAATGGTCCGACTGCTGGAACAAACGGCGCAGCCGGATACGCTGATGACCTACAGCATATGGGATTCTGAGGACCACCTGGACCGATACAGAAGATCTGATTTTTTTAAACAAACATGGACAGCCACCAAGGCATTGTTCGCCCACCGGGCAGAGGCCTGGAGTATGGTAGACATCAGTACGGAATCCCATTCAACCCAATCCTATGGCACTTGAGATCATCAGACCTTTTGCAGAAGAGCAATACGCCAATGAAATACAGGCTTTGATCCAACAGGACCATCTGCCCAAACCCAGGAACTGGAAACTTTCTCCGGCAGCAGTATTGGTCTATATGACAGGCGGGAAGCTGGCCGATGGGACTGTGATCAGTACGAAATATTACGGGTCCAGACGCACCCTGGAGCTTGCCATTGCCACTCTGCTTTCAGACCGTGCCCTTTTGCTGACCGGTATTCCCGGTACGGCCAAGACCTGGGTTGCGGAACACCTTACCGCTGCCGTGAGTGGAGACTCAAGTCTGCTGATTCAAGGCACTACAGGCATCAGCGAGGATCAACTGCGCTATGGCTGGAACTACGCCGCTCTTCTGGCAGGCGGACCCTCTGAACAAGCACTCGTACCCTCTCCGGTCATGCGTGCCATGGAATCCGGACAAATCGTCCGGCTCGAAGAACTGACCCGCATTCCTACGGAAATACAGGATGCCCTGATCACGGTCCTTTCTGAAAAAACCCTTCCCATACCGGAACTCAACCGGCAGGTACATGCTGTACAGGGTTTCAATCTCATTGCGACGGCGAATGATCAGGACAAAGGGATCTATGAGATGTCGGCGGCGCTTAAAAGAAGGTTTAATATCGTGGTCATGCCATTGCCCGCTACGCTGGAAGAAGAAGTACAGATAGTGCAGAACAGGGTCACCGAAATGGAGCGCATGCTCGAAATCCCTCTGCCCGAAATCAAGGCCAGGCAGATGGAACAACTCGTCACCTTATTCAGAGAATTAAGGGATGGAAAAACACTGGATGGCAAACAGAAAATCCGGTCCAGCAAAGCACATCTGAGTCCTGCAGAAGCCATTTCCATTTTACACCATGCACGTATACACAGTCATTATTTCAATAAGAATCAACTTTCTGCCGATCAGATACTGCCAGGTGTGATCAATGCACTCAGACACATCGACGAAGACGAACCGGCTGTTCTGCAGGAATACAACGAGACCATTCTAAAAAAGCGATCAGACTGGAAGGATTGGTATCAGGCATTGAAGGAATTGCTTTGATCGGGACATGTGAGTCTGGAAAAATTATTTTTTAATCCAGGGCAAGGTTTTTGATCCATCAGTGGTCACTATTCTGGCCAGATAGGTCCCTGATGGCAGATGGGAGACCGGAATATTCTGAAGTCCTGGATGGTCTATTTCCATTACTGTCTGTCCGTAAAAATTCTGGATCAAAACAGATTGAATATTTTCACCTGATATCAGAATGAAGTCATCTGCAGGTACCGGAAACAGCTGGATTTTTTGATGAGAAAAATTATTATTCAAAGAAAGAAGCCTGTCCAGATTCAATTTCAGCAGGGTGCCGCCGTTGCGAAATGTGGAAAAATATTCATCCGTCATCCAGACAAAAGAAGCGTTGCCAAAAGTAGCTCCTTCTTTTTGTGTGATGGAAGGAAATTGAAGCTGGCGTACAGGAGATCTGAATAAATTTTGCGTATCGAGTGGATAGAAAAGCCAGGCTTTGTCATAAGAGAGCAGGAACAACTGATCTTTTTTTTCATTTATGGCGGCCCCTGTGATCCAGAATTGCTGCATCAAACCGCTCCCGGTGTAAAAGCTGTCCACCAGCTGTGTTTGATAGGAACCTGCCCGGTCCGGTAAAAGGTGTAAATAAGTATATCCGGAAAAAGGGCTGGTCCTGTTTTTTGAGAAAAGATAAAGTTTGCCATGCAACCAGATAAATGCCTCCATATCGAAATTTCTGTACTCGGAAGAGGGAGGAAAATCAAATTGATTTATGTAGGAAAATTCGATTCGTTCAGCAGATATGCTGTCGGCATTTAGTTTGTCAAACTCCGGAATGCGATAAATCACCAGGTCTTTCCTGTTGTTATCGTTGTTGCCAAAATCTCCGATGTAAACATTGCCGGAATCATCCAGGGCGATTTCTTCCCAGTCCACGCTGGTGACACCGGATACATGGATGGTCCTCAGTATTTGGCAATTGCTGTCTATTTCGTACAATAAGGATTTACCGCCACTATCGTTGTGTGTCCAGAATGTGGCACCTGCGTTCAGTGATATGAGTCCGGAAGACTCTTGCAGAGCTGCAGGCAGCTGACAAACTATTTGAGGTATCTGAGTTTGCGCCCGCAAGGCTAAGGAAAATAGTTCCAGTAACACAAAACAGAAAAACAGAAAAATCTGCTTTGATTTATGAAGCATAAACCAGGTATTTTTCTTCAAAGTATTCCAAAGGAATTTTGTCATATATCGACCAGCGCTCATAAAAGTAACCTTTTGGCACTTCTCTCAATTCCTCTTTCAGATCTCCACCTTTGTATGCGATCAGCCCATTCGGAAGTGCGTGCACAGGGCGTTCGGCAATCAGGTGACGAGACCAGCGCAGAAGTTGTGCCATGGGAGCTACAGCCCGTGTAACGACGAAATGACAGGAACCCTTGTGGTCTTCTGCGCGGGTATGGATCGCTTTCACATTGGACAAACCAAGCTCTTCGGCAACAGCCTGCACCACGCGGATTTTTTTTGCAATGCTGTCAATAAGCGTAAACTCATTTTCCGGATAAAGAATGGCCAAAGGTATCCCCGGAAAACCACCTCCGCAACCCAAATCGATGACCCTGGTACCAGGATTCCATTGTATAAAACAAGATAAGCTCAGGCTGTGCAAAACATGGTGTACGTAAAAGGAATCCATGTCCTTGCGGGAGATCACATTGATCTTTTGGTTCCAATCCTCGTATAATGGCAGCAGCTGCTCCAGTTGTCCCACTTGTCGTGAGGAAAGATTTTTAATATATTTTGTAATAAATTCCATTTACCAGTTTTTTGGTCGGCGCCGCAAGTAAAAACTATGGACCAACAGCCAAAGTAAATACATTATTTCCAGAAAGGGGAACCAGGCGATCAGGTCTGATTCTCCAAGTTTGCGGGCGGACCGGGCAAATATAAACCAAACACAAGCCAGCCGAACTAAAAATAAACCAAACAGCCAGGGAAAATGGGGGTTGATGAACAGGAAAGGCAAACACAGGTAGGAAAAAAGAAAACTCAGATGGTAGGAACCCAGGAAAAGTTTATGCACGATTCTGTAAGAGGTGGAAGCTGCAAAATGTCGTCTCCTTTGGTGAAAATACTCCTTCCAGCCGGATTTGGGTTCAGAATACACGAAAGATCCAGGATCTGAACACGCATAAATAGTGGCTGAGGAGCTCAGGTTATTGACCAGAAGATCGTCGTCCCCAAAAATTATATCGGGTATAAACAGGACAGGGTCAAAGATCGCCTTGCGATAAAGGAGATTTCTACCAACACCCATATATGGAAATCCCTTGATGGCACAGCTGATATATTGTATTCCGTTCAGACATGTTTCAAATCGGATAAACCTATTCAAGATTCCTGTTTTTCTGTAGTAGGGGCTGTATCCAAGTACGATATCTCCATTTTTATTCAAACACCGCACCATGGTCTGGATCCAGTAATCCCCGGCAGGATAACAATCTGCATCAGTCAGCAATATGAGCTCGTAACGGCATTGAGAAAGCCCCTGGATCAAGGCAGATTTTTTACCGGGCCCTGATTTCTGATGGTCCACCAAACGTAGATTGGGCCAGGATTTTTGCAGCTCCTGTACGTACATGGTTGTTTGATCCGAGGAGCCATCATTGACCAATACGAGCTCAAATAAGGGGTATCTCTGTCGCATAATCAGAGGGATCAATTTGGCAAGTTGAGAGCAGGCATTGTGCGCGCAGATCAAAACAGAGACCGGCAAAACGGAAGATGGCACACTCTCCATTTCCTTAGAATTGCGGCTCAAACGGGCAGAAAAAAAGTTGATCCAGATCAATATCTGAAACCCAAAGGAAAAGACCAGAATGAATTCAGCCAGATACAAGATTTTAAAAATTTAAAAAAGACACAAATAATTATATATTACATTATTATTTTATATATTTGCCGCTTATATTAAGGTTAGTATGAAAATCAGAAACATTAAGTGGTTTTTTCTTATCTGTTGCCTGTACGGGTTCAGGCCATTGGTCGCTCAAATGACATTCTCAGGCCAAAAAATGTATGGATTTGAATGGATCAAGCAGAATCAAAAGTATTACAAATTTCAGCTGGCAGAAGACGGAATATACAGGTTGGACTATGAGGAACTGGAAAAAGCAGGAATTCCGGTCCAATCCATCAGGGGTGACCAATACCAGATTTTCAATCTTGGGCGTGAAATTTCCATTTTTGTTTCCAGTAAGGCTGTCTTTGGGCCTGATGATTATATTGAGTTCATGGGATTCAGGAACCGGTCGGAATTGGATCGGGCCTTATTTTCCGAAGGACAAAGACCCATCAACAGTGAGTTCAGCATGTTCACCGACAGTGCTGCCTATTTCCTGAGTTGGTCAGCCCAGCCTTCCGGGTACAGGTATGAATGGATTCAAAACGATTTGAGCAACCCCTTACCCAAGGATTTGTATTACATAAACAAAGTGGTACAAAATTTCCCGGAGTTTGCTACAAAAAGAAGTTTCGGATACCAAAATTCTCAAAAAATGCCTGACTTTGATGAGGGCCAGGGATATGGCACAAGCTATTTTCAAAGCAGGGATTTTGATCTGAATTTCGATCATATTCACTCACAAGGTCCGAACGCCCGGATCACTGGTACCGTTTTGGGATATGGCGAAGATTTTTCTGCACACAAGGCAACTTTTTTTGTGGACAATGTTGAAAAAGGGTTCATCACTTTTGCCGGATATAAGGTTCGCGATGGTGTGGTGGAACTCTTTGCGGATGAGCTAAAACCGAAAATGAAGTTAAAGGTGCTGGCAAATGGCAATCCAGACGACAGATTGAGCCTTTCGGTTCTTCAATATGAGTATCCTGCTGAATTCAACTTTGACAATAAGAGTTACAGCAGTATTTATATTCCACCATCCGTGATCCGTAAGAACCTGGAGATAGAAAATTTTGACGGAGGAGAGGTGCTGACACTTTATGATCTGACCAATCAATTGAGGATCTCAAGTACCAGAGAGCCTTCGGGAGTATATCGATTCACCATACCTGCCTCCACGGAGGAAAGAAGACTCATCTTGATCGGTCAAAAGGCAATACTAAATGAAGGCCAGATCAAGGAGGTTCGATTTCAAAAACCGGAAGCGGCTGATTACAATTACATCATCCTCAGTTCAAAAAAACTGATCGATGCCGGCACGGTAAAAGAGTATGAGAATTACCGCAAAAGCGCTGCGGGTGGATCCTACAAGGTAGTGACCGTCGCGGCAGAGGAACTATACGATCTTTTTGGATTTGGAATAAAGGGCCACTCAATCGCCCTCCGGAATTTTTTACAATATACCCGTCAGGTATGGCCTGCAGTAAAGCACGTCCTCATCATAGGAAAAGGATTGGAATATAAATCTTACCGTAAAACAGGAAACGACGAGCTGAACTTCGTGCCCACCTACAGCATGCCGGCTGCAGATTATATGCTCGTATCCGATTCGGCCAGGATGCCTTTTTATGCCTTAGGTAGAATACCCGCGATCGACAACGAAGAACTGAAGGCTTATTTTGACAAAGTAAAAGAGCATGAATCCTATTTGTCAGGTAATAAGCAGAACATTTCTGACAAGGAATGGATCAAAAAAGTCGTCCACCTTTCAGGAGGAGACCCCAGTCTTTTCACAACGATTTCGACACAGTTGGCATCGATGGAACAGGTGATTGAAAACAACTCCTTTGGTGCGGAAGTGGAAACTTTTTATAAACAAAGCTCCAACCCCATAGAGGTATCCAATTCCGACAAGCTGAAATCGAGAATAGACCAGGGAGTTTCCATCATCTCCTTTATGGGCCACTCTGTTGCGTTCCGCCTTGACTTCAACCTTGAAAACATATCCAGCTACCAAAATAAAGGGCGGTATCACTTGTTCATGGCCATGGGCTGTTATGCGGGACAGATGTTTGAACCCCTTCGGTCGATCAGCGAGGCGCATAATTTGGCAAAAGACAGGGGATCGGTGGTATATCTGGCAAACTCCACAGCAGGATTGCCTTATATTCTGAGTGTATATGGATCAGAATTTTATAAACAGCTGGGCCAGGACTTATATGGTCAGACCATAGGCGAGGCTGTGCAGGCGGTCAATATGGTGATGATCCAAAACTTCAATACGACAAAAAACGAGGCGATCGCTCACCAGGCTCTTTCGACCAGTTACAATGGAGATCCGGCCGTTCGATTATTGATTGCGGACTACCCGGATTTTCTACCGGATGCGGCTACAGCTGCAACGCAGCCAGTCCTGCTTTATGCAGACAAGGGACCGTTTGATTTTGGAATTGATCTGGTCAATCTTGGAAAAACAATACAAGACAGTATACGCGTTGAAATACGCAACGAAGATCAGTCGGGTCAGTTTAATACCGTATTTGATGGAAAGGTAGTGGCACCCGTACAAAGATCCCGATATCATTTCAGTATACCGGTTCTAGCAGGTACTCAGCCTGGTTTTTATAAAATCCATCTCAAGGTCGATTCGGATAACCTTGTGGATGAAAGACCGCGACCTCAGGCAGAAGAAAACAATTCACTGTTCTCTTCCGATGGTGAGCCCGGATATCCCTATTACCTTTTAGGAAACGAGATCAGGCCGGTCCATCCCAGAGAATTTTCCATAATCGGTACAGACAGTGTTGTGCTGGTTGCCAACACGGGCAATATGTTCAGCCCTCAGAAACGTTATTTTTTCGAACTCGATACGACAGGATATTTCAACAGTCCAATGAAATTGGCTGCTACCCTGGTTCGCTCAGGAGGAGTGATCAGCTGGAAACCTGAAATAGTGCTTTCCCCTGAACGAGTGTATTACTGGAGGGTGCGTCCCGACAGTGTGGGTTCCGGAATTTTGGCCTGGAGAGAAAGTTCGTTTATTTATCTACCCGGTAAAAAAGATGGTTGGAATCAATCGCATTTTTTCCAGGACAGGAAAAATCGTTTTGATCAGATGCAACTTCAAGAGCCCGATCGAAGGCTGTCCTTTAAGGAGGCTCTGGAAGATTTCCGGGTTTTTTTGGCTGCCACCACTCCCAGCACATTTCTGAGACCCAAGATCTTTTACAGGGGCAGTGTGGAAATGGACTACAACCACTTTAATTTTAACAACAACATTAGTGGAATACTCGTTTCTGTGTTCGATCCGCTCAACGGGGACCTGTGGGTTAACCGAACGGGAGGAGATTTTGGAAGTTTCAACCAATCAGGTTTTGCGGGAAATAAATTCTTTTTGTTTCCGACAGAGACTCCTGTACAGAGAGAGGCCCTGATGAATTTTCTGGATCAGGATGTGCCCGACCGCGCCGTGGTCACCATCATGACACTCGTACAGCAGAATAAGTCCTTTTTCCCGGAGGAATGGGAGAAGGATGGAAGCAGGAACCTGTACAGTACATTCAAGAAGTTCGGTTCTTCTCAGGTTGATCAACTCAAACAAACGGGCAGTATTCCCTATATTTTCATTTTCCGCAAAGGGAGACCGGATTTCGCGCCAAGAGAAAAGTTTGGTGATCTGATCAATGAAATAGATCTGGCACATTATGTTCCCATCCGATTTACACAGGGCAACCTGAATTCTCTGGATCTGGGACCGGTACGTTCGTGGGAAAGATGTCTTTGGGATTTCAGTGAATATGATCCCGCCACGGAAAGTCTTGCGTTGAATGTCACGGGCATTAAATCAGATGAGAGCGAGGAGACGCTTTTCCGCGACGTGGTGTTAAAGGACATCGATCTGACACAGGTGGACGCTCAGTTATTTCCCAGGTTAAAACTACAATGGACGACCATGGATATTCCAGCCAGGACCAGCCCTCAGAAAAACTATTGGCGGGTTTTATATGAAGGATTACCCGATGTGGCCATTGACCAAAGTTTGGGTTTTTTAAAGAGTCAGGATACCTTGAATCAGGGAGAAGTTTTCCGTCTTGAGATCATGGCCCATAATCTGAGCACTTACGACATGGATAGTCTTCTGGTCCGCTTTACCATCGAAGGACCCAACAACAGCCGCGAGCAGGTTTATGCCAGGCTGTCCAGCATTGCAGCAGGACGTTCGATACGCGTGCCCTTTGCCAAATCCACTTCCAGACAAGTAGGCTCCTATAGGGTATTTGTGGAACTCAATCCGGATCAGGACCAGCCGGAACTTTATTATTTCAATAATGTGGGCATTGTGGATTATTATGTCAACAGAGACCGGAGAAGGCCCAGGCTGTTCCTCACTTTCGACGGCCGAGAGATAGAAGATGGAGATCAGGTTTCGGCATGTCCCACCATTGAACTAACGCTACGCGATGAGAACCAGGCGTATTTGCTGGATGATACCTCACTGTTTCAAATCTCTCTCCGTTTTCCGGACAGGAGTATCAATCCCGTTTATTTTGCTCAAAGTTATGTACATTTCATTCCTGCACTTGAGAGCGATAGAAATGAGGCCAAAGTACTTATCGATGCTGTTTTTGAACAGGAAGGAATCTACTCACTGGTGGTAAGGGCCCGCGATCCCAATGGCAATCCCATTTCAGAAAGTGATTTCGTCATCAGTTTCAAAGTGAAAAAGAAAAGCAGCACACCCAAACTTTACAATTATCCCAATCCATTCGACCAGAAGACGAGATTTATCTATACCCTTACGGAATCAGTATCTCCGTATTACAAAATGGAAATCTGGAGTCTTTCAGGCAAATTGCTACGGGAAGTGAACCAGGATGAATTGGGTCCCTTAAACCCCGGCACCCACAAATTGGAATACGAATACGATGGGACAGATGAAATGGGTCATAAATTACCATCCGGTATCTATTTGTATAGAATGATACCCACTGACGATCAGGGAAAAATCATGAAACCTGTGGGCAATGGCGCTGAAGCATTCTTTAAAGATAATGTTGGAAAGATGGTGATTATGCGTTAGACGCCATCAGGCAAAAGCATACATTGGCGCCAAAGTCTCACCGCATCGAGAAAAAATTTGCTCGTCCAGTTGACACAGCGAAAGGGAAAGTACTTTCCATAGACAGGAATGGAAGCCGGAAAAGCACCATGCAAACCTGGGTTGCGGGATACCCTTTGAGCCCGGCATAAATCATGCAGAAGACCTTCACCGGCTTTAAGAAAGTCTGGTCTGGGATTCAGCAGGAAGGCTTTGAACATCAATGAGGCATATTGGGCTTCACCGGTCAAACATCTGTAGGAATAAATTCTTGAGCCGGAATCCGAAATTTCCGCCCAGAGTCTGGACCTTTTCAGATATTCACTTGCAGTTTGCTCCAGCATGTCCAGACAAGTCTCCATTATATCCTTTCGGTTTAAATTTCTGGCGGACTCCAGAAAGCCTTCCATAGCGTAAGCGAGGGTATGGGAAAGCACAGGGCTGTATGGAAAAAAATTGCAGGGAGCAAAATATAAATGTTCCTTCCGGCAGGCCCAAAGCAAATCCAGGCTTTTCAACAAATTGGAATATCCAGGTTTGGTTTTGGAAATTTCCAGAAGAGGCCAGATCGCACGGCTGTAATAAGCAGGAAAATGACCCGTTGAATAAAGTCCCTGGGTCCAGCAACCGTTTTCATCTATTTGAGCCAAAAGCCAATTGGTTGCCCTGTCCATGGCAACTTCTACTCTGACGTCGTTCTGGAAGTTCAGAAAGGAGCGAAAACCAAACAGAATCTGAGCGGTATTAAAGGCGCTGGGAAGTTTGAACTCCAGTCCGGAATGAAAATATCCTTCTTCGCTTTGAATTTCCAGGAGCCAATCCATGGTCGCGCAAGCGGCTTTAAAGCCCCAGTCTTTTGAAAGGCGGTCTTCCAAAAGATTTTCAATCAGATAGCCACTGGTTTCGGGATAGGGCTTTGCCCAGGCAATGGCATCCGGCAGATACATCCAGCGGTTGTGACAAAAGCCTTTGGCATCAGCCCTGAGATGTGCCTGTAAAAGCCAGGCACGTGCTTTTATTTCTGCGGAGTGAAATTTGGCAGAGTTGGAATTCACTAGAGCCATGCCGCATGTAGTTTTTTTAAAAAACGCGAGGCATACCATCCACCGTAACAATAGGAATAACTTGCAGCATCAAAGGATTTAAAGCGTTTCATGATGTCTGTTTGCATCGACCCATCAAAATAAAAATGGCAATCGTTTTTCAGCGCATGCTGAATTCCTTGCCAGATCAGAGCTGTATTGGCACTTCTGCATTTTTGTTCCTTGTTGATCAGATTCATTAACATATACCAGGAGTCTCCAGAATGGAAAAAAATGCCAACAGCATAAAGAATGTTGTTTTTTTCTGCACACAGAAAAAGCATCTGGTCATCCTGGGTAAACTGGTCTATTATTTTTTCCAACGTTTGGATTGTTAAACCGGATCCATAATAATAGGGATCCATGCGAAACAGGCTTTCTGTTTCGGCCAGTGAACCGTTTCGGATGGAAATGCCTTCTTCTTCTGCATGGTTGAGGTGATTACGTGCATTTCTAAATAGTGATTCCCGCAATTTTTCAGTATTTCTGTTTGCTGGGATCCAGGCACCACAGGCATAAAAACAGAAAGCCTCGCCGGTGTGAGCTGCCGGAACATGGACCAAGTCCTTGTGGCATTTGAACTGGACGTATTTATACTTTCTTGTTTGCCGGTGAAGCTCCTCCAGCAAGCGGATTTCCTTTTCAAATGCGTTATATCCTTCAGGCCTATCCATATGGTGGGTCACGGAGATGTTAAAAGGCGTGAAACGGGGCGCAAGGAGTATATTTCCAAACAAAGTTCTGTTTTCGACGAAGACAGCCTGCAGTTCACTGCCTTTATGCTCTAGTGTGAAATCTACCACTGGATGATCAGGGTGGATGAGCTCCACCCATTCTCTTTTGGTAAAAAGCTGCGTTTTGTCCCGGGTGTTTTTGGAAAGCATTTCTCTTCTCTTGTGGCTTCTGCCCAAAGATATAATATTCGGTTATTTTTGCCGGGTTAAAGACCCAACTTGGACTCCGCATCGGCCCAAATTAACCTTACCTTCAGATGGCAATTTTTGTCCTCTGTTTTTGTGACTATACTCCAGCTGACAGCCTTGGTGCTACTGGGCCGTTATCTGGACTTCAGGGAATTGGGCGCCTACGCATTGTTTCAGATCATTTTCAGATTTGCATTATATGTTTTCGAGCCCGGGATGTTTTTCAGTCTGGTGCAGAGGCATGAATACGGTACGCCCCTGGTCAATACGCTCATCAGAAAGCAGATTGTAATCCTTTTGATCAGTCTGGCTCTGTTGGGAGGACTGTTTTTCCTGGATCTGAACGACGACCTCAGAACAATCATCTTACCCGGGATCGTTCTAATACTGGTCATTGGCCTCGGAGCCCTCCCTCACAGCAAACTGATCCTGATGGCCAGGCAACGCGAAATCGCCTGGATCCAGGCTGTTTCTTATTTGGCTGAATTCATTTGGATCATTTCTGCAATTAAACTTGCAGATCCCCTGTGGGTATTCCTGATGGCTCTGCTGATTCGTTATATTTTTTATTATGGATTGTGTTTTCTGGTTTCTCTCCGCACAGAAATGAGAATTCCTCAGGCTGAAATAGCCGATATCCCTACGAGGCACATCAAACCATCCAGAGATCAGGTGCTTTCCCAACTTTTGAGTTTTCTTCAGGGTCAATATGATACCTTATTGATCACAGGACTTTTTGGTATGAATGTATTAGGTCCCTATAACCTGGCTACTGAGTACAGCTATCTGGCATTTTCAAAGATCAATCCATTGTTTCACAAGGCCACCTTTCCCTTCCTGAGCAAAACCATTCGATTGGGGGGAGATAGCGTATCCATCGTCCGGAATAACCTCAGCAGTTATCTGCTTGTAATGTTGAGCGTTTATATCCTGCTTTGGACCCACCGCGAAGGTTTGCTGTCATTGGCCTATTTGGAAAAAAGTACTGAGTTGGCCAGAATGGCCGCTTTCATTCTGGTAGTTGCTTTGATCAAAGCAGTCAATAATATTCTGACCGGTTATTTGCTCGCGTATGGCGCAGCATCCTGGGTTTTAAAATGGAACCTTGTACTGACCATCGTCAATTACCTGGTTTGCGGGATTTTTTGGTGGATTCAAATCAAGCTGGAAGTGTTCTTGATTTTTAGTATTGTCTACTCACTGATTTTTATGTTTGCCGGTGCATATTTTCTACAAAAATTCTGCATGAAAGGCAACTCCATTTTGGACTTCAATATTTTATCTGTCATGCTGTGTGTATTGCCAATTTGGATAGCATGTTTTTCGATCGAGCATTTTGTAACTCACCCTCTTTGGTCTGTGTTCTTGTCCGGGCTTGCCACCTTATTTCTGATCTTTGTTTTTCAAAAACAGCGCCTCCTTGATCTTTTGCATTTAAAAATCATGAGATGACGGATTTTTTGTTTGTCAGTGGAACAGAGCTGCCGACTGAAGTCCAAGCACAGAAAAACTCTGAGGAAAGGACTTTGCGAAATTCCTTTCTCAGGAAGTTGAATGACAAGAATGGCATACAGAAACAAAGCAAGGACTTTGATATTTATTTGATTGGCAATCCGGTTTTCAAGTCGGGATTCCTGCCCATCTGGAGCAAATTGAATCCTGAGAGCATTTTGAAAAGACCATCTGTCATTGCAGACTTGTACCGGCAGCTCAGTGGAATTTGTGGCATCCTGGTGATCGATCATGTGGCTGGAAAGTTGATTTTTGTATCTGATCCTTTGGGCATGATTCCGGTATTTTTGTATCGCGAGGGAAACATTTCTTCCTTGTTTACGAGACCGACGGATCTTTTGACAATCGGGCAGCTGAATTTAAACTGGGATGAAGATTCTGTCCAAAGCTACCTATGCAATGGTCATTTTATTTTACACCGGACCTGGTGGAAAGAGGTGGGGCGGGTCAAGGCAGCAACCATTCTGGTGTTCGACGAAAAAGATCAGACCTGGACAGAGACCCGATACTGGCGTTGGCCAGAACCTTTGCACTCAAAGAGGGACAGAAAAGCTTTCAGGGGAGAAATAAGGAATATTTTTCACAGAAATATTCAGGATTTCCGACTGAATGGAATTCCATCTGCTGTAGCTTTAAGTGGTGGCAGGGACAGCCGTTGGTTGCTATCTGTGATGAATGAATATCATCCGGTCAGCACTTTCAGTTTTGGTGCGGAACACAGTCCGGATCTTGAAATCGCCGGAAAATGTGCCCGGTTATTGCGACTGCAACACACTGAATACATGCTCAGTTATCAGAATTGGTACCAGGACAGACTAAACCCTTTCCTGGCTGCAGGTGGAATGTTGACCATGGACCATTTTCACGAAGGGAATTTGAATGATGAATTATCACAACATTATGGGCTAGTTTGTACAGGATTTTTGGGTGGTTTTGCTCCCCGTGGTGCATTTGTTAAGTTGTCGAAACATTCTGCCCGAAAACATTTCTCATTTTTTCCTGAAAGCGAGTCATGGGCTGATACATTTTATAGTTCTTCAAGTTTGCATCCTTTTCTCATCGATCAGAAAATGACCAATCTGGCCGCACATCACCTTTATCATCTATCTCGATATTACAAACTTGCCACACCCTTTTATCATTTGGATTACATTGAGTGTTTTTATTCTTCTCATTATGATTTCTGGGAAGAGCAATACGATTATACAAAAACCATTGTGGAGGACATACCCAGATCCCTGGCAGCTTTACCCTGGCAAAAAACCGGGTTCGCATTGGATAGGATTTGGCTTAATACCCTTTGGACGGTTTATGGGGTGGATTCTCTTTTAGGAAAATTCAATCCGTCTCGGGGCGGATCCAGGGCCTTTTACGATTATCGCAAAATAATGGAAGAGGTGAATCAGAGAATCTCTGATCTGTCAGAAAATTTTATTTTTCCTGCAGACTGTTTCAAGGGTACAAATGTAAGAGAACAGATCCGTTTATTATCCGCCATGAGCTGGGTGGACGAAGTCAGAAAAATCAGAAATTCATGACCATCAGGATCCTGCATTTCGTGGATTATTATCTGCCTGAAACCATGAACTGGATCCAAAGGCTTGTCCAATCTACGGGACCCAACTACGTCCATCATTTTTGTGCTCAGTATTATCATCCGGGATATAAAGATCAAATCGGGTTTTGGAGCCGGTTTGGCTCAGAGTCTGAATATCCAGTACCCACATTAAAAAAAATATGGTCCAGGGCATACTCCCTGGTGCACAGAAAGAATCTGGAGGATGCTATTGCCCTGGAGAAAATAGATATACTTCATTTTCATTTTGGACATGTTGCATTGCATCATTTCCATCTGATCCGTTTGATGGGCAGGAGGTGTGTTGTTTCATTATACGGGTTTGATTATGAATTTTTGGTGCATAAAAAACCAGAAGTTAAAAGAAAGTATGCTGAAATGGCAGATTGTGGCGCATGCTTTATTACAGAGGGCAATTACAGCAGCCGACTTTTAGAGTCTTATCATATTCCAAGGAGTAAGATCAGGCAGGTGCATATGTTGTTTCTGGAAAAATTTCCTATTCAGATCAGACCGCTCAGCCATCCTTGCATTTTATTTCAGGCCGCCAGTTATACAGAGAAAAAGGGACAGGATGTACTCTTGAAGGCGTTAGCCAATTCAAGGTCTAGGCATCATTTCAGATTGATCCTGAATGGCGAAACGGTCGATCCGGTTTATCACAGGGAACTGGAGCAAATTATCCGATTAAATAAATTGGAGAATGTGACGCTGGGACCCAAGATCAGTACAGAGAAATATTTTCACTTACTGCAGGCCAGCCATTTCATTTGCAATCTGAGCAAGAGAAGTAAGTGGAATGATACAGAAGGAGGAATCCCGGTTTTATTAAAAGATGCACTGTGTGCAGGAAAACCGGTATTGAGTACCTTTCATTGCGATATTCCGGACACCGTTGTTTCCGGATACAATGGCTTTTTATTTGATGAAAATGACGATCTGGAAGTAAGTCAGTGTCTGGACCATATCTCCGCAATGAGTCCGAAAGCCTACGTAAGACTTTCATACCACGCTGCAGAATCCGTTCGGATGAAACTGCTTGCCGAAATTACTGCAAGGGAATTGCAAGCAATTTATCTTACACTATTATGAAAAAAGTGGTCCTGCTGAATCCATGGTGTCCCGCTGTGAGGAATCCGAGAACCCTCCGAATGGAAATGGTCAGAAAGGCACTGGAGCATGATTTTGAAGTATCCATTTTATGCTGTACATCCAAAGCCGTCAGAACACTGGATGAGGGAGAGCCTGTCCGGTCATCCCTTTTCAATTGGCCTTTGGTCCGACTGTGGAAAGTGTTTCAATATTGTGTCAACACAGTGGCTTTTCCCGATGCATATTTTTTTCATAGTCTGCGGCTGTTGGTTAAGTTGTGGAATGTGGCGAAGCACGAAAATGTATGTGTGATCAGTTTTTCTCCACCATTCAGTACCCATCTGGCAGCCTGTGTTTTTCGCAAGTATCATCCGGCTTCATTTTGGATCGCCGATGTGGGAGATCTTTATCATAAAAATCCCACTTCTGTTCTTTTACCTGTTTTTCGTCCCATGCAAAGGATTTTTCAAATAAACTTGCTGGGCAAAGCAGATCGCCTGGTATTTAATTCCAAAGGCATACAGGAAAGAATGATTCAGGAGAACAAACTGGATAAGAAGAAATGTAAACTGATCTACAACGGAAGCTCTGTTGATTTTTCAGGCCTCGACTCGATAAAAGAAACTTCGATCAGATTTCTCTACGCGGGCAGCACTTATGCCAGACTGAGAGAAGGTTTGTGGGAAATGGAAATTCTTTCGGAGATCTTGATAATCTTGCAAGACAGGGGATTTGAGGCAAAAATAAGACTGGCAGGGAGGCAATGCGAAAAACTGATTGATCAATATGCGCAAGAAAAGAAAGTGCAAATGATCCATCATTCGAACAGGGACAAGTTAATCTCACTTTACAGGCATGCAGATTTTTTAATCTGTTTTTCGAATGGTGATTACCCGGGCCTGCCGAGCAAGCTCTGTGAGTACCGTGCATCGGGTTTACCCATTATTTGTTTTGCAGAAGGACCATTGGAAGCGGCTCTGGACTATCTTTCGGACTATGAGCCATGGTTCCCTTTTATTTCAGGAAAGACTAGACTGGAGGACTTGTTGGAATTCATAATGGCACACCGCTCAAAAGGGATATTGGCAAATCATGAAGAGGACCAAATGATCGGTCAGCAATGGCGGGAATTGCTTTTTAATTCCTCAAAAAATGGAAATACCTTTTTAAAAGTATAATTTATTGAATATTTGTCGGAAAATCCCTCCATGGAATTAAATCTTACATCCAAACTACCATCCGCCGGCGTGTCCGTATTTGCCAGAATGACGGCTCTGGCCAATCAGCATGGAGCCATCAACCTGGCTCAGGGATTTCCCGACTTCAATCCTCCCGACGAACTGATTGAATACCTTTACGAAGCCGCTTTAAACGGCATGAATCAGTACGCACCGATGCCGGGTTTACCGGCACTTCGGGAACAGATTTGCAATAGGTTGGAAAATCTGTATGCGTATAAAGCAGATCCCGATCACCACATCACCGTAACAGCTGGTGCCACGCAGGCTTTGTTCACGATCCTCAGCGCGTTCGTGAGGCCAGGTGACAAAGTACTAATCTTTGAACCAGCCTATGACTCATACGCCCCTGCGGTCATTTCAAATGGAGGTATTCCGGAGTTTATCCGCCTGCAGTCCCCGGATTTCAGGATTCCCATGGATGAATTGGAGGATCGGCTTAAAAAGGAAAGTTTCAGACTCATCCTCATCAATAACCCCCACAATCCATGCGGGAGTGTACTGACAGAAGCGGATATCAGACACATTGCAGAAATCACGGCTCCCTATCAGAGTATCCTCGTCTGGGACGAAGTGTACGATTATCTGGTCTACGACAATAAAAGTCACTACAGTGCCCTACAAAACTCTGAACTGATGGACAGGAGCATAGTGGTTTTCTCCATGGGCAAAACCCTGCACAACACAGGATGGAAAATCGGATATACTGTAGCCGCATCTTATCTGACCCAGGAGATCCGTAAAATGCACCAGTTCACCGTTTTTTCAGTGAACACACCCGCACAGGCAGCCACGGCAAAATTCATGGAGAAGCAGCCCGGTTTTTTTTCTCAGTTAGGCAGTTTCTACCAGCGAAAGAGGGACTTTTTTCTAAAACAGCTTGAGACCTCACCATTTGACTTTTATGTTCCGGAAGGCAGTTATTTTGCTCTGGCAGATTACTCAAAGTGGTACGAAGGAGATGATGAGTCAGCAGCGGCCAAACTCGTTGGAGAGCTGGGTGTCGCAGCGATTCCGATTTCTGCATTTTACCACGATGGCTATGATCCGCGATTGCTGCGTTTTTGTTTTGCCAAAAAAGAAGAAACCCTCGAGGCAGCAGCACGGAGGCTGAATGGAAGAAATTAAAAATATCCAGATCAGGGATTTTGCTTCACCAGAATCTCTTTGGTCAACTCAAATCCCAAGCGGATTACTTTTTGGTCGGAATTCCGTAGTTCCAGAGATTTATCAAAATGCGTATATCCGGATACTGTAAAGGAAGCACCAGGCCGGATACCCAATGTATCGAGGTGTCTGAGGAAATCAGGATCTGCGGTTCGCACGCCCAGTACTGAAATTTCGACGCCCTTGGTTTTTACATTTGAAAGGGCTGTTTGGGCACGATAGGTAAAGCTGCCATTTTGATTGGGAATGGGATCGCCATGAGGATCAAATTTTGGAAAACCCAGAAAAGCCTCCAGTCGGTTGATCAATTCATCTGAACGGACGTGCTCCAGCTGCTCGGCCATATCGTGGATTTCATCCCAGGAAAAATGAAGAGAATCATGTAGAAAAACCTCCCAGATCCTGTGCTTTCGGATCAATTGAAGGGCAAATTTCATCCCGTCTTTGGAAAGACTTACGCCCCTGTATTTTTCGTAGTGGATGAGCCCCTTTTCTGAAAGTTTGCGGATCATATCCGTGACCGAAGCAGCACTCGTGCCCAACTCAGCTGCGATACCGTTGGTAGAACTATTTTGTTCGCCCGTTCGTTCTGAGATCTTGTAGATGGCCTTCAGATAATTTTCCTCGGTAGATGACAGAAGCATGGGATAATCTTTAGGCAAAGTTAAAAGGACTTTCAAACAAGCTTAAAATGAATTCAGATTACCAGATTCTCAGCCGGATCATCAGAAACCGCAGGTCCGTTTTTCCCAATCAGTTTGTACCCGGGCAGATCCCGGAGGAATTGGTAGATGGCTTGATCGCCCAGGCGACCTGGGCTCCTACGCACAAGAAAACCGAACCCTGGCGTTTGGTCCGGATCAGAGGAGAGAAATTGCGCGATCTTTCCGAATTCTTGGCTGATTTCTACAAGAAAAATACGCCCGAAGAGAAGTTCTCTGAAATCAAATGGAAAAAAGCCGGAGAACGACCCCTCCAGAGCGCTTACGTGTTGGCGCTTTGTATCGAGCGCAGTCCGGCAGAACTCATTCCTGCCTGGGAAGAGACCGCTGCTCTGGCATGTGCGGTTCAAAATCTATGGCTGGGTTGTGCTGCATTGGGGATCGGTGCTTATTGGAGTACACCGGACGCCATCCGATCTTTGGGAAAACTGTTTGACCCAAGCGGAAAGGAAGAATGTCTGGGTCTCTTTTACATGGGATGGGCCCCACAGGAAGTGCCCGATTCCAGTCGGAAATCGCCGCAGGAAATCTCCAGGTATTGGTAAAAAAACCCCCGGAGTCTTGCTCCGGAGGTTATATACAGAGTGAAAGGGGTTATCGGAATGTCTTCCATCACAGCCTTTGGAATCCCTTTGTGATCGGGCCTTCTGGTCATAACCACGTTTGAAAGAACAAAGAGGTTTACGACAGGCTGAAATAATAAAGACAGCACGGACAATATGATCCGTCTTTTTGGACAGGATATAATGATATACTGCCAGCTTCAAAATACTGGTTCCAAAAAATCGGACCCAATGCAAATATACAACATTAAAACCCTCAAGTCAAGGAATTTGGAATTATTTTGAGCTCTGGCTCAACCTGTATTTGTGTTATTAGAGTCGGGCATCTTATTTTTGTCAAAATTTGAGAAATGCTCTATAAATCCTATTCCGCTGCAGTGCACGGGGTGGATGCGCGCACCATCACCGTGGAAGTAAATGCCGGTGGCACCGTGGCCGCAGGAAAAATCAATTATTTTATGGTCGGTCTTCCTGATAATGCCGTGCGGGAAGGCTACCAGCGCATAGAATCTGCCATTAAAAATATTGGTTACCATCTGCCGCGACTGAAGCTGGTGGTCAACCTGGCGCCTGCAGACCTGCGTAAAGAAGGCTCTGCCTATGATTTGCCCATCGCTTTGGCGATCCTGGCCGCTACGAAGCAAATCGACGGGGAAAAATTATCTCGATACATGATCCTGGGAGAATTGTCCCTGGACGGAGGGCTCCGGCCCATAAAGGGAGTTTTGCCTATTGCCATTCAGGCTCGAAAAGAAAAATACCAGGGCATCATCCTGCCTGAAGAAAATGCAAGGGAAGCTGCCATTGTAAACCAACTGGATGTCATCGGCGTGTCCAATCTGGTCCAGGCTGTGGAATTTATAAATGGCAACCGCCATATCGAACCTCTGGTCGTGGATACGCGGGAAGAATTCGCCTATCACCAGACACAATATCAAAAGGATTTCTCGGACGTCAGAGGACAGCAAAACATCAAAAGAGCGCTGGAAATAGCGGCAGCAGGGGGACATAATGTCATCCTGATCGGTCCTCCCGGAGCGGGCAAGACCATGCTGGCACAGAGGATACCTACCATTTTGCCGCCATTGACCCTGCACGAGGCCCTTGAGACCACCAAGATCCACTCCGTAGCAGGCATTTTGCCAGGCCGTTCCGGATTGGTGTCCATTCGCCCATTCCGGGCACCACACCACACCATCAGCGATGTTGCCCTGGTGGGTGGAGGCAGTCATCCTTCGCCCGGAGAGATATCCCTGGCTCACAACGGTGTGTTGTTTCTCGACGAATTACCCGAATTCAAGCGCACTGTGCTCGAGGTTCTCAGACAACCCATGGAAGAGCGCAAGGTCACGATCAGTAGAGCCAAGGTCAGTATCGATTATCCGGCCAGTTTCATGCTGATTGCATCCATGAATCCTTGTCCCTGCGGATTTTACAATCACCCTGAAAAGGATTGCGTCTGCGGCCCCGGAGTGGTTAAAAAGTATCTGTCGCGGATCAGTGGTCCCCTGCTGGACAGGATCGATCTGCATGTCGAGGTGACACCCGTTTCATCTGCTGAACTGATGGACATACCCAAAAGCACAGAGGACTCGTCACAGATCCGCGAACGCGTGATCAGGGCAAGGGAAATGCAGGAGCACCGATACCGGGATATCCCCGACGTGCATGCCAATGCGCTGATGAGTTCTTCCATGGTCCACGACATTTGCAAGATCACACAAGCTGGCAATACCCTGCTCAAAACGGCCATGCAACGTTTGCAATTATCCGCCAGGGCTTATGACCGGATCCTGAAGGTCTCCCGCACGATCGCGGATCTCGATGGCAGCGAAGAAATCAAGATCGAACACCTGGCTGAAGCGATTCACTTCAGAAGCCTGGACCGAGAAGGTTGGGCCGGATGATGCAGATCATCTGACAAAACGGATCCCCATTCTGATTCCTGCATCCGCTGCTCTTTCGGGAAAATGTCCTTCTTTTCGGGACAGGAGCAATCCGTTGAAATTCACATAGGGTTGTATCTGGAGACGAAAGTGCGGGGCAATGGGGATTTCGGCACCCATTCCCAAGGCTGCTCCCATACCGGTCTGATCCTGAACCGCCGACCTTGGACTTAAGTCGAAGAGTACCAGTAAACCAGCCGAAGCATAAAAAACAGAGTTCAGATTGAGCCGCATCAGGGCCGGGATCCTGATCCAGTGCAGTCGGTAGATTTCCCGAGAGGGTGGCTGATCCGGAGGCAGGTTGGAACCGATTATCAGGCGACTGGTGGTCCAACTCACTCCGGACTCAAAACCCAATCGTGAATGGATGGGGTAATACCAGGAGAGTCCGGTTCCAAACACTTTTTGGAGTTCATAGGAAGCATCTCCATCCAGTTGCGTCTTTAATATGGTCCCGGTACCCAGGGAGGCATAAAGTCCAAAAGAATGTTGGCCCTGAGCATAAAGGGTCTGAATGAACAGTAAAGAAAGAAAAAGGAAACGCAGGCTCATGGAGCAAATCTAAGAGAAATGAACTGTTTATTCCGATCTAATTGATTCAAAAATCGACATCACGATTTCCTTTCGTTCAGACGGTAACGGAAACCCGCATAGCCCCGGATTCCCTGCAGGGAGCCATAATTGTAGCTGGGATCAAAGCGATATCCCATTGGATTGGATAATGGGTCATCTGCCTGGCGGTCAAAGGGATCAAAAGGCCTTAGGATGGGATTTTTGGGAACAAAGTCCAAGAGATTTTTCACTCCTCCGAACAGCTCCCAGGCTCTTGAAAATTTTCTGGAGATCTGCAGGTTGACGATGGCGTACCAGGGAGAATATTCCGGTCTGAAATCATGAGGGACCACCGCCAGCCTTTGGGGGCCAAACCAATTGGATGTCAGATCCAGGCTTATTCGACTGGCCGGGTGGGTGTAAGTAGCCGTGAGCGTACCGGACCATTCCGGAGCCCTGATCTGCGTAATTTTGCTTCCGTCTGCACGATTTTGAAAAACTTGCATCCAGGTAATTCCAGCCATGACTTTCAGTGGCAAACCGTCCGAATAATCCAATTGAAGGCTCAGACCCCGGCTGACTGCACTTCCATCCAAATTTGAGTAGATGATTTTAAGGGGATCGCTGTCGTAGTCCGGGATGATCCGGTTTGAAAAATGGGTCCAGAATGCTGTGGCGTCCAGTTCCAGAAAAAACCGGGTCCGGTTGATCCGTAGATTGTAATTCAGGTTTCCGGTCCAGGATCTCTCGGGTTGCAGGGTTTCCGAAATGACCACTTCCCGGGCGCCGCTCAGGGCAGCGTGATCTTCCGTAAAAAGACTGACCACCCTGAATCCGCTTCCTCCACTTAGACGCAGGCTCTGATCAGGGCCCAGATGCTGGTGCCAGGCCAGACGCGGTGACCAGACCAAACCATGGTGCTGATGCCAGTCCAATCGTAGGCCGGTCAAAAACTGGTTGTGCTTTCGGAACATCCATTCATTTTGGACGAATATTCCCGGCTGAAGGCTTAGTTCGGCTTGGCTTGTGGCCGGGCTGCTGTCGTCGTAGTGCTGGATGCGCAGGGCAAGGCCGCCTAGGAGTTTGTGGGCCCCCAGATTCCGGTCGAAATATCCCTGTAAAAATCCGGTCTGCTGGCTGGCATCATAGCGTACATCCCCGTAATAGGAGTCCTGGCTGTGCAGAACGTAAGAGGATTGAATAAAGGCAGGAACCGCAGTGGCCAGCTGGTATCTTCCCAGCAATTCCAGCCTGCCCGTATAGATGCTCTCGCCATATACCTCATCCTGTCCCCGGTGCTTCGGCTTCCAATGGGTTTGCCCACCCCAGCGGTCTTCGTACACATAACGTGCTGCCAGGGAAGCTTCGCGGTTTTCAGCTCGCTGCACGTGCCATTTCTGGAAAATGGAAATTCTCTTCTGTAGGGCTGCGTCCGTAAATCCATCCCCATTGTGGTCAACGGGCCGGTCGTACCAGAACCCATGCACACCCAAGAGCATTTTCAGTTTTTTGGAAACCGATTTTTGAAGACCCAGTTCGAGCTGGTTTTCTGCCCAGCTGCTTCCCATAAATTCCGCCGAAAAGGCAGGGGCCTTTCCCGGTTTACGCGTGATGATGTTGATCTGCCCGGCCATGGCTTCCGCCCCATAGAGAGCACCTGCAGGTCCTTTGACGACCTCAATTCGTTCGACCATGCTGTTGGGGATGCCCATGAGGCCGTACACGCCTCCCAGACCACTGACCAGTGGCATGCCGTCGATCAGGATCTGTGAATAAACGCCGTCCATCCCATTGATACGGATATCGCCCGTATTGCACACATTGCAGTTGAGCACGGGTTGCAGTCCATTGACCAGGGCCAGGGACTCAAAAAGGTTGGGAGAGGGATTTTTTGCGAACAGGCGGGCATTGATGACCTGCAGCGGTATCGGACTTTCTGATCTTTTGATCTCCCGCATCGTACCGGTGACGACGACTTCGTCGAGCTGGACGTTCTCCAGATGGAAATTGACCTCTGTATGCTGCCCGCCTTTGATTTGAACCTTCCGGCTTTGCTGGGGATAGGATAAGAAAGATACAGTGAGCCTGTATTCCCCGGGTAAGATTCCATCGAATACTCCTATGCCCAGACTGTCCGTCAGGATCTGGAGCTCTTCCAGTCTCAGACTCGCAAACTCAACGGGTCCCGCTTCGTCTGTGATCCGGCAGATCAGGCGGCCTGGCTCTGATTGACCCGCCGCCGTCTGAAACAAGAGGAAGAGGATAGTATGGATGAGCAAGACAGTTCGCGACATAATAGAAAAACGAACCACCCATAAAAATGTTTAGACAAGTCTAAATTTTATTTTGATGCCGTCTAATTACGATATTCTCAAAATGCCGGGATCTTCAATGATCGATGTTTGAATTCACCAGGGTTGACCATGCCGACCCTGTTTATGATCTTATTAGAACAGGAAGCCTTACAATTTTACGCTCCCCATTCCCCCATCCCATCCGATCACCTGTCCGGTCATCCATCGGCTCTCCGGAGAAAGCAGGTACACGGCCAGCGCAGCAGCCTCGTCCGGATCTCCCACTCTTTGTAACGGATGCCTTTTGGCAGCATTTTCGCGTTTCTCGGGGCTGTTGAGCAGCTGGGCAGCCAGGGGCGTATCGGTCAGGCTGGGCGCGATGGCATTGACGCGAATGGACGATCCGGCCAGTTCTGCAGCCAGACTGCGGGTCAAACCCTCCACTGCTCCCTTGGCACTGGCGATCGAAGCATGAAAGGGCATTCCCAGCCTTGCCGCCACGGTACTGAAAAGTACAATGCTGCCGGAGCCTGATTTTTTCAATGCGGGGAGTAATTTCTGAATGAGGCGCACAGCTCCCAAAACGTTTTGCTGAAAATCTGAGTTAAAATCGTTGGTACTCAGCCTGTTGAAGGGTTTCAGTACAATGGAGCCCGGACAATAGACCAGTCCGTCCAGGCTTTCTGGCAAGGCATCCAGTAAGTCCAGTGGATCCTGCACCACATCCATCCGGATGAATTCGGTATGGAGAGCATCCAGCTCCGGGGTAAGATGACGTGAAAGGGTATAAACCTGATTTCCACTTTTGAGTTTTCTGGCGATGCTGAGTCCTATTCCTTTACCGGCACCGGCTACGACATAATTTCCCATATTGTAATATTCAATTTTCTGGTTTTGAACCAACCTTTGACAGACTACTGCCTGCCGGATTTTTATTCTGTCCCGTTTCGTACGATCCATTCGAACGGCACATCCGACTGATTAAAAGCACAAACTGAATGTTCAATTTAAAAATGTATGGAAACAGTCTGCTACCATGTCTCACCCGGATGATCCATCTTCGGAAATCCGGCAGGCACCTGTAGGAACAAAATATGGGAAATGAGGTTCTGCAGCAATGAAGACCCGTTCAAAAAAAAAGTACAAACGGACCCGTAAAAACCTGCCATCAGGGCCTGAGCCAGACCACCCTGGTTCTGCCACTGGGCAGGGTCAGCAGGGCTCTACTGTCGCAGCTGCCGTCTCCAAAATCAATGACATAGGTACTGTTGTTGATCTGGATGTTGCGTACCCCACCGGTGATCCAGCGACAGAAGAATTTTCTGATCAGGGGACTGGTGATCTCACTGCTCCACAGCGTACCGTTTCTCGTAAATCCGTTTGCTGCACCCGTGATGGAATAAACGTTGTCTTCCAGAATGCCATTGTTAGAACCTTCCAGGAAAGTGACCAGGTGACTGCCCTCAAAACTGATGCTGCTGCCATCCTGAAAAACCAACTCACCTCCATGGGTACTTACGCTGTAAATGGGTCTGCCCAGGCTGTCTTCACCCATATTTTGCCAGCTCCGCGTGCCGGCTACAGAAACGCCTTCCACCTTGTAGTTTTCCAGGGTCACGATTCTCTGTGCACCGGGTTTGAGCAGGCTGTCGGTGCGATAGATATGGATCTTTCCCGAGCGGGTTCTGCCATCGATTCCCTTGCAGCCCGTGCTGCCAAAATCCAGGGTGACCTTGACCGGAAATACACCACGCGGTTGATCCGCACTCACTACAGGGCAATTGGTCCTTCCCGAAAATTCTTCAAAATATTGATCGGCCAGTGTCTCAGCATTCTCCATGAGATCGTCATAATTGGCCACTTGTTCTGCCATGAGTGTGACGGCATCCACGGTTTGATCTTCTCGGTTGCAGGAGGCAAAAAGGAACAAAAAAGTAAAGGCTGATGATAACAAAATGGAAAGTTTCATAATCTGAATTTTTGAATGATTTCTCTGTTTGGACGATGAAAGCCGCAGAAGGTTTAAAAAACACCCAATATTCCTGTCCGGTTAAATTCCTGCATAAGGTCATTCCATTTACTACATTTGAATTCTAAATAATTCTCTCCATGAAAAGAACTTTCATCTTTCTGTTTTCTCTGTTCATGTTCCTTCAGGCTGGCATGACCCAAAACTGGTCCAGCTTTGGCGGGGGAAATGACCGCAGCGGCAGAAGCAAGATCACCGGCCCCTCGAGTGTGAACACCGCGCTCTGGTCCGTCAACAGTCCCCTCCAGACTACCCTCGGCAATGCAGTCTATACCTTTGGAGACCGCTTTGTCACTTCCCGGATCACCTTCAGCCCTTACCGCGGATCGGTGGAATGCCGAAATCTGCAGACCGGTGCCCTGCTGTGGACCTCGCCGTTTATCTCCAATACTTCGATCCTCTATGTGATCGGTTTTACGGAAGATGGCGTATATGTGAATGACTACGCCACCGGAGAGATTTATGCCCTATACCCTGAGGATGGCCGCATCCGCTGGAAGGCCCCCATCCGTTCCACCACCTTTGGGGCTTACCCAGGATGTGTCTTTGCCTGCAATGGGGACCCGATCCTGGCTGGCCGTTCAGAAGATGGCCGTTTTACCGTCCGGCTGGACAAGCACACCGGACAGTTGGTCTGGTCCAACAACACCCTGATCGCCGTCACCCCCAATGCCGCCCTGGCAGCCGCAGAAAATAGGGTGTACCGCATTACAGGCGGGATTACCCTGCCCATCGTTTTGACCGCTATCGATATAGAGACCGGAAAAACACTCTATTCTTCCTCACCCATACCCGGAGACGGAGATCAGGAAAATCCCATCACCCTCGGCCCAGGAGGGAAGATCTATTTCTGGAGGGACGGAGGCAAACTATATGCCTATGAAGACGATGGCAACAGTTTCAGGGAGCTATGGTCTTATACACCACAAGTCATCACCGGAGCGGCCTTGTCGGGCAACATCAGCTTGTCGGCAGACGGAGATCTATACGTTTTTGATACAGACCGGGTCCTCAAACTGGATCAGCTCACCGGAGATCCGGTCTCAGGCACGGCGAGCTTTTCCTTTTCCCAGCCCTCCATCAGCGTAGGAGCCGACTCGACTGTGTATCTGAACGATGGCAAGGGACAGTTTTACGCCTATACTGCAGATCTGCAAAACAAAAAATGGCAGTTGGCCGCCAATGGCAACGTGTACTGCAACCCCGCTCTGGCCAAGGACGGTATCCTGGTACTGACCCAGGCGGGCACCAGGATCATTGCCTATAAATATTCAGGCGAACGGGCTCCTGTGGCGGATATCAGCGTGTCAAAACTCAGGATCATGGCGGGTGAATCAGTGGACTTTTACGATCAATCCTCCTATGGACCCGAAGAATGGGAGTGGACCTTTACGGGAGCCCGTACGGCAAGCTCAAGCGAAAAAGATCCCCGGGCTATCTTTTACGATGCCGAAGGCGTGTACGATGTCGGACTCAGGGTCAGGAATGCCCAAGGCGCCGACTCCCTGATGGCTTTTTGCAAAATCGAAGTGGTCTCTGCCACGGCCACGGAAAACGAAGTCGATGATTGGGATATCCGCATCTACCCCAACCCCGCCCGGGATGGAATCTGGGTTCAGGCTCCCGTGGGTGCCGAACTACAGATACACAACCTGCAGGGCAGCGTTTGCTACAAAGGGCAGGGCACCGGAGAGAAACATTATATTGACTTGCCTCCAATCCCCGGTCTCCTGATCCTCCAGATCACCCACGACAAAGGATCAACGACCCGTATCATTCAGGTGCAGCCCTGACACCCCAACAGCCCTGAAAAAAAGATATAGGAAATCAAACCGGACGATCACCAAAGTCAAATCCACGGTTGCCAAATGGGCAATTAATATTTTATTCAATAGTATTTTATATTTGACAGAGGGTGTTTCGTCTTCATTGGACTGTGCCTTAAGTACTTAGCGGGCCGAATGCAAGGAAGGTAACATAACTGGCAGCACCATTTAAAACAGGATATCAGGCTGCAAAAACACAAAAAACACTTTCATATTGGATTGCAAACTCATGACTGTACGGATTCACAAACCTTGAAACTGTCAATATTGGAAAAAATGGAATGTAAATTTATTACGCCAGTCCGCTAGAAATCAGACGGTTGTGTGCTTTGGTCCAGCGCAGGCAAGAACTTATTCCTCATGACAAGGCGACCAATAAACCCAAAACATTCTAACAGACATCTGAGGATGAAAAGTCAAGCCTTCACGAAACAAAATGAACTGCATTGACAACAACCAAGTCGATCTATGATGCAGCTCATTTAATTTTGCTATTGACACTAAAACATTATGAACATTGCGGACAAAGACCTGATAAGGTAAAATTCATTTCGCTAACCTTGTAATTTTTAGGCAACTTAAAGGACGGCTCGACATTTTCAAGACATGTAACAGACATACACTTTTGACAACTAAAATGTATATGGTTATGGCTATGTTCTGTCGAGCACGAATGACAACCAGCATATTTTATAACCCCATCCACATCTACAATTTTGTGGATGACACCTTCCTCCAATAATCTATCTAAGACACGGTAAATAGTAACTCTATCGCAAAGTCCTTCCAAGTATTTATGTATTTCGCTGTGCGACAACGCAATAGGGGATAAAATTATTAACTCTTGGATCTTGGTTTTAGCTATGGTATTTCTTGCGGTTTTCATTCTTCTGTAATATTTAATGCAACAATGTTGCAACTACAAAGATAATAATTACATTTGCAACATTGTTGCATTAATAAAAATTATTTATACATGGTACATCTGCAAAACATTCAAAAATCCTTCAGCGGACAAAAGGCATTGGACAATCTGACTCTGGAAATTCAAGCTGGGGAGATATATGGTCTTCTGGGAGCAAATGGTGCTGGAAAGTCTACAACGATGAATTTGCTTTTAGGCTTCCTGACCCCTGATTCCGGAACAATAACCATAGGTCAAAATACCAAAAGTGAAATTGGCTACATTCCTGAAAATGTGAATCTATACCCGTATTTGAGTGGGATAGAGAACTTAGATTATTTCTGTAAACTGGCAGGATTGAAATACACTAAAAATGAATTATCAGATTTTCTAACTCAATGCGGTTTGGCAAAAGAAGCTCATCACAAACGAACAGAAACCTTTTCCAAAGGAATGCGGCAGAAGGTAGGTATTGCGATTGCTTACGCTAAAAAAGCAAAAGTGTACTTATTGGACGAACCTGCCAGTGGACTTGACCCCTGGCAAGCAATGAACTTTCAGAATTGCTCAGGAAATTAGCGTCTGAAGGTGCAACCATACTCATGGCTTCGCATGACATTTTCAGAGTAAGGGAAACGTGTAACAGAATAGGAATATTGAAACATGGAAAATTAGTTAAGGAAATGAATGCAAGCGAAGTAAGCTCCAATGAGCTGGAAAATATTTATCTCAATTTTATGCAAAACTAATCCCACTCAACATGAATGATATTTTTATAAATGAGTGGAAAGGACTTTTTAGAAATAGCTTGTTTCTTTATTTGACGACCTTTTTTGTTTTTTCTTTAGCAGTCGTAACATGGTTGGGTGTTGTTCAAAATCAAAAACAAACAGATGCCCAAAACGAAGCCCACAAACATATTAGAGCGCAATGGGACGAAATGAAACCTACCAATCCACATGGTGCTGCTCACTTTGGTAGCTATGCCTTTAAACCCAATTCCATTCTAAATAGCATGGACGAAGGAATGAATGATGTAACAGGAAATGTATTAAGATTAGAAGGACATACACAAAATGATGTCGTCTATTCTGAAGCGTCTCAATCGCTACAAATTTCAAAATTTGGGAAGCTAAAACCTTCACTATTATTCCAGTTTATTATTCCTCTTTTTCTCATTTTTCTTTCGTTCAAAACCCTTACAGGCGAACGTGAAGATGGCAGATTAAAGTTGTACATTATTCAAGGTACAAGTTTAAGAAGGTTGGTTTTTGCCAAAATTTTCAGCATTTGGACAATTGGTATTGTATTGCTTTTATTCGCCACTATTATTCAGGTAATATTCAATTCAAATCAATTTAACTCAGATACCATATTTCGTTTATTCATGTTCATTTCAACATATGTAATATATTATTTAATAATTACTTCATTAACCGTATTTCTTTCGATAGTACTTAGAAATAGTACAGCTTCATTGGCATCAACCATTGCTATATGGACTTTGTGGACGATTTTTTTACCTAAGATAACAGGAAATGCAGTAGAAAAAATCACGCCACTTCCAACAAGAGTTGAATTTCAAAAGGCAATGGACGAAGACCGCTCAAAAGGCATTGACGGACACAATCCATCTGAAGAAAGAAAAAAAGAAATGGAAAAAGCCACTTTAGCAAAATATAAAGTGGATAGCCTTTCCCAACTACCCATCAATTTTGACGGATTAGTGATGCAGGCAGATGAAGAATATGGCAATACTGTTTGGGATAAACATTTCGGGAAATTATACGATAAGTTTCAAATTCAAAAAAGGAATTATCAGTTAAGCGGTTTTGTAAATCCATTTTCTTCCTTACAAAATTTGAGCATGGGAGCAGCAGGAACCGATATGTTTCATCATTTGAATTTTTTAAGTCAAGCAGAAAATTACCGCAGAGTATTTATCAAAACCTTGAATGACATGCACGCTTACGGTGGTTCCAAAACCGGTGATTGGGATTGGAAAGCGGATTCGGAGTTCTTTAAATCAGTAGCAGATTTTAACTATACATCGCCTAAAATTTCTGGAATGTTAAACAAATACGTCATTGATGTGATAAGTCTTTTGGTGTGGATGGCATTGCTTTTAATTCTTATTAATTATGTATCTAAACGAGTATCTGTATTATGAAAGCAATGAATATATTCTTATATGAGTTCAAGCATTTCAGGAGAAGTAAAGCCAAAATTTTTGCTTACTTTCTTTTTGTACTTGCATCTATATATGCTATTTACAATGGATTTGAATTGCAAAGTAAACAGCAAGATACCATAGCCGAAATTAAACAAAAAAAACAAGAAGCTATCTCAAAAATATTGAAATGGTACGATGAAGGAAAAAGGGGCCCTGAAGATCGTCCCTGGATTGATATTTATACCCCTTTTTGGGCCTTGTGGAATTTGCCCACCTATGCCATAAAAGAGCCTGCTGATGCTATGCCGTTAGGTATTGGCCAAGCAGAACAATATGGATACTATAAAAGAGTAACCAATTGGAGTTCGGTTTACGACAGTGATATGGTAGAAGAGCTTGCTAATCCGGAAAGATTAGTGAACGGGAATATTGATTTTTCATTTCTTGTGATATTCCTGTTACCTCTCTTGTTCATCATTCTTACCTACAACATTTTTGGTTTGGAGACCGATATGAGTTTCGATAAACTTATCGCCATTCAATCCGGAAATAAATTTAATTGGATTTTAACAAGGTTAGCGTTTTACTCTTCAGCTTTAATATCAACTGTTACCTTATTTATACTGGTAGTGGGTATGTTTAATAGAGTCATGTTAATGGAAATACTCACTTTGATTATTCTTAGTTTTATATACATAATTATATGGACACTAGTCTTTTATATTTTAATCTTAAAAAGTAGAAGCAGCAACACGATTGCTTTTAAAATGATAAGTATCTGGTTACTTTTTTGTGTTTTGATTCCTGGCGCTGTTCATCAAATAGCCAGCATTAAATTCCCTGCAAACTATATGACTGATTATTTAGATGCCAATAGAAAAGAAGCATATGAAGTGTTTGAATTATCAGCTGATTCTCTTGCTGTAAAGCTTAAAAACATCTACCCGAAATTAGAAAGCACACAACACGGAAAGGATTCGATTGTAAGAGAAGAAATTATAAATAATACAACGAGTGCCATCATCAACCAGATAAATAAAAAGGCAATTGCTAAAATTGAATTGCAAAATGATGCTAAGAACGAATTTATAACATCAAGTTATTGGTACAATCCGGTTTCTATGGTTCAGAATAAATGGAATAGCATTACCGGTACTGACTTCAAGGCTTACAAGAATTTCAGAAATGAAGTACAGGAATGCATTGATGAGAAAGTTGAATTGTTGGTATTTGAATGTTGGGATAAGAAAACTGTAAATAAAGAAGTTTATGAAAATTATCTAAATCAGATGAAATGATTGCAGAAATAGTAAATGAAAACTGGGTGATAGGAAATTGCTCTGACAGCTTGCAAAATATACATCATAAGGGGATTAATATTGCGATTTATAATCGTAGTGTGGATCATTTATCCGGAGAAATTATCCAGCTTATTGAAAAGGATATTGAATTGAGAGCTAGTGGAAGTATTGGATGCATTATTAGTTCAATTATGGATGAACTCAAAAGTCTTAATGCAATTCTGCTACTTAAAGATATTGAGCGGCAGCTTTCATTATTTTCTCAAATAGCTCAATCTACGAGTTACAGACTTTTATTGGCAACAATAAAATCGAATATGTGTAGAAGGTTTCATACAGACATCAATGATTTAAGACTTCTGTGTACTTACAGTGGGCTAGGTACTTTATGGCTTACAGAAGATAATGTAAACAGAAAGGGATTGGACACCTATGGAGATAATGAATGCATTGTGTTGGATGAAAGCCGAATACAACAAGCCGAAACCGGCTCTATAGTCATACTTAAAGGAGCAATATATCCACAGGAGGGAACAGCAGCTATAGTACACCGAAGCCCATCGATTGAAGAAACTGGTCAGAGAAGATTGTTGCTAAGAATTGATACGAATGAAAAACTATGGACATGATACTACAAACCTTCGAAATATGGCATCGTTAATGACTGTCAAATGGATCTTACCAAGTGACTGGTTGTACAACGTATTTCAGGTTTAGGTAATTGAAATAATGATGGAATGCAAAAATTCATTTCGCTTCATGGCGAACAACAATATCAAAATATTATAAACTTTTTAAATCAATTAGCGTCAAAATCAAGGCAATTATTTTTTATTTTCTTTTATCTTTTTCATTTTATGTATCATTTTACCTGTAGTCTTCATTATAGAATTTAATGGAAATTGGACACATTTGATGATAATACTTTAAAACAAGATATTTTAGTTGATTCCATTCATTAGTGAACTATGTTTAGGAACATTTATAACAATATTTTCAAATACCACTGCTCAAATTTATGGATGACCAATACTCTGATAGTTCGATTAATGGAGAAAGGCAAGTATGTTTTCAGTTTTCTCCTTTGCCTAAATTCCCAGATTTATAGAAGTAATCCATTTAAAATTGTATCATTTTTATTTTTCTGTAATTTAGCACCAAGCTGTAAGCACGGACACCATGATGAAGTATTACAAGAAGGTGATTTGTTGTTTCAAAATTTGAATTGTGGTGACTTATGTGATGCCATTGAAGCTGTAACTGAAGGTGTAGATGGAAAGGAATATTCTCATTGTGGTTTGGTGGCAAAATTTAACGACACCCTAAAAGTTATAGAGGCTATAGGGGACAAGGTTCAGGTAAATTCTTTACACAATTTCTTTGCAAGAAGTGGCGATACAATAATTATTCAAAACATTACCATTGGCAGAGTTAAAAAGCAATATGAAAAAATGATTTTGAATGCCATATCAAAAGCAAAACAGCTTATAGGCCATCCTTATGATGATGAATTCTTATTAAACAATGGTAAATGGTATTGCAGTGAGTTGATTTATGAAATATTCAGACAAGCTAACAATCAACAGGACTTTTTTAAATTAGAGCCGATGACATTCAAAGACCCGTTAACACAAAGCTTTTTTCCGGCATGGATTAGGTATTACAATGGGCTTCAAACAGAAATACCGGAGGGTAAGCCGGGAATAAATCCAGGGATTATTTCGAGAAGTTCAAATGTGGAGATTATTAATATTAATTGTATAAATTGATGGAGCATAAACATCACACTCACGAACATAATCATTTGCATATTAAGTCAATAAAGACGGGCTGGGTTCTCCTCATTTCAGTGGTAACCATGCTGCTTGAAATTATTTTTGGGTACTTGACCAACAGTATGGCTTTATTAAGTGATGGCTGGCATATGACTTCACATGTAGTTGCAATTGGAGCAGGCTGGCTTACTTATCAATATGTATTGTATCAGCATAAATTAATGAAAGATGTGAACGCTGATAAAATTCTTTCATTTACCGGTTTAGCAAATGCAGCTGCATTAGCAGGGATAGCCATTTTTGTTTTTATTGAATCAATTGAAAGATTTTGTAATCCAATTGCTATTAAATATAGTGAGGCCATAGTAGTTTCCTTAGTTGGACTGGTTGTAAATATTGCTTCTGCCAAAATATTGCATCACGAGGATGAGCACAGCGACCATAATTTAAAGGCGACTTACTTACATCTTCTTGCCGATATTTTGACAAGTATATTGGTACTGATTGCCCTGTTCGGAGGGCTTTTTTTCCAGTTTTACAAGGCGGATGCAATTGTAGGCATGATAGGGTCTTTGGTCATTCTTCATTGGTCAAGGGGCATAATTGTAAAAGCCTATAAACAAGTTTTTTTTAATTATAATTAAATAGGTATGACAACAAAATTCATCACTAAAAAATTGCCGGTAACCGTATTAAGCGGATTTCTTGGAGCAGGGAAAACTACGCTGCTTAATCATATTTTACATAACAAAGAAGGCTTAAAAGTAGCTGTAATTGTGAATGATATGAGTGAAGTAAATGTCGATGCAAGGCTTGTAAATGAGCAAAATGTACTTTCACGAACAGAGGAGAAGTTGGTAGAAATGAGTAACGGTTGTATTTGTTGCACACTTCGTGAAGATCTGATGATAGAAGTCGAAAAATTAGCCAATGAAGGCAGATTTGACTACTTGCTTATTGAAAGTACTGGAATAAGCGAACCTGTTCCAGTGGCTCAGACCTTTAGTTATGTAGATGATGAAAAAGGAATTGACCTGTCTAAATTCAGCTATATTGATACAATGGTTACAGTAGTGGACTGTTTCAATTTCTTCAATGACTTTGGAACAAACGAATTGTTGGTGGACCGAAATCTTACGGATATGGAAGGGGATTACAGAACAATTGTAAACTTGTTAACCGACCAGATAGAATTTGCAAATGTAATTATTCTAAATAAAACTGATTTGGTAAGTTCCAGAACGGTTGGACTTTTAAAAGCATCCATTCAAAAATTGAACCCAAGTGCAAAAATCTTGACATCCAATTTTGGCAAAGTAGAACCAAAGGAAATTTTAAACACTAAACTATTTGACTTTGAAAAAGCACAAAAATCTGCAGGTTGGCAAAAGGAATTAGAGGGTGGAATTCATATACCAGAAACCGAAGAATACGGGATTTCTTCATTTGTATTTCGAAATCATCGACCTTTTCACCCTGAAAGATTTTGGAAATATCTGAATGAAGATTACCCAAGTGGTGTAATTAGAGCCAAAGGTTTGTTTTGGTTAGCCTCACGTCCTAACGATGCCATTAATTTCAGTCAGGCAGGGGGATCATCGCGGCTTGAAAAAGCTGGTGTATGGTGGGTAAGTATGCCACTTTCTGAAAGAATTAGGTACCAGTCATTCGTTGACAATCGTGAGTACATAGAAAATAAATGGTACAGACAATGGGGTGACCGAATGAATGAAATAGTTTTCATTGGGCAGAATATTGACAAGGAAATGATGATAGCTGACCTGGAAAAGTGTTTATTGCAAGACAGTGATCAAGAAATATTTGAAAGCAATAAAGGATTTAATGATCCTTTTCCAAATGAGATTTAATTTTGTAATATTGAGGGGCATTAGGAGGAACATTAGTATTTTTTTTAAACGGCACAGAGCCTAACAAAAATTCCTAGTGAGGGGCATATAGCTGCAGCTAGAAAGCATTAATCACAAATATTCAAACCTGTATAGAAATAACAGTGAAGGCATTTAAAATTAGTTCGAACGCATGGACGACCACCATTAAGTGATGGATCTTTATGTGAACACTTTTGAACTGTGAAGGTATTTGGTACGCCAACATTGAATCAGGATCGTGACATTGGACTGATCAGAGTTTGGAAACTAATTTTGATGGTGTTCAATTCCTTCGGAGGTGCATATTCCGTAAAGTGAAACAGTATGATCATTTTTCCGTTCATTTATATTTTTTTGGACATAGTGATCATCACAACTTCTGGCAAGGGCTGATCCGACTTATTCCTGGTAGTTCAAATTGCTCATACTGCTAAAGGTTTAGTTATATATTTGGAATGCTAATTTTCTTAAAGAACATTCGGGAGACAAGACGATAAGTTGTTTATTGCATGAGGCATTGTGATGAGATCAAATTCAGGCGCTCATTAAAAAATAATACAAACCTTTTGAACCCGAATAGGCTTTCATTCAGAATATCCTCCAGGAATCATAGATAATAAGTGGTTGGATAGTTCACAATTCAGATTGATGGAATTTCATTCCAAAAAAAAAGCCCTCCTGAAATCAGGAAGGCTTTTTTGATTATTATTTCTGAAGGGATCAGAGGATCGTGATCTTGTGCGTCTGAACTCCTTTGGAAGTTCTCAGCTCGATCTGATAGATTCCTGCGTTAACAGCTACAGGGAAACTCAGGTTATTGGTACCAGCATTGAGTTGCTTGCCATTTGCGAGCAGGCTGACCATTTTACCCTGCATGTCGTACATCCTGATATCCGCACGTGTATTTTCGCTCATTCGTACATCGAGGTTGATCAACTCAGACGCAGGATTGGGAAATACCTTCATGTCGGTGATGTTGCCAGGATTGTTGGTGCTGGATGGGGCATTCTGGATCTTCACATCATCGAGGAAATAAGCCCATCCGTTGCCGGCTGTACCTTTAAACTGAACCAGAAGTTCCGGTGTACCATCGAAAGCAGAGAGGTCTACTGATTCTGCTTTCCACTGGTCTGGCAGCGGCAACCAGAATCCTGGAATGTGGCTGTTGACCACGTCTACTTCAGGCACAGAAGCCATAAAGGTTCCGGAGTTGCTGTACACGGAGGTCCAGGTATCGCCGCAATCTGTGGATACAAGTAATTCCATTTTGTCTGTATCCGTCAATGCTTTGGTAGCATAGGCGTAGTTCCAGGTGGCAGTGGTTTTCACGCCCTGAGAAAGATCGATCTTGTCAAAATACAAGGAGGCAGTTGCTCCGGCCACGCCCTGGTCGGAAAAGGCAAAGAACATGTTCCAGGTGGATTGTCCGAAGCCTCCCATAGGATAAGGGAAATTATTGCCCTGGGCTGCACTGGCGCGGAAGATCCTCAGACCCTGAGCAGCAACATAGGTTTTGGCTACCGGAGTGGTGCCGGTTCCATTTTCAAATCCTTCGTTGAGGTTGTTGCCGTTTGTAGCAGACGGGAAGGTGAGCAGTGGGATTTGATTTTGGAAATTGTTCACCACATTTCTGTCCTTTACTGCACCGCCGTTGATGCGCTCAATGTAAAAGTTAAAGGTTGAGCTGCCGAGGTTAAGGGGAAGATTGTTGAATGTAGCAAGAGCTTTATCGCCAGGCATTAAATTCCCTGTCCAGTTCACTCTTGGTCTGGCGACTCCTCCATTTAGTTGAACAAAGTCAATGGAAGTGATCGGAGTAGGATCGGTAGAGACGTTTTCAATTTCCACTTCAAAAGAAACGGAATTGTCGCACTGGTCCACGCGGTTTTTCATGGTACCGGTGATCATGGCCACATCCAGGAAAGTTCCTTCCGGAGCCTTTGGCTCGCTGTACGCAGACTGGAAGACTTCCCTGCTGCTGGTGGCGGCATTTTGAACAAAGGCTACTACGCCGATCTGATTGACAGAATACAGATAAGCCGGAAGAGAAACCTTGAATTTGAAATCCTGGCTTTGTCCCGGAGCAATAGCCTGCGTGATGCGGGTACCGGAAGCATTGGGGATCATTTTTCTCATCACATGAGAAAATACCGTTTCGCCGTTGGTAGCAGCCTGACGCGGGAATTTGATCTCTTCTTCAGTAATGACGGTCTGAAGTACGTAATTTGCTCCGGTAAAGTCCGTGCTGCTCACGTTTTTGATCGAAATATTGATCTCTATGCTGTCTTTGCCGGTTTCGAGGGTCACTTTATGATCCACAGTAAGTTCGATTGGAGAGGTAACAGCAAGGCGGTTCGTAAGAGGAGTGCGATCGGCCACCAGATTGATCGGATGACCATTGTGAGGTGTGACGCCGTCCATTCTGCAGGAAGGAGCGGAGTTGATGCCATAAAAGCTATGTCTGGCTTGTGACTCGGGGGTATTCTGACCATACATGGGGTCGCCGGTCACAGGGATGTAGCTTTGATACTTGAGAGCAGTGACCTGATTTCCATAACCTTCGAGGAAGGGATCGAAAAACGGGTTGGTCGCAGCGCAGGGACCGCAGGTAGCGCTCGTGAATTCCTCCACCAGAACCCTTCTGACAGCTTGTGCGTCAGTGCGGAAAATAGAGGCAAGCACCACAAAGAGAGCAAGAGTAAACTTTCTATTCATTTGAAAAAATTTTGATGTAAAAGATGATTTGAAGTGCAATATTAGAGAATTATTAAATTGTTTTTTGAAAATTATTAGACGAACTTTTGCCAAGATCGCAGCTTGCAGACTATAAAAATTTGTCTGTGTTAAAATCATATGTGTATGGTCAAATGCTTCAATGTCTTATGTTTTTGCCAAGTCCTGGGGTCTTTTCTAAATATCGAATGAAGCGGTCCCAAAGCTTCAAATTTAACAATCCGGTGGGCTTTAATCCATTATGTTTGTGCTTAGCTCAAAGCGATCAATGGCCCATATCTGCATCCTTGGAAACGGGATCGCGGGGGTTACCGCTGCCCGCCACATCCGCAAACTTTCGGAGCACAGGATCACCCTGATCTCCGGAGAGGCCTCTTATTTTTTCAGTCGCACGGCCCTGATGTATGTGTATATGGGTCATATGGCCTGGAAAGACCTGGAGCCTTATCCCCGGACCTTCTGGCAGGACAACAGGATAGAAATCCTCTACGATATGGTGGCAGCCGTCGATTTCGAAGAAAAAAAGATGATCCTGGCCTCCGGTCGGTCAGTCCATTACGACCAGTTGATCCTGGCCACCGGCTCTGTTCCGGTCCGTCCGGAATGGCCGGGTCAGAATTTAAGAGGGGTGGGCAAGCTGTACCACAAACAGGATCTCGAAGCACTGGAATCCTGGACACCCCAGGTGCGCCAGGCTGTCATCGCGGGGGGAGGACTCATCGGGATCGAACTGGCTGAAATGTTGCACAGCAGGGGAAAAGAAGTTAGCCTCCTGATTCGGGAACCCGCCTATTGGGCAGGAGTTTTACCCATGCCGGAAGCGAATTTGGTCAGCAGGCACATTCTCAGGCAGGGCATCGATTTAAGACAGGGTCATCAGGTAAGGGAAATCAAAAGCCATGACGGAGAGCGGGTTTCTTCCATCGTCACGCAAGATGGATCGGAAATCGACTGTCAGTACCTGGGAATCACCATCGGGGTAAGGCCCAACATTGACCTGTTTCAGAACAGTCCATTGGAAATGGACCGCGGCATTCTGGTGGATTCTTTTCTCAGGACCAACCTTCCGGATGTCTATGCCATAGGCGATTGTGCCCAGCTCAAAAACCCCAGACCGGGCAGAAGATCCGTGGAGGCAGTCTGGTACACAGGGCGCATGATGGGAAAAACAGTGGCCAAAACAATATGCGGCCATTCTGAGGAATACGATCCGGGCATCTGGTTCAATTCTGCAAAGTTCTTTGATCTGGAGTACCAGGTTTACGGTCAGGTCAGTCCGGTGGACCCTCCTTCGATCGCTTCTCTCTATTGGCAGCACCCCAATGAGGAAAAGTCTATACGGATCTGTTATGACAAAGCAAGCCAGGAGGTGACGGGCTTCAATCTAATGGGCATCCGCTTTCGCCAGGAAATTTGCGATCGATGGATAAGCCAAAAAGCAAATCTGAAGGAGGTGCTTTCATCCGTACGACTTGCCTTTTTTGACCCGGAATTTTATCGGGATCATGCTCCGCAATTGATTCGTGCTGCCAGAGAGCAAACGGGCCTTGATGTTCAGCTGACGAGACCCTGGACCCTGAATGCCGTACTTCAATTCATGAAAAAATGAAAGCAAATTCAAATGGGTCCATTTTCCATCCCGATACGAGGGTTCCACTTAAATGGATCTCCTTGGGATTCGGCTTGTTGGGTATGGGATGGATGGTCGCGGTCAGTTTGGGCAGCTTGGTTCCATCTGCTTTCTCGCTGATCCTGAGCTTTTTATTGATGACCCTGGGCGTGGTGGGTTATGCCGTATATCTCTATGCCTTTGTACAACCTGGCATCAGAAATAATCAAAATATACCTTCCTCCCTTGGCTCCAGAGGCTGGCTTGCCTGGATTCTGGCCCTTATTCTGACCGGCTTTTATGTGATCTTATATTGGTTTCCGGCTATGCTGGGACTGGGCGATGCCGAAAACCGGGGACTGGTAGCCCTTTTTGATCCTTTGAGTTTTGCACTGAAAGGCCAGAAGGCCAGCCAATGGTTTGTGTATGGGAGTCTCTACACCCTGGCCATTTTGCTTTTTGGAATCAAATTCATCTGGAAATACCGCCATTCCCGGTATCAGCAGTTTCGTACTCTTTCCGTGATCTTTTTTCAGCTGGCCTTTGCCTTCTTATTGCCCGAGCTCATGTTGGGCCTCAACCTGCCTTACAACGACTTCAAAAACATGTGGCCGCTGAATTATTATTTTTTCGATGGCTGGCACATCGAGGAGTTGTTGAAAGCCGGCAACATAGGCTGGTTGATGTTGGTTTGGGGGATCCTGATGATTGTGCTGGTATCTCCTGTACTGACCTACCTCTACGGCAAGCGCTGGTATTGCAGTTGGGTTTGTGGGTGTGGGGGTCTGGCTGAAACAGCCGGAGATCCTTTCCGACATCTCTCTGACAAATCTGTGGGAGCCTGGAAGTTGGAGCGATGGATGATATACTCCATCCTGGTCCTTTGTGTTTTGATGACAGCAGGAGTATTGTACAGCTACCAGTCGGGCCAAGCCAGGATGCTGGGACTGGATACTGCGTGGCTGAGAAGCAGCTATGGCTTTGTGATCGGAGCGGCTTTCTCAGGTGTGATCGGCGTGGGTTTTTATCCCTTGCTGGGTAGCAGGGTCTGGTGTCGGTTCGGATGTCCCATGGCGGCGATCCTGGGGATCCAGCAGAAATACCTGAGCCGTTTCCGGATCACCACGAACGGGGGTCAGTGTATCTCTTGTGGCAACTGTTCCACCTACTGCGAAATGGGTATTGACGTCCGTGCGTATGCACAGCGGGGACAGGATATCGTGCGCGCCTCCTGCGTGGGATGCGGAATATGCAGTGCGGTTTGTCCCAGAGGGGTTTTGAGGTTGGAAAACGGCAGCCTGGACCTGTTTGACCGGGCGCAAAAAGCAAGAAACGAAGATTGAGGTAAAAGAGGGTTTTAGGCCCTGAGTCTTTTTAGGATTCCGAATCATATCGGTATCGGTGTCTATACTGACCTCGCGCAATGAAACCGGCCACCACGCCAAATACAAATCCTCCAATATGTGCCCACCAGGCCACACCCGATGATTCTTCGGCCATTTCGTTGATGGATCCCATGCCGGCTACCATCTGCTGCACGATCCAGATACCCAGAAAGAAAAGAGCAGGCACGTAGACCACTGTAAAGAAAATCAGGATCAGGACCTTGATGCGGGAAGCCGGAAACATGATCAGGTAAGCGCCCATCACGGCTGAAATCGCCCCACTGGCGCCCACCATGGGGATCTCGCTGTACGGATTGAAAAAAATGTGAACAGAGGTAGCCACGATTCCACCGATCAGATAAAACACGATGAAATTGAAGGTGCCGATCACGGCCTCAATGTTGTCTGCAAATACCCAAAGAAAAAGCATGTTGCCGATCAGATGCATCCAGCCTCCATGCAGGAACATGGAGCTGACGAGGGTATAGAGATCCGCCCCGGAGAGGATCTCAAAAGGGATGGCTCCATATTCTGTCACGAAAATATTGCTGAGCTCGGGACCCAGACTGAATTCGTATAGAAAAATTGCTACGTTGACTGCGATCAGGGTATACGAAAACAGGGGTTTGTGCCCTCCTTTTACCTGATCATCTCCTATGGGAAAAAACATGTTTCAATAATTTGTTTCAGACAATGCCCTCCTTGATGAGGTCGTGCAGGTGAATGATGCCCAGGTAGTTTTTATTTTCTGCAACGATCAATTGGGATATACTCAGCTCTTGCATCACTTTGAGCGCTTCGATCGCCATTTGATCGGCATGTATGGTACGGGGGTTGGAATGCATCAGATCAGAAGCCCCTATACCGTTCATCGAGCTTGATTTTTCGAAAAATCTCCTTAAATCCCCATCTGTGATGATGCCCATCAACTGATCCGAAGAATCCAGAACCACGGTGGCCCCCATACGGCCTGAACTGATGGATATCAGCACTTCCTGCAGGGTATCCCCGGGACGCACAAATGGTCGCCGGTTGTTTTTATAAAAATCCCGCACCCGCAGGTAGAGCTGTTTGCCCAATGCGCCCCCCGGATGGTATCGGGCAAAATCGCTGGGACTGAAACCCCTCAGGTACAAAAGGGATACGGCCAGGGCGTCGCCCATCGCCATTTGAGCGGTGGTGCTTGCAGTCGGGGCCAGGTTGTTGGGCTCTGCTTCCTTGGTGACTGGTGTCAGCAGGCAATGGTCTGCATTTTGTGCCAGATAGGATTGGGCCTGTGCGGTCATGGCGATCAGTCGGATGTCCCTGGATTTCACCAGGGGAATCAAAACTTTGATCTCAGGGGTTTCCCCGCTCTTGGACAGGCAAAGCAGTACATCTTCGGTCTGTATCATGCCCAGATCTCCGTGGATCGCATCGGCTGCGTGCATGAACAGGGAAGGAGTACCTGTGGAATTCATGGTCGCCACGATTTTCTGACCTACGATGGCGCTTTTGCCAATGCCGGTGACCACCAGCCTTCCCCGGCTGCGGAAGATCATCCGGACCGTGGCTACAAAATCATCCTGAATCTGGCTGCTCAGGTCGGCCAGAGCCTTCATCTCTATCTCGATACACTCCCGGGCTACTCGGATGATATCTGCTTCCGTATCTTTAAGCATAACGGGCGAAATTAGTCAGAATTCAACAGCCGCAGCCCCGAATCGGATGAAAAGGGCGGTATGGCAGTAATTTTAAATTTTCTATTTTTTGGTCGCGATGCGATACAGAATGAATCCCATGGCCGCAAAGCACAAGACGCCCAGCAAGTGATAGCCTCCGGTACCAAATGCGGTGGTAATGCCATGCTCTGCGCTGAATTGTGCGATCTGACCGGCAATTCCTTCGTCTACTGTGAGCAAGGCTACAATCACACCGGCCAGTGCACCGCCTGCCACCAGACCGGTCGCAAACAGACTGCCTTTGCCGAGTTCGGCATCTTCTTCCTGTTCGTTTTTCTTTTTGGCCCTCCAGTCCACAATTCCCTTGATCAAGCCTCCGATGAAGATAGGCAGGGTGGTGGACAACGGCAGGTAAAGCCCGACGGCAAAGGAAAGTGCCTTCACCTGGCATAATTCCAGTACGATCGCGATGAATACGCCGCACAATACAAACACCCAGTCCAGGTTAAAGGACAACAGACCCTTGATCAGGGTGGCCATCAGGGTGGCCTGGGGCGCTGCATACTTCTCTCCGATGGCATGGTTGATTCCTTTGGATACCATCTCGGCCGTCGGTGTGTCCAGGTATTTGACGGTAAATCCGATCACCAGTGACGAAAATATCGCCCCGATGAAAAGGGCAAGTTGCTGGTATTTGGGTGTCGCACCTACTAGGTAGCCCGTTTTCAGGTCCTGTGAGGTTGCCCCCGCATTGGCAGCTGCGATACAGATCATACCGCCGATCACAAGCGCCATGGGTTCATACAATTTTCCAGTCCAGCCCACGGCAATGAAAACCAGGGCTGTCCCCATGATGGTGGCTATGGTCATGCCCGAAATGGGGTTGTTGCTGGATCCAATGATACCCACGATCCTGCTGGATACCGTCACGAAAAAGAATCCAAAGATGATCACCAGGAGTCCCAAGAGCAATTTGCTCAGCACGGAAGTGCCTGGAATCTGTGGCAAAATGGCCAATAAGATGATCAATCCCAGTGAACCAAACAACACGACTTTAAAAGAAAGATCATCCTCTGTACGGCTCACCGCTGATTCGGATTTTTCTTTCATCGATCCGAGGCTGTCCCTGAAGGATGAGACGATGGTGGGAATGGTTTTCAGAAGTGTGATGAAACCTCCGGCGGCTACGGCACCCGCACCAATCTGGCGGATATAAGCCCGGTACACGGCATCGGCTGTATCGCCAAAGGTATGCGTGACGGGATCCCAGCCAAAACGGGCACTGGGCAAAGCCGGATCGAGCAGATTCAGTTTGGCCAGTTGCGCTGCGATGACATCCGGTTGGACGAGATAGGCCAGCAGGGGAATGAGACCGAGGGAGGCGAGGATACCACCGGCTACCAGTACTCCGGCGATCCTGGGTCCAATGATGTATCCGACACCCATATACTCAGGCGTGATCTCACTGCTCACCACGGCTGAGGGAAAAAAGCGGTTTACCTGCTCCGTTCCCCATTTGGGCAGTTCGGCTATGACGTGAAAAACTTTCTGGAGAATGGCATACAGCATGGCAAAACCAAGTCCGTAATAGGCGCTTTTGGCAAAGTCTCCTCCCTTTTCACCGGCAATCAGTACCTGCCCGCAGGCGGTACCCTCCGGATAAGGCAAGGTTTCGTGTTCCTTGACGATCAGCGAGCGGCGCAGCGGGATCATCATGAGCGTGCCCAGGATTCCACCAAAGGTGGCCAGGGTGAAAATGGTCCAGTAATTAAAATATTGGTCGCCCACCTGTTCGTCTGATAGAAAAAGAAAGGCAGGCAGGGTAAACACCACACCGGCCGCAATGGATTCGCCGGCTGAGCCTGTAGTCTGGATGATGTTGTTTTCCAGGATGGAAGTGCCCAGAAAACGCTTTCCCAGCGAAATGGCCAATACCGCAATGGGGATGGATGCCGAAACGGTCAGTCCGGCCTTGAGGGCAAGGTACACCGTGGAAGCCCCAAACAGGACTCCAAATAGAATGCCCAATACAATGGCTTTGATGGTAAATTCAGGGACCGAGACGTTGGGGTCCACATAAGGTTTGAAGGTGGTTTTGTTTTCCATATTCAGCTTTCGTTTGAAGCTTAAAGGTAAACCAATCCTTCACTTTACCAAAGCGGGTTCAGTCGTATGAGTTTGTACGAAATCTTTCTTAGCGGCTGAGCAGTTCTTTGACGAGGCCGGAGAGGGTTTTGCCATCCGCTTTTCCGGCGAGCTGTTTTGATGCGGCACCCATGACTTTTCCCATATCGGCAGGACCGGAAGCGCCCGTTTCCTTTATGATGGCTTCAATGGCTGCTTTCAGTTCGGATTCCGAAAGCTGGGCAGGCAGGTACCGGGAGATCACTTCTATCTCTTCGCGCTCGGTTTGCGCAAGGTCTTCGCGGTTTTGTTTTTCGTATATTTCCAGAGATTCCTTTCTCTGTTTGACCAGTTTGCTGACAATCTGGATGCCGCGTTCATCATTCATCTCCTGTCCGCTGCCATCGGTATTGGCCAGCAGAATGGCTGCTTTGATGGCCCGGATGGCCCGTAGCGCTTTTTCATCCTTGGCTTTCATGGCCTCTTTCAGGTCGTTGTTGATCCTTTCCTGGAAACTCATATCTCTGTTGTTTATTTGTAAAACAGTAACTCCTGAAATCTCAGGAGGTTTAATCGATATCCGGATAAAAAACACCGGCCAGCCTCAGGTATTCTCCCGGAGAGATCTGTTCGGGGCGTTGGTCGAAGTAGGCATCCCGCAGGATGTCTTCACTTCCGGCTATACCCTTCAGGTTGTTTCTTAGGGTTTTCCTGCGAAACTGAAAGGCGGTTTTGACCAGACGGTGCAACTTATCGAATTGAACTTTAGAGGGAAATTCTTCCAGACGTTCCATCCGGATGAACGAGCTCATGACTTTGGGCGGTGGTGTGAATTGACCGGGGTCAATGTCAAAAAGCAATCTGGACCGATAAATCTGTGTACTCAGGACCGCCAGGATACCATAGTCCTTGCTTCCTTCGGTGGCCACGATCCTTTTGGCCATTTCCTTTTGAAACATCCCCAGCAGAAGAGGCACTCTGTCGCGGTTTTCCAGAGCCTTGAATACGATCTGGGAGGAAATGTTGTAAGGAAAATTCCCAAACAGCAGGAATTCCTGTCCGTCAAAGATCTGTTTCAGATCAAACCGGAGGAAATCGGCCAAAACGAAACTGTCCTCGTGGCCCGGATATTGGGATTTCAAAAACCGCACCATGTCCGGGTCGGCATCTATGGCCAGAAATTCGGGAACCTTGAGGATCAATTCTCGCGTAAGGGCAGCTTTACCCGGCCCGACTTCCAGTACCCTGGGCATGCCGGAGTCCAGAACCAGTCGGGCGATTCTGTCGATCGTGTGCTTGTTGTGCAGGAAATGCTGGCCGAAAGATTTTTTAGCTTTCAATGATATTTTGACTTTTTCAGGTTGCCCGCATGAGCCCTTACCGGCACCGGGACAGCCTCTTAAGGCTATGTTAAAGCGTCAAAAGTAGTCCATTCAAACAGCAAATCATCTTACCTTAGCTTGAAATTCAAGAACTAATTATGAAAAAACTTCTACTATTCCTCTTTACCAGCTGTTTTCTGGGACTGGGCGCCCAGCCGATCTACACCTCTGCTCCGGAGGCAGGTCAAAGAATGATTGCCAGAATCCTGGATGCAAATTTGATTAATCCGACAGATATGGAAGCCTTGGGCACCAATCTGAACTGGAATGTGACTTCATCTGACATCATCATTCAGACACCGGATACGTCCTATTTTGTCAGCATGGATAATGTGCCCAAGAAGGAAGCATTTCCAGCTGCCAATGTGGCACTCAGATATGGAAACGACAGTTCCTCCTACTTTGAGGTTTACCGCAAATCAGCAAGCAAACTGGAAATCCTGGGAGAAACGGATTTTTCTTCGGATCCGGCAGTGGTGTACAACAGTCCGCTTACGCAATTGGAATATCCTTTGATGTTCGGAGACGAATTTCAGGACACCGCAACAGTGACCATACAAACCGATCAGGGGGCAGTACGGGCTGAAATTACCATGTTCTCCAAGGCAGAGGCCTGGGGAAGGCTCAAAACGACCAACAACACGTTTGATTGCGTCAAGCTGGCTTACAGGGCTGTGATCGAAATTTTCTTTGGACCCATTCCCATTGCAAACCAGACCATTGTGTCCTACCGGTTTTTGTCTCCAGGATACAGCGCACCTGTATTGGTCTATAACGCAGTAGAAGAGGAATTTGGTGGCGAAGTGAGCAATGACACCTCAGCACAGTACCTCACATCGGCTCCCATAGCAAGCACGCGCGATCAGGCGGCTATCCGGATCGGAGCATCTCCCAATCCAGCCAAAGACTTTGTCAACATCGAGCTGGATCGTCCGGTCGGATCCCAGACCCGTCTGGCAATCTTCAGTCCGGAAGGAAACCGGGTCTATGAAGAAAATATGACCGGCAACCAAACCCGTATCTCTGTGGCCAACTGGCCTGCCGGCGTTTACCTCATCCAGACCATAGGAAAGGATCAGGCCTGGGGCATGCAGCCACTGGTCATCCAAAAATAAAGCAAGGACAGGGACGCAAAATTTTTTTTAGAAAATTTGAACCGCATTGGTTTGACTTTTTATCTTTGCGCTCCATTGGACGAAACGCCTCTTTAGCTCAGTTGGTTAGAGCGTCGGACTGTTAATCCGCAGGTCCTTGGTTCGAGCCCAAGAAGAGGCGCCAGAAAAACGAGAAGCCTTGCCATTTGGCAAGGCTTTTTTAATGTAAAAAATTGAATATGAGTATTTTGACGGTTGGCACCATGGCTTTTGACAGCATTGAGACTCCTTATGGCAAGGCGGAAAAGGTCATCGGGGGCGCCTGCACCTATATCAGTTGGGCGGCTTCCTATTGGTACGACCGCATTCATTTGGTGTCCATCGTGGGCAGGGATTTTCCGGAAGATGAAATAGCCAGTCTGGCCATCCGGGGCGTATCCATGGAGGGTCTGGTCCGCAGAAAAGACATGGACTCATTTTTCTGGGCCGGTAAATATCATGCCGACATGAATGGTCGCGATACCCTGATCACAGACCTGAACGTACTGGCGGAGTTCAATCCCGTCTTGCCGGAATCCTACCGGGACAGCCGTTACATCATGTTGGGTAATCTTACCCCTTCCATACAGACAGCAGTGTTAGATCAGCTGAGAGGCCGGCCCGAAGTGGTGGTACTCGATACCATGAACTTCTGGATGGACACGGCCCTGGACGAGTTAAAAAAAGTGCTGGCACGTGTAGACGTCCTGACCATCAACGACGAAGAGGCCAGACAGTTGTCAGGTGAAAGGTCTCTGGTCAAGGCCGCCTCGGTCATTCGCGAAATGGGTCCCCGTTATCTGATCATCAAAAAAGGGGAACACGGCGCCTTGCTGTTTCACGAGGACCAGATATTTTTTGCTCCGGGTTTACCTATGGCTGAGGTCATCGATCCCACCGGTGCAGGAGACAGTTTTGCAGGTGGACTGATCGGTTATCTGGCCCGCACCGGTGACATCAGTTTCCGCAATATGAAGACCGCCCTGATCTATGGTTCTGTCATGGCTTCTTTTTGTGTGGAAGACTTCAGCATTGACCGCTTGCGCAATCTGACGGAGGCCGAAATCCATCAGCGGATCCATCAGTTTGAAAATCTAAGCTCTTTTGATGTCAACGAATTGCCTATCCGCAGGCAATCCTGATCCCGCATAAGCCCATCCTGGTCTGTAAATACCCCTTATCTTTGGCACCATGCTGAAGAGAATCGTTTCTTACAACGTCAATGGCCTCAGGTCAGCCATGCAGAAAGGTCTGGAGGATTTTCTGAAAGGCCAGAATTTTGATCTGGTCTGCTTTCAGGAAACCAAAATGGATCGTTCCTTTGAGAATCCCGACCTTTTTTCCTCCCTGGGCTACAAAGCCTACTGGCATTGTGCAGAAAAAAAAGGATACAGTGGCGTTCTGACCCTGAGTCGTGAGATCCCGGATGCCGTCCATTATGGTTGCGGGATGGAAACCTATGACCGCGAAGGCAGGGTCATCCGGCTTGATTTTGGCGAATGGTCCGTGGTGAATGCCTATTTTCCCTCCGGCTCGGTCAGCGAAGAGCGACATGCCTTTAAAATGCGCTTTCTGCAGGATTTTTACCCCTGGATCGAAGATCTCTTGAAATCAAGGCCCAAGACCATCCTCGTAGGCGATTACAACATCGTGCACCTGGCGCTCGATATCCACAATCCGGACAGAAAAGACAATCCGAGTGGCTACAGGCCAGAGGAAAGAGCCTGGATGGACGAGTGGTTCGGAACCCTCTTTGACGATGCCTTCCGCTGTGTGCGACCAGAAGCGCAGGAATTTTCCTGGTGGTCCTACCGGGCAGGATCTTACCAGAAGAACAAGGGCTGGAGAATAGACTACCAATCCATTTCCAAACCCTTTGGCCATCTGGTGGAAGACTACAGGCACCACAGGGACATCCGTTTTTCGGACCATTGTCCCGTGGAGGCTGTTTACCGGTTGAAAGGATGAAGATTTGGCCTGTCCTGATGGCGATCTGGTGGTGCAGCCTGGATCAGGCCGCTGCAGGATCTCAGGAAAAGGCTGAGTATGTATCATTTGATGACGGGATAGAACGTGCCCTTCGCAGCATGATGGACCTGGACCTTGCAGAGGCCAGATCGGCCCTCACCCGCAGATCCGACCGGTCCATCAATTTCGCCTGTCTGTTTGCAGAAGACCTTGTGGACTTCTGGTCGTATTTTTCGAAAGGCGATCCGGAGGAATTCAGGCATTTTCAAATAAACCAGGAGCGACGTTATGATTTACTCGAAAAAAGCCGTCTGGCCGATCCCTGGAAGTTGTTTTTACACGCCGAGCTACTCTTGAGGGGAGCCCTGGCGGACATCCAAATGGATCAAAAGCCGTCTGCTTTTCTGAAAATCAGAAAAGCACTCAGGCTTCAGGAAGCAAACCGGAAAAAAAATCCGGACTTTCTGCCTGCCCGTAAAACCACGGGACTCCTGAAGGCTCTCACCGGCACGATCCCTTCTCATCTCGAGTGGTTTGCTGCATTGGCCGGTATCCGCGGCAGTCTGGAGGAGGGAAAGCAGGAATTATCGGGCTTTTTGCAAAACAAGGAATCGCACTCCTTTACCTATCTGCGTCTCGAGGCTGTTGCTTCCATGGCCCTCATCCAGTCCTATCTGGAGCTCAGACCTGCTGAAGCTTATGCCTACTGGCTGAAAGAGTTCAGTTCCGACCCACCCGGTCTACTGGGGAAATGGATCTCCCTGCGCTTGGCGATGAGGGCCCATCATCCGGATGTGGCACCCCTGATTGATGGCATCCGCTCGTCTGAAATGGAGGTCCTGCCGCACCTGGCCCTGCTGAGAGGCATGTGGAAGCTGCAAAAGCTGGATTTTTCGGCAGAAGGGGAGTTTCAGTTGTATCTGAAAAATTACAGGGGATGTCCATACAAGCGGGAAGTGTTGCAGAAGCTGAGTTGGAGCGCTTTCCTCCGCGGGGATCAGTCAGCCTTCCGGAACTTACGTCAGAGGATTCTGCAGGAAGGTTGTTCGCTGACGGACGAGGACCAGCAGGCTTATCGGGAGGCCAGCCTCGGAGAGGAAATCCATCCGGTTCTGTTGCGCACCAGATTGCTTTTTGACGGAGGACATTTTGTAAGGGCGGAGCATCTGATTTCAAAGAATCTAGGAGCCTTGTATCAGGACCCAAAGTTTCGCAGGGAAGCGGCCTACCGCATGGGCAGGATCAGTCAGGCATTGGATCGCACCACTCAAGCCTTGAGTTTTTACCGGGATGTACTGATGGATGATCCTGAACACCGCTCCTACCTGACGGCAAACTCCCTCCTGAATATGGGTCTGATCTACGAGTCCCTGAAGGAATGCAGCAGGGCACGGGAGTATTTTGATAAGACGCTCGCTACCCGTCCGGACCGCTACCAAAGGAGCATCCATCAAAAAGCCAGGACCGGTCTGCAAAGAATGGAGGTAAAATGTAAAAAGTGAAGGGGAAAAGAAGTAGCGTGGGGGAGGCTTGAACTCCCGACCTTGCGATTATGAATCGCACGCTCTGACCAGCTGAGCTACCACGCCATGTAAAGAACTGTAAATGAATTAGTTATTTAAGCTCAATTCATTTTGGGAAGGCAAAGGTAGGAATTGCAACCGAATTTTTAAGGCTAGGGGAGAGAAAAATTAGAACAGAATGAAAATGAGAAAGGACCAGAGTAAGAGTGAGTTTGGGAATGAAAACGGGAGCATGGTAAAAGCTGTCCATAGAAGAAAATCAGGGAAAACCCTGAATTTTCAAAATAATACTAGGGCCGGGCAGCGAAATAAAGGAATAAGGAGTATATTTGTACAGATGGAATCCGCAAAAGACAGGATTTGCATTTTCCAAACCCAGGGGACATAGACCGGACAGCTGCTTCGGAAAGTGTATTTGTTAACCATTTAAATTTATACACATGGGTTATTTTATTTTTCAATCGAAGGCCTTCCTGGAAGGAAATTCTGCTCTACTGCAATCTGTTCATTTAATGTTCCGTCATTACTTAATGACCCTTATCATGACCCTGCTGCTGCCAGGAATATCGCATAGCCAGGATACCCTCATCTGTGACAATGGGGGTTTTGAGGATGGATTTACATATTATTATGGCTCTTACGCCACTTACTATAATGGAGGAAACAGCTGTTCACCCTTAGACGGGAGCAACAATCCTTCAGTATGGTCTTCAATTTCAATTCCGGCATCAGACAGATTTGCAATAGTTAATTCAGGTACTGATCCGCTCGTTGGGATTTCAATGACTAAATTTGGTAATAAGGCAGCAAGACTCAATAACTTTCTAGGTCATATTAGCAATCAATGTAGTGGCCACAGAGATGCAAACAAACTGATTAAGCGATTTAAGGTAACAGCGGAAAACAGAGAGTTTTCTATCTGGTATGCCACAGTTCTTGAATTTCCATCCGGTCACAATGACTCTCAACCATTTTTTAGCATTAGTTGTGACCTTGCTCCAAATTACGATTTGTGCTTTGATGCTTCAGATCTTAAATGTACAAATAAATATGATCATGAGTGCGAATTTGATTCAATACAAATCGTTCCATGGACCTGTCATAGAATGATCATTCCGGCTTCAGAAATAGGAAGCATTGCTACTATCGAGATCATTGCCTCTGATTGTGGATGCGCTGCACATTTCGGGTATGCTTATGTAGATGGATTTTGTGAGGAATGTGATGGAAGTGCTTTGGGTACAGCAAAGCTTTATGATCATCCGATCGACACCAATGGATTGGGAATTGATTTCGAACCATGTGATACAATAATAAGTATATGTGGTGATTATGAATTGCCAACTATTTGTGGGACATGGAGACTTGATTCCATTCGAATTCCTGGCTTTAAAGTTCTTAATCTTTCCATAGATACCTCACAACGAATATTTTGTTTTGAGATTTCTAATAATGAACTGGATAAGCAGCAATGTTCGGATCTTCATGCTGTACTTTACTTCAGTTCAGTTACTACTCAACTTCCACCCGTTATCACAAATTCAATTTTATTGTGCTATGATGATTACGCTACATTTGATATTGACTTTACTGTGGGGTCTTGCCAAAACAACAATACCACCAACTTTGCAAGTGATGATTACTATTATGTTCAGATTGATATTACCAATACATTCAATGACCAATTCATTATAAGTAGACAGTTGGATGATCCTTACCCGAATGAATCCGGGTTATATACGATATTAAGCGATACTGGCCATGGAATATTTAATCTTGGACCATTTTTTATTCAAGAAGGTTCATGGGATTTAATCATCCAATACTCAGTCAACTGTAGTGATACTGTTCACATCACTCTCCCAAACTATTGTTCCGGTTGCAACACCTTTCGAGGGGCACAAATATTTGATGTGAGCTGTGGTCAAAACAATACTTGGTCCTACAAGATCTATGTACCGGGACAGGGCAATAATTCTTATACAATTAATGGGAATGGTTCCTATGCTTTTAATACAACGCATACTATAAGTGGACTAACTCAGTCTTCAGATTGTCAACAAGTGACATTAAGTTCTGGATTGAATTGTACTTCAGATTTTAGGATTTGTCCCCCGAAACCTTGTAATGTATCATGCGATATTGAAGCTTACATCCTTGATTTGTATTGCGATGAAGAAGATAATGAGTATTACGTAACCTTAGCAATTGAGTCAAGTAATGCTTTATGTGTCAAAATAAAAAATATTGTCACCTCAACGTCAGTATGTTCATCATTGCCCAATGGTCCACTTGGTCCCTTTGAAGAGGATGTGGAAATTACAATTCTTGTAGGAAATACCTCCAATTGTGATTGCTCAAATCCAAGCTGTTATAAAACTATATTTGTGCCATTCCCCGATTGCGACGATCTGGATTATCGCACAAGGCAGGATAGAGATAAAGTTGAAAAAGGAAAGGAATTGGAGGTAATACCAAATCCTATAAATGGTGATGTGTTCAAGCTTCGATCCAGTCTTCAAAAAACAGAATATACAATATTAGATCGAATAGGAACAACTATAAGTTCAGGTACTTTTGAATCTGAATATTTTGAAATTAATCTATCCATTCGTGCCGGTTTATACTTTGTTAGATACCTAGACAATAATGGTCAAGTTAAATTTGTAAAGTTTACAAAATTCTAATCATTATAAAGTGTACAGCAATGTATTCATTGCTGTACACTTCTTTGAATAAGTTAAATGAATTTAATAAAATTTATAATTCTATATCGAAAAGGAGTAATATTTAAACTCCTATGTTTATTGTTTTCCCTCTCTGTTGAAGCACAGCGTTATTCTTGCTCAAATATAGATTCGAGCTCTTGTCTTTTAAGGAATAAGTATGAAAATACTAAAATTTTTACTGAAAGGAAAAGGGTTTTTAACGACACTGTAGTTCAAATGGTGCAACCTTTTATTGCAGATATGGATCATGATTGCATACCAGAAATATTTGTGGTTGGTAAAGATAGAAAGAGCATTATGATCATAAATTCGGTCATATCAACTGTAATAAAAATTATTCCTGTACCAATCAATTTTGGATTTTTACCACAATTTTCAATTGCAGATTTGGATGGAGATGGTACTTTAGAAATTATTGTCATCGCATCGCGTGCTGAAAATCCATCAAATATTCAGGGACGCATATGTTGCATATCTCTTGATGGTGCTTTGTGTTGGGTCTCCGACTATCCGGTTGAATATTTTAGACAGTATAATCGACAATTCTTTGGAACTACTATTGGATTCGCTGATTTCAACCAGGATGGAAAACCCGAAATTTATGCCAACAATAAAATATTTAACGGCCAGACTGGAGTGTTGCTGTGCGATGGCGGTGCAAATGGAATTGGAATGGATAATTCTTATTCGTTCGAATTTAGCCCATCTGCATTTTCTATCGCAGGACAATTAGACGAAGATACGACTGATTTGGAACTGGCAGCTGGATATACTGTATATAAAGTGGAGTTAAATAATTTAAGTGGAAGTGCTGGAAACTTAATGATACCAATAAATATCATGGTTAATGGGAACTATCGGGATGGCTCTCCCTCAATCGCTGATATTAATATGGATGGTAACCTTGATGTGATAGTTACCTGTCCCGGAATTAATAATGAAGCTTTGGTCTATGTCTATTCAATATTCAACAATGCAGCAGTATTGTTAGCAAGTGCAAGCATTCCGGGAAGTAGTTATTCTGGTGTAGGAATTCCTGCAATAGGTAGTTTTGGTAATAATTCAACTCCATCGATTTTATTTACGAGATATTGTAAAATTTATTCCTATCATTTTGACGGATCACCAAACTTAAAGCAAGATTGGTTTATTACAACAACAGATTCTTCAGCATGTACAAGTATAAGTTTGTTTGATTTGAATAATGATGGTTTCCAGGAAATCGTATATCGGGACGAAACAGATTTCTCAATTTATAATCTTTCTTTTGGAATTCCTATAATAGTCGGTAAATTCCCTTGTATTTCTTGGACACATTACGAACAACCCATTATTGGAAACTTCTCAAATCAAAATAGTTCAGAAATATGCACTGTTTGTGGTTTTAATGAAATGAATCATTATGGGTTCATGACCGTCTTCGGCCCACCCGAAGGCCAGAAGTGGGCCCCTGCTCGTCCTGTATGGAATCAATACGCTTATAATCCCCTCTTCATCAACGACGACCTGACGGTACCCCGCGTGCAGAAGAATCATGCTACTTACAAAAATGGCAAATACAATAATTTTATGCAGCAGGAGTCGCTGCTCGATTCCAATGGATACTATAAAGTCCCTGCAGCCTCGCTCACCGGACAGATCCTCTGTGTGGATTACGATCCGCTGACGGAT
>JAKQHM010000032.1 GCA_029572935.1 Bacteroidota bacterium
TCTGAATGACTTGATAAATTCAATGAATAGATTCATGTCTGATCGTCAATTTTTTATTCAAATTAAGCTGAATATTTTCAAGCTACCGGTTCTGTAAAGTTAAGCAATTGCGAAAGGATGTGCAGAAAAGAAAATGCAGGGACAAAAGTGGCTAAAGGTTTCAGGAGTTCGATTCTGCATAAAAAGGAGGTTGGCTCAATGTCAACGAAAGGGTAGCACTTGAAGAGAGCAAAATTTTATAAGATTATGAGATAGAATAACTTTTATAAAGCACAAAACTCCATTTGCTTCTGAGGATAGAGAAAAATTCAATTATATTTTTTCGCTATACCAGTGAGTGAGTTTAATAAATGAGCACGCAACATAACCTGAAGGGAAACAGGAATTTTCTCATTTGTTTTGATTAGAAATGTACTAAAAAATTCGAGGCTGAAACCTCATTGAAACCAGGAGTTCATTTCTCTTATGACTTCCTGAGGTTTTTCTGCATGCACCCAATGTCCGGCATTTTCGATGACCCGGAATTCGGATGCGGGAAACAAGGATTTTATATGGGAATATTCTGTTGGAAGCAGATAATTTGATCTTCCTCCCAGGAGAAAACAAACCGGGGTCTTGAGCGGAAACTGGGGTTCTGCTGAGGCACATATTTGCTCATAGGAATCGCGAATGGCATGCAGATTGCATTTCCATTTGTATTGGTTGTCGGGCATCCGGTCCAGGTTTTTCAAAATAAATTGCCGTGTGGCGAGATCCGGGATCAGATTGGACAAAATGGCTTCAGCATCGGACCTTTTTTCGATCCGGTCGAGCGGAACCGAAAACATGGCTTCCATTATTTTTTCATGTCCCCCCGGATAAAGTCTGGGTGAGATATCGATCACCATGGCTTTGCGGATTTTTTCCGGAGCATCAGCCATGGCCTGCATGACCACTTTGCCGCCCATAGAGTGTCCACATAAAAAGAATTCTTCACATGCAGTTTGTGCGGCCAATCGGAGCAGGTCCGCTGCCATAGAGGGATAATCCATAAAGTCAGTGTGCGGAGATCTTCCGTGGTTGCGCAAATCAACCAAAAATACCGTGTAATTTTCTGACAGTTGGTTAGCTACCGTCTGCCAGTTGTCCAGACTTCCCAGCAATCCGTGAAGGATGAAAAGGGCCGGGCCCGATCCTGATCTTTTGTAATGCAATGGTACGGTTTCGATTCCCATAATAGCCGTAATTTTACGGGTTATATTCAAAGATACATGTCTGTTTTCAAATTAAATTCTTCATACGCCCCTTCCGGTGACCAGCCGGAAGCGATCCGTCAGCTGACGGATGGCCTGAGCAAAGGAGATCGTTCTCAGGTTCTGCTGGGCGTGACAGGGTCCGGAAAAACTTTTACCATTGCCAATGTTATTGCGAATACGGATCGGCCTACTCTGATCCTTTCTCACAACAAAACCCTGACGGCACAGCTCTATGGGGAATTTAAGGAGTTTTTTCCGGATAATGCCGTCGAATATTTCGTCAGTTATTACGACTATTACCAGCCGGAGGCCTATGTCTCTGTGACCGATACCTACATTGAAAAAGATCTGGCCATCAACGAAGAGGTCGATCGACTCAGGCTTAAGGCCACATCAGCTATTCTGTCGGGTCGCAGGGATGTGATCGTGGTCGCTACGGTCTCCTGTATCTTTGGTATGGGCAATCCCGAGGATTACAAGGCCGGAATTATCCGTTTGCAGAAGGATCAGATCATTTCCAGAAATCAGTTTTTGTACAGACTCGTAGACAGTCTGTACAGCCGTACCGAGGGCGAGCTCAACCGGGGACAATTCAGGGTCAAGGGCGATACGGTGGACATCCATCTGCCCTACATTGAAAGGGGCTTGCGAATTCACTTTTTTGGAGACCAAATCGAGCAGATCGATGAGATCGAGCTGAGCAGCGGCAAAAAAATCAGCAGCATGGAATTTGCTGCCATATTTCCTGCCAACCTGTATGTGGCCCCCAAAGATCGGTTGAAATCGATTCTGGTGGAAATTGAAAATGAGTTGTTTGAGCAGAAAAAATATTTTGAATCCGAAGGCAAGTATTTGGAGGCAAAGCGTATAGAAGAGCGCACCCAACTCGATCTCGAAATGATGCGCGAACTGGGATATTGCAGCGGGATAGAGAATTATTCCAGGTTTTTCGATGGAAGGGTCAAAGGAACCCGGCCCTTTTGTCTGTTGGATTATTTTCCGGACGATTATCTGCTGGTCATCGATGAGAGTCATGTGACCATTCCCCAGATCAGGGGAATGTGGGGTGGTGACAGAGCCAGGAAAATGAATCTGGTGCAATTTGGTTTTCGTTTGCCATCTGCCCTGGACAACCGTCCTCTGAGCTTCGAGGAATTTGAGCAACAGTTGAATCAGGTTATTTTTGTAAGTGCCACTCCCGGTGATTACGAAATGTCTGAGACAGAGGGATTGGTGGTAGAACAGGTCGTCCGTCCGACCGGACTGCTCGATCCTCCGATCGAGGTAAGACCTTCTATCAATCAGATCGATGACCTTTTGGAAGAGATTCACAACCGGAAGGAAAAAAATGAACGTGTGCTGGTTACCACTCTGACCAAGCGGATGTCTGAAGAGCTTTCCAAATATTTTCAGGGACTGAACCTTAGGTGCAAATACATACATTCCGAGATCGATACGATGGAACGCGTGGAAATCCTGCGCGATCTGAGGTTAGGCGATTTTGATGTTCTGGTCGGCGTAAACCTCCTGAGAGAAGGACTCGACTTGCCGGAAGTATCACTGGTCGCTATTCTCGATGCGGATAAAGAAGGTTTTTTGCGAAACGACCGGTCACTTACCCAGACTGCAGGTCGAGCGGCACGAAATGCAAACGGCCTGGTCATATTTTATGCAGACAGGATCACGGACAGCATGAAACGTACGATGGAGGAAACGGAACGCCGCCGTGCCAAGCAGATTGCTTATAATCTGGAACACGGCATTACCCCCAAAACGCTGAGTAAATCCCGGGAGGAAATCCTGGAGAAATCTTCCATTTTGGATCTTCGCGGAAAAGGTCCCAAAATTTACACGGGACCCGAAGAAACGGCATTGGCTGCGGATCCTGTTGTAGATTACCTCAGCAGGCCTCAAATCGAAAAACTGATTGCAGAAGCAGAAAATAAAATGAAAGCGGCAGCAAAAGACCTCGACTTCATATCAGCAGCGCGGTATCGCGACGAAATGATCCTTCTGAAGAAAAAACTGCAAGGCATCTGATCCCAAGAGCAGTCTTTTGTAAATAGAATTTGAACTTAGATTTTTCTGTCCTTCCACTCCAGGCTGACCGGCAGCCAGGATATGAGACCCAGAAAAAGCAGGTAAATGATAAATAGGATCTCCATGGGAAAGAAGTACCAAAGCAATTTGCGCCTTTTGAAAAATCCAGAGGCTTCCCACAGAAAGACAAAGTCCATCAGGAAATGAACCAACAAGAATCCAAGGGACAGCCACAGATATTCCCTGGATCCTGATAACAGGGCCACAAGCGGGGATGCAATGAGATTGGTTTTGCACAGCCACACCAAGGAAGAGGTAAACATCAGTCCCGGGCTGCCTGCACGTTTGAGCTTTCCAGCCCACCTGAGGCGTTGAGAAAATAGCTGAGAAACAGAGGAAACGGGTTGGGTGTGAACTGTGGAATCGGTGGATTTGAGTACAGAGATGCTTTCAGGATCCTGTTTGTGCAGTTTGCGGATCAGGAAAAGATCATCTCCGGAGGCAATATGCTGGTTGTTGGAATATGGGTCTGCCTGGAGAAAGGATGATTTAGTGAAGGACAGGTTGGCCGCGCTCCCCAACTGAAACAGACCTGATCGTATACCTCCGGCCTGAATCAGAAAGGTATTCATAAAATCCAGTTCCTGAAAAACGGACAGCCACCCATGTCCGGCATGGGTTTTGACCGGTGCAATTCTAAGCGATCGGCCCGATTCTACAAATTCGGCTGCGTGCAGGCTGATCCAATCCGGAGGAAGCAGGCAGTCTGCATCAGTGGTGAGGATCAGATCGCCGCTGGCATGATTGACTCCATAGGCAACGGCTTTCTTTTTGGATCCCTGGATCGTCGTACGCCGGTATACCCCCAGACGCATTATTCTCAGCCGGCTGTCTTTAATGTCTTCCAGAATATCCGGTGTGCTGTCTTCGGACTGATCATCCACGACGATCAGTTCATACAGATGGGAAGGATAGTTTTGGTTTAGTATCGAATGTACGCATTCCAATATATGGGATTCCTCATTTCTGGCTGCAATGATCACGCTTACCCGTGTGACCGGCTGATCGGAAGCTGAAGGCTTAAAAAAAGGGGTCAGTTTCCAGTATCGGAAAATAATGCCCAACAGAATGAGGTAAGCCAGACAAAGGATACCACTTAAAATAAAATAGCTGAACAGCAAAACTGGATTTTATTCAAACAGATCATCATAGGTAGATAGGAGCTTTTCACTTTCCTTTCTCCTGATCTCTACATGGGAAGGGGTTTCTTTCTTTTCGACGACTTCTTCGTACTCGCTGTAGTTGTCCGAAGCCGGAGTACTGCCCAGGTCTTCCTTAAAACTTCCAAACTTTCTGAATGCCCAGGCCTTGAAAATTAAACCAATGGCCACCATAGGCAAGGCAACGATCTGAAGTCCGACCGTGAGGATGCCCCCGATAAAACTATATTGAAAGGATCTTTGAATCACTTTGATGTGGTGAAGGATGACCTTGGGGTAAAGGATGACTGCGATCAGAAGAAAAAGAGGGGTCAATAGATACAACAGCCGGTACACATGGTAGAATAGATAAAACAAAAGTCCTACCACCAGGAAGAGTGTGATCAGCCCTAGGAGTCTCTGGAATACATTTCTTCCGGAGCTCATTACGAAAATTCTGTTTTGGATCATGTTCAGAGGAGCAAATTTAGGTATAGAATATATATTAAACAAATAAATAATGTGTTAATGTTCCTCTTTTCTTTAGCACGACCGATCAATCATGATGAAGAAATACGCGAAGTACATAAACAGGCATTACTTATACCTGAACATAATGAAAATGGGATTCGTACAATTCTCTGAAATAACCATCCGGAATCGATAAAAGTTCCTTTTGGTTGCCGCTTTCTTTAATTTCCCCTTTTTCCAGGTAAATGATGTGATCCGCATTGCGGATGGTGGAAAGACGGTGGGCAATGAGGATGGAAGTGCGTCCGGCAATCAGTTTGGGGATGGCTTCCTGGATTAGCTTTTCTGTTTGTGTATCGATGGATGATGTGGCCTCATCGAGTACCAGTATATCGGGCTCATACACGAGGGCCCTCACAAAAGAAATAAGCTGTCGCTGACCCATGGAAAGGTTGGCTCCTCTTTCCGCCACTTTAAAGTGATATCCTCCCTGCAATTTTTGAATGAATTCGTCTGCTCCGATAGAACGGGCGGCATTTTGAATGGTTCCCAGGCTGATGTCGGGATTGTTGAGGCTGATGTTATCCGCGACAGTACCCTGAAACAGAAAAACATCCTGTAAAACAAATCCAATTCTGCTTCTAAGGACCGATAGTGGAAAATCGCGAATATCTTTTCCATCCAGCAGGATCCGGCCCGCCGATATGTCGTACAAGCGATTGAGAATACTGATGATGCTGGTTTTACCGGATCCGGTGGGTCCGACTATGGCCAATGAATGACCGGGTTCCACCCGGAAGCTGATATCCTTTAATATTGGCGTAGTCCCATCATAGGAAAATTTTACCTGCTGGAACTCTATTTCTCCCTTGAGCCGATCAGTCTTTTCTGATAGTGACAAGGGCTCTGTTTCCTCGAGGTCCAAAAGGTGGAAAACCCTACCCGCTGCGATCAAACCCATCTGAAGGGTATTGAATTTATCTGCCAGCATCCTGACAGGCTGAAACAGCCGGGAAAGAAACATGGGAAAGGCCACTAACTGACCAACAGTTACATTCCCTTCCAGAGCACCTTGAGCACCCCACCAGATCATAAAGCCCAGGGATGCGGCTGAAATGATCTCCACTACCGGAAAGAATACAGCATAGGCAAAAATTCCATCCAGGTTGGCCTGCGTATACTCGCGGTTGATCTCCCTGAATTTTGAAGCTACCTTTGTTTCAGCCGTGAAGATCTGCACGATGCGCATACCACTGATGTGTTCCTGCAAAAAGGAATTCATTCTGGCTACTTCATTGCGCACCCGCTGATAGGATGCCTTGACAGATTCCTTGAAGATGTAGCTTGCGATGAGTAGCAGAGGAAAACTGACCAGGGAGATCAGCGTCAACTTGACGCTGGTGTAAAACATCAATCCAAGCACGGTCAACAGGCTCAGGATGTCTGCTACAATGGTGATGAGTCCTTCTGAAAAGACTACCTGCACAGATTCCAGATCGTTGATGGTCCGGGTGGTGTTGGTACCAACGGCTGTTTTGTCAAAATAGGAAAGTCTGAAGGACAGAATTTTGCTGAACACCCTGATGCGTATATCTCGGACTACGTTTTGTCCGAGCCGGTTGGTCAATATGGCAAAATAGTATCGGAGGATGGTGGTCACTACTAGTACGCTCAGAAAAATGAGGGCCATTTTCTGAAGTCCAGGCAGATCGGACTTCATGATGTGTTCGTCCACCATCAAATGAGTAAGATACGGAGTCACCGAACCCAAAGGTGCCAGCACAACGGCCAGAAGGGCACTGATGCTCAAAACGCCGACGTATGGACGGGTAAATGCAAAAAGCCTTTTCAGGATTACGATACCGGAAGCAGGGGCTGCAGGTGAATCACTCATCTGAAGCAAAGGTAGGTCATATTTGGCATCGGAAGCCTTAACCTGCTTTATGAATATTGCTCCAATACGGATGAAATGATCGATGGCAATCCAAACATTCCAGGATTGCAGATGACAGGAGATAAGGATATAAAAGAGCGTACTTTTCTCTTTGTCCCATGCGGGATACCTTATAATTTCCCCTCATCTGCATAGCTGAAGTATCCTCTGTCTGAGATGATCAGATGGTCCAGAACCCTGATATCGAGAGAATCTCCGGCCTGTTTTGCTTTACGGGTGATTTCGTCATCTGCCTGACTGGGTTGCAGGTTGCCAGAAGGATGGTTGTGTGACAAAATGATTCCTGTGGCACCCAGTTCCAGGGCCCTGCGGAAGATTACGCGCACATCCACCACTGTACCTGTGAGCCCTCCGCTGCTGATCCTTTCGGTGCTCAGTTCTGCATTGGCTCGATTGAGAAAAAGGACCCAGCATTGTTCTTCTCTTAGGTCTTCCATCCGTAACCTCAGGATATCGTAAGCATCCTTGCTGGCTCTCAGGGTTCTCCGTTCCGGAGATTCACTTTGAGGCCTTCTGCGGGCTAATTCCAGGGCAGCTTCAATGGTGATGGCTTTGGCCAAGCCTACGCCCCGGAATTGTCTGAGCCTGGGAATACCCAGTTTGGATAATTCAAGTAAATTGTTTTGACAACTGTCCAGAATGCGCCGGGCCAGGTCTACCGCAGTCTCATTGCGGTTGCCCGATCCGATCAAAATAGCAAGGAGTTCGGCATTGCTGAGTGCCTCTTTCCCTTTTGAGGCCAGTTTTTCGCGGGGACGGTCGTCTTCAGCCCAATGTTTAATGGGCCTGGTGGGTGTGGTCAGTGTCATATGTATGGGGGGTGTTTATTTCATCGTATGTGCAATTGAGAGGTAAAGGTTTCACGGTCCGTTTCAAGCCGTACCAGGTACTGTCCGGGTATCAAGGCAGGAAGCTTAATGCTAATTTCTCCCGTTCCGTGCGGCTCCAGATTTTTGTAAAACAATTCTCTACCCTGGATGTCCGTGATTTTCAGGACACTGCCCCGGGGAACTTCCTTTGACAGAATCAGGCTCACCTGGTCTTTGGCAGGATTGGGATAAAGGAAAAGGCTGTTGATCTGTGGTGCCGGAATATATCCGGAAGGTCCTTCCGCTCTGAGTTTGTATAGTTCCACACCCAGTTCCGGAGTGTAGCGGGAAAATATCAAATGGTCGGGTACGGTGTTCATGACCGTGGGCCTGAATCTGCCTCCGAAATCTGAAAATTTGCGCGCGATCAGACTGTCTTTGTGACAGGTGAATATTTCTTTGATCTGGGATCCGGTTTCCGTCATAAAGTAAATATAATCACCCAGGATTTGGATGTTTGTTTCAGACAATACGGTAGACTGCCAGCCTGAAACTTTCCGGGTGCCTGAAGCAGTGCCATCGGTTACTCCCAGGAAATTCTGAAGACTGGTTTCTTTTATGTAGTAATAAAACTTTCCTTCAGATGTCTTGGTATCGGTATTTGCAATCAAGGCGGTGGTCAACACCTCCACTCCGGAATTGGAAGGATCGTAGGCATAAAGATGGCTTCCGCTCTGAATCAGATATTTGGCTCCCAGGCGATATAATTGCAACCTGGTGAAGGTTGTGAATTCGGGCATGGATAAGGTTTTGACCCTTTCAAACTTTTCGTTGAGCAGCCAGGTACTTACGCCTCCCCGTGTATTGGCCCCGGTAACGATCAACAGGGAATCCAGGCCAAATGCACCGGTCACGTTTGAGAATTCGTTTACATTGTTCAGCAACAGGTAATCGAGTAAGGATCGCGTTCCTGCTACCGTACCATTGGTTGCTACAGGCTCCATTTTGGAATTGCTGCTGTAGTCGTATATAAGAGTTGTGCCCTGGAATTCAGATACCAGGTAGGTGTTCGGAGAACTGGTAATGAGGTCTCTGATTTTGAAAGTACCGGCCTGACTTCCATCGCTGACCCAAAGCTGATCGGGGGAGCTGAGTATGGCCTGACTCTTGATAAACATCAAAATCCGGTTTGAATCCATTTTGGCCATTTGGGTCGGGATTATGGATTCCAGTCCGATGATGTTTCGGGTACCGGATTGTGTGCCATCCGTCACGTACAGGGCTTTGACAAAGGTGAATCCCTGAAAAAACAATTTCTTGCCGGTGTGGGTAAGAAAGTCAAAATCTGTAACCAGCGACAAACCTGGAAAAGCCGTAGTGCCTAAATCGCTTCCATCCGTCACCCATAAGGTCCCTGCCGTATTGGGTTTATCGACACCATGGAAATAAAGTTTGTCCCGGTAGTTGATGTTTTTGGAAGAAAGGATGCCGATTTCACTTCCGGCATTGATATCCTTAATGATTTCCTGGGCCTGGATGCTGGCCCATGCCATACAGGCTAGAGCAATTGCGATCTGCTTTTTCATAAAGCAAATCTAAAACAATGGATCAATTTGCCAAAGCCTGACGCAAATCTTCTATCAGGTCAGAAACGTCTTCAATGCCAACGCTCAGGCGCATGAGGGAATCGGTCAGACCACTTTTCTCCCGTTCTGCCTTGGGCAGGGAGGCGTGTGTCATGGAAGCGGGATGCCCGATCAGGGATTCCACTCCGCCCAGGGACTCTGCGCAGGCAAATAACCTGGTTTTAGACAATACCTGACGCGCTTCTTCCTCGCTACCGCCAATGAGGTCAAAGGAAACCATACCGCCAAAATCGCGCATTTGTTTTTTTGCAATTTCGTGTCCGGGGTGTTCCTGGAATCCGGGATAGAGGACCCTGGAGACCCGGGGATGGGATTTCAGAAAGGCTGCAATTTCACGGGCATTTTCACAGGCTCGCTGAACCCTGACATGCAGGGTTTTGATGCCTCTTAAAACCAGAAAGCAATCCATCGGACCCGGCACGGCTCCTGTGGCATTCTGGATGAAATAAAGTTGTTGGGCAAGTTCCGGGTTTTTGGTCACCACGGCACCATGGACAACGTCCGAATGCCCTCCCAGGTACTTGGTCGCAGAATGCAAAACGAGGTCTGCACCCAGATCCAGTGGGTTTTGAAGATAAGGGGAGGCAAAGGTGTTGTCCACACAAACGAGTAATCCTCTTTTGTGTGCGATCTCGCATATCGACCGGATATCCACTATGTTCAGCAGGGGATTGGTCGGGGTCTCCACCCAGATCATCCGCGTATGGGGTTCTATGGAGGATTCAACCAAAGCCGGATCCTGCATGGGGATCAGCTTGTTGCTGATGCCAAACTGTTTGAAGACCCTTTCCAGCAAACGGAAGGAACCACCGTACATATCGTTGCTGGCCAGGACTCCGTCTCCTGATTTGAGCATTTTTATAATCGCATCCATGGCGGCCAGTCCGCTTCCGAAACAGACGGCATCTGTGCCGTTTTCAAGAGCAGCCAGGCATTCCTGTAAAGCGGTGCGGGTGGGATTCTGCGTGCGGGCATATTCGTACCCCTTGTGGTGTCCCGGGCCTTCCTGCACGTAGGTAGAGGTCTGGAAAATGGGAGTCATGATGGCCCCTGTAGAAGGATCCGGATCCACGCCTGCGTGGATCAATTTTGTATTGAATTTCATTTCTGTTCGGAATTATCTTGAAAGTACTTTTTTTACTGCCAGCACCAGGTCCTTGACGCCAAGGCCATATTTTTCGAGCAGATCCGTAGGCTTGCCGCTCTCTCCAAAGCGGTCATTTACGGCTACATACTCCATGGGTCTCGGCAAGTGGAGCGCGAGGAGCTGTGCAATACTATCTCCCAGGCCTCCGTGTCGCTGGTGTTCTTCACAGCTGACCGCCCCGCCGGTCCGGGCCACGGATTCCAAGACAGCTTCGCTGTCGAGGGGCTTAATGGTGTGGATATTGATCAGTTCGCAATCAATGCCTTCGGTCTCAAGTTGTCTGACAGCCTCCAGCGCCTGCCAAAGCATATGTCCGGTAGCAAAAATGCTTACGTCCTTTCCCTTTTTCAGACAAATCGCTTTGCCTATTTCAAACGGGAGTTGCTCCGTAAATACCGGCCAGTCCGGACGTCCAAATCGGAGGTAGACAGGTCCTTTCCAGTCTGCGATGGCCATGGCAGCAGCTTTGGTCTGCGCATAATCGGCGGGATTGATTACGGTCATACCCGGCAACATTTTCATAAGACCTATGTCTTCGAGAATCTGGTGTGTGGCACCATCTTCTCCCAGAGTCAGACCAGCATGAGAAGCGCAGATCTTTACGTTTTTTTCGGAATAGGCTATGGATTGCCTGATCTGATCGAATACCCTTCCCGTGGAAAAATTGGCAAAGGTCCCGGTGTAGGGGATCAGACCCGTGGTGGCCATACCTGCTGCCATCCCCATCATGTTGGCTTCTGCCACACCTACCTGGGTGAATCGTTCGGGAAACTCTTTTTCAAAAAGATCCATTTTAAGGCTGCCCGCCAGGTCGGCGCAGAGGGCTACGACCTTAGGGTTTTTTCTGGCGGCCTCGAGCAAGCCGTCTCCGAAGCCATTGCGGGTGGCTTTCTTGCCCGTGCTTTGATATATATCCCAGTGACTCATATTCTAGAAATCTCCTAAGGTTTCTTCCAATTGTGATAATGCTTGGGCGGTCTGTTCGTCGTTGGGTGCGACTCCGTGCCATTTATGGGTACCCATCATGAAGTCGACTCCAAATCCCATTTCCGTTTTCATCAGGATCACGATGGGGCGGCCATTTCCAGTCCTGCCGATGGCAGTTTCCAATACTTTTAAGACTTCCTCCATGCTGTTCCCGTTCATATGCAGTACATCCCATCCAAAGGAACGCCACTTGGCATCCAGATCGCCCAAAGACATGACCTTGTCATTGGTCCCATCAATTTGCTGGCCATTCCAGTCCACAGTAGCAATCAGCCTGTCCACTTTGTAATGAGCAGCAGCCATGATCGCTTCCCAGTTTTGCCCTTCCTGAAGCTCTCCGTCGCCGGTGAGTACGTACACGAGGCTGTCGTCATTCTGAGCCTTCTTGCCCAGAGCCGCACCTACTGCAACACTAAGACCCTGCCCCAGGGAACCACTGGCAATCCTGACGCCAGGCAAGCCTTCATGTGTGGCAGGATGTCCCTGCAGTCTGGAGTTCATCTGACGGAAGGTATTCAGTTCAGCCACCGGAAAATGACCGCTGCGTGCAAGGACGCTGTAAAACAGAGGAGAAATGTGCCCATTGGATAAAAAGAAAAGGTCTTCGCCACTGCCTTCCATCGTAAACGGAAGTTTGTATCGCATAAACTGGAAGTAGAGGGCTGTGAGAAAGTCGGCGCATCCCAGGGACCCTCCGGGATGACCGCTTTTGGCCATCCAGGTTTGTCGGATGATATCCCTTCTGACCTGAGAGGCAATTTTTTTGAGTTCGGCTATCGTCTTCATAAGATCGGGCTCAAAGGTAGGGATTAAAAAAGGCTTGGCCTGCAAACGTATGAGAATTTGTTTTCAAGCATGGCCTTCCATGAGCAGGCCTCTCGGTTCAGATTCAGAAAATCAAACTATTTTCACGCAAAATAAAGATTCATGTTGTCAATCAGGATATCGGCTTTTTGTTTCTTTCTTCTCCTGGGGTCGGGACTGACCATGGCTCAGCTTACGTTCCCATACAATGGAGTGAGGCATCCGGATCAGAGCTGTTACTTACTGACTCATGCTAAACTGATCAGTGATCCCGGCAGTCAGCCCGTGGAATCAGACCTTTTGGTCCGGGACGGGCGCATTCTCGAGGTGGGAAAAGATCTGAAAAAGCCCGCAGATGCCCTGGTGATCGATGTGAAAGGCTCCTACATCTATCCGGGATTTATAGACCTTTTTTCAAGTTATGGTATGCCCCCGCTTCCGGATAGACGCGCCCAGGGGCGAGGTCAGGCCGAGCGAAGCCGCGAAGGTGTATTCGGATGGAACGATGCCCTCAGGACAGAACAAAATGCCGCGGAACTCTTCAAAGTCAGGCCCGATGCGGCAAAGGCGCTGAGAGAGAATGGTTTTACACTCGTCAATACCCATATGCCGGATGGCATCAGCAGAGGTAATTCCACTTTGGTATTTTCAGGCGACGGCAAGGAACATGAAATGATGCTGCGGGAAAGAATGGCACATCACCTTAGTTTTCAAAAAGGAAGCTCCGCGCAGGATTATCCGGGCAGTCTGATGGGAGCCATTGCACTGATCAGGCAGACCTACCTGGATGGCAGGTATTACGAATCGGTCATCCGGCCCAAAGAAAAAAATCTGTCACTCGAATACTGGAATCAGCTGCAGAAATTACCTCAGATCTTCAGCGTAGAGGACAGACTGGATCTTTATCGGGCTGATGGGATTGCCCGGGAGTTTGGACAAATTTATCTGATGCGCAGTTCAGGTCAAGAGTACCAGAACCCTGAGCATTTGAAGAAAATCCAGGCGAAACTCATCGTGCCGCTGAAATTTCCCAACCTGTACGAAGTAGAAGATCCCTACGAAGCTGCCCAGATCGATCTGACCGATCTGAAACACTGGGAAATGGCTCCCTCTAATCCAGCCATACTCGAAAAGAACGGAATAGCATTTTGCCTCACTGCTGATGGGCTCAAGGATGGAAAAGAATTCTGGTCTAATCTGAGAAAGGCTGTCTCTGCCGGTCTCAGCAAAACAAGGGCTCTTGAAGCACTCACTACCCTTCCGGCTGCCTGGATGGGAATCTCCGGAGAAGCAGGCAGCCTTGCACCCGGTAAATGGGCAAATTTTGTGATCACCAACGGCGATCTTTTTTCCGACAGCACCCGCATTCTCGAGACCTGGGTAAAAGGGCAGGCCTATGCAGTATACGGATTCGATCCCCAAAATTTTACTGGCCGCTATCAACTGGCATTTGGTACAGACAGTATGTTGGTGGATATTCGGAAAACAGAAAATAAATACGAGGCTAAGGTCATCTCGGAAGACAGCACACCGGTATCGCTTCAGATCAAAATAGAAAAAGATTACCTGAGCGGCAGATACAAAGATAAGGAGCAGAGGATCTCACTTTTGTCTGCGGGATTGTTTGGCAAAGTCTGGAAAGGAAAGGCCATGCTGTCAGACGGAAAGGAGCTGCCTTTCACCCTCACACCCGCTGTATCGGAAAGCTCTACAGGCAGTGAAAAGAAGATCCGGGAGGAAGTCCAGATCAAAGATACTTTTGCAATCATCTATCCATTTACGGCTTACGGTCGGTCTGAAAAGCCGGTTCGCAAAAATATTCTATTCAGGAACGCCACCGTATGGACCTGTGAAAAAGAGGGAATCCTGGAGCAATCGGATGTATGGGTACTGAATGGAAAAATTGAAAAGATTGGCAAGAATCTGAAAGTGCCCGATCCACAAACCCAGATCGTGGATGCCACCGGAAAACATCTGACACCGGGTTTGATAGACGAGCACAGCCACATTGCGATTTCACGTGGTGTCAATGAATGTACGGAAGCATCGACTGCGGAAGTGAGGATCGGCGATGTGATTAATTCAGAGGACATCAACATCTACCGCCAACTGGCAGGGGGACTCACTACGGCACAGCTCCTGCACGGATCCTGCAATCCGATCGGAGGTCAGTCGGCCATCATCAAACTTCGTTGGGGCTCCACTCCGGAAGAAATGAAATTTGAAGGTGCAGACGGATTTATCAAGTTTGCCTTGGGAGAAAATGTGAAACGTTCCGGAGGACAATCCAATCAAAGATTTCCGGACACCCGCATGGGAGTGGAACAAGTGTATATGGATTACTTTACCCGCGCCCGAAAGTATCTCGACGATATAAAGTCAAAGGGTATGGCCAACGTGCGCCGCGATCTGGACCTGGAGGCGATCGGAGAGATTTTGGAAAAGAAAAGATTTATCACCTGTCACTCTTACGTGCAATCTGAGATCAACATGCTGATGAAGGTTGCCGAGAGATTTAATTTCAGGGTCAACACCTTTACCCATATCCTGGAAGGTTACAAAGTGGCAGATAAGATGAAGGCTCATGGAGCCGGAGGTTCTTCCTTTTCCGACTGGTGGGCTTACAAGTTTGAAGTATATGAAGCAATCCCTTACAACGGAGCCATATTGCACCGGCAGGGCGTCACGACGGCATTCAACAGCGATGACGCCGAAATGGCAAGAAGACTCAATCAGGAAGCGGCCAAGGCGGTCAAGTATGGGGGATTGAGCGAAGAAGAAGCCCTTAAATTTGTCACGCTGAACCCCGCCAAATTACTGCACATCGATCACCGGGTGGGCAGTATCAAAACAGGTAAAGATGCAGATCTCGTTTTGTGGGATCAGCACCCTTTGTCCGTATACAGCAAACCGGATATGACCCTGGTGGACGGGATCAAATATTTTGATTCGGGCGAACAGGATTCACTCCACAGAATGATAGAAGCAGAAAGGGCCAGGATCATCCAGAAAATGATGAAACTAAAAGAGAGCGGCGTCAAATCCAGCCCTTTCAAATCTCAGAGAAGAAGGCTTTATCACTGCGATACGGTAGAAGAGGAAGAAGAGGATCATCAAGGTCATGGTCATCGATAATTATTAATACACTCACTTATCAGGACTAAAAAAAAAGATCCAATTATGAAGAATGGCATCAGCACGATACCGAAAATATTTTTCACAGTTATACTGTTCTTTTTGATCGCGGTGATTTCAAATGCACAGCTTCCCTCATTTCCCCAAAAGAACAAATCAGCTATTGTCCATGCCCGCATCCATGTAGGCAATGGAGACATTATCGAGGATGGGACCGTAGTTTTTGAAAAAGGGAAGATCCTGTATGTGGGCACGGATGCTCTGGCACATCCCGATGCCAAGGACCGTCTGGATGCACGGGGAGCAGAATTGTATCCCGGTTTTATTGCATTGGGAACTGGTGTGGGTCTCGAGGAGATCTCTCAGGTCAAAGCTACGCTTGATATTCGCGAGCTGGGACGTTATAATCCGAATCTCAGGACGCTCATCGCCTACAATACAGATTCACGGGTCATCCCCACTCTTCGATCCAATGGAGTATTGACAGCTCAGGTTGCTCCGGAAGGAGGCGTGATCTCGGGACAGTCCTCCGTTTTCAAAATGGATGGATGGAATTGGGAAGATGCGGTTCTCGAAGCTGATGAAGCAATTTGGCTGAACTGGCCTCAGATGCAAAATCAGGGAGGATGGTGGGCAGAGCCCGAGCGTTCCAGTCCCAATGATCAGTATCGCGCTGAGTTGGATGGGCTGGTCGATTATTTCAGGAAAGCCCGTGCCTATCACGAAGGCCGTGAAGCTGAGAAACTGGAAATCCATCTGGGATACGAGGCCATGAAGGGGCTTTGGACCGGAAAGAAAAAGCTGTTCGTAAGAGTGGGCGAAGCAAAAGCCATGATGCAGTGTGTTCAGGTATGCGAATCATTGGGTTTGAAGCCCGTTCTGTTTGGAGCAGCAGATGCATGGAAAATCGCAGATTTTCTGAAGGAAAAATCCATCCCGGTGGTACTCCAGAAAACGCACAGCCTGCCTTCGCGTACCGATGAGGATGTATGGCAGACTTATAAGACTCCTGCCATTTTGAAAAAGGCCGGAGTCCTCTTTGCCATCAGTCAATCCGGATTCTGGGAGCAGCGCAATCTGGCCTTTCAGGCGGGACATACCATCGGACATGGAATGAGCAAAGAGGAAGCCTTGCAATCCATTACACTGGACGCGGCCCGTATCCTCGGTCTGGAAAACAGAATGGGGTCTATCGAAAAGGGCAAGGATGCTACTTTCTTTATCAGCAGTGGCGATGCCCTGGACATGAGAGGACAAAATCTTACGAAGGCCTACATCCTGGGCGCTGAAACAGATCTAAATGACATGCACAAGCAGTTGTATAAAAAGTACCAGACAAAATACGGCCAGTCAAACTAACGGAACTTCGTATCCGTCCAAGCAACTGCTTATTGTTTATGTGCTTGTCAGTTCTGTGGCAGGAGTTCATCTAGCTTGTTTATGTGATGCTCCTTTATTCTAAGAAGGACATCCAGCAGCCAATCGGTGGGATTGATCTG
>JAKQHM010000047.1 GCA_029572935.1 Bacteroidota bacterium
CAAAATGGTCATGACTAATCTATTGCAAATCAAAAGATCCTGAAACCCGGGGTTCTTCCGGGAATTTGTCGACAAAAGAAATTTATTTTCCACCTGCGTGCAATATTATTATCAGGGCCTTGACCTTCTTGCTATTTTGCCTGGTAGCAAGAATCTAGTTTGCACATTTAGGTTTCATAAATAAAAAAGGGCAATAAAATTGCCCTTTATCCTGTGATGTGAATTTTGAATTTGCGGTTAGTGGAGGACGATGGATTTTTCTTCCATCATCTTGCGGATGTTGATGAGCGCATAGCGCATGCGGCCCAAAGCCGTATTGATGCTCACATTGGTCAGTGCTGAAATTTCCTTGAAGCTCATGTCTGCATAATGCCTCAGGATCACCACCTCGCGCTGTTCTTCGGGCAGCATGTCCACCAGTCTGCGCACGGTGCTGTGGGTTTCGGAAATGATGATCTGTTCCTCGCGGTTTTCATCCGGCAGTTCGAGTACGTTGAAGATGTCAAAGTCATCGGATCCGCTGACCTTGGTGCGTTTCTTGTTGCGGCGGAAGTGGTCCACGCACATGTTGTATGCGATGCGCGTCGCCCATTGACTGAACTTGCCCTCGTGGTTGTAGCTGCCTTTCCGGAGGGTGTCGATGATCTTTATGAACACCTCCTGAAAAAGGTCCTCTGCCAGGTCGCGGTCCTTGACAAAAAGGTAGATGGCCGTATAAATCTTCTTCTGATGCCTGTCCAGCAGTTCCTTAAAAGCAGATTCGTGACCGTTGAGATAAAGGGAGATCAATTCCTGATCGCACAATTTAGATACTTGCATACACTAAGTTTTACCAATCTTTCAAAAAGTGTAGAAGTCTAAATCGATAAGCGTGCGATGGTTTTTGTTAACGAATGATTTTGAATTGATAGGGTAAAGATATACTAATTTCCGGATTTGAAAGAAAAAACTTCATTTTAACACAGTTTTAACCCAAAACCGGCTTCCTGTATTGCTGCAAAGATCGGGCCAGAAAGGAAGCTGATGGCTGATGGCCTATGGCTCAATGCATAAGCCTTGGCCTAAGCCTTGGCCTAAGCCAAAGCCGTTGGCTCCCAAAACACTTTTCCCCGTGATCCATGGCCTTTGTTACCCGAAAAATGCTTCACTTTGCAGTTTATTTCCAGATACTGACAAAAGCAATGGCCGAAACTCCCGCAAAACCCGAGATTTATATCAAAGGAGCCCGATCCAACAACCTCAAGAATGTCGATCTGTCCATACCCAAGCACAAGCTGGTGGTGGTCACCGGCCTTTCCGGATCGGGAAAATCCTCCCTGATCATCGATACCCTGTACGCCGAAGGCCAGAGACGCTATGTGGAAAGCCTTTCGTCCTACGCCCGGCAGTTTTTGCACCGCATGAAGAAGCCGGATGTGGATTACATCAAAGGCCTATGTCCGGCCATTGCCATCGAACAAAGGGTGGTCTCCTCCAATGCCAGGTCCACGGTGGGCAGCATGACGGAGATCTACGATTTCCTGAGGCTTCTGTTTGCCAAGGTAGGCAGGACCTTTTCTCCTGTTTCGGGGCAGGAAGTGCGCCGCCACAGCGTCAGCGATATCGTCGATTCCATCCTCAGGCTTCCGGAAGGCAGTACGGTCTATCTGGGATTCCCGGTTACGGGCCGGGACAAAGGCAGGACCCTGGCCCAGGAATTTGAATTTCTGATGCAAAAAGGCTTTACCCGCGTCTGGGGTCCTGGCGGTCTGTCGGAAATGCAGGACCTGCTCGATCAGGACAAAAAACTGCAAAAGACCAAGCTCACGGATCCGGATGTCAGTCATTACAAGATCATCACAGACCGTTTTAAGGTGTCTGCTCCGGACGAAGACTTTGCCAAGCGCGTGGCAGATTCCGTCCAGACGACCCTCGGAGAGGGACACGGTCACTGCAGGCTCATCGTGGATCAGAAAGAAGAAAGGACCTTCAGCGTGAAGCTGGAACTGGACGGCATGGAGTTTGCCGAACCGACCGCAGCACTGTTTAACTACAACAACTCTTTTGGCGCCTGTCCCAAATGCGAGGGCTATGGCCGCATCATCGGCATCGATGAAAACAAGGTCATCCCCAATCCTGCCAAATCCGTCTATCAGGGCGCGATCGCCTGCTGGAATGAGGAGCGTTCTGTCGAATGGCTGACGCCCCTGTACCAGTCCTCCTTTGACTTTCCCGTACACAAGCCTTACTCAGCGCTGACCCAGGCCCAAAAGGACATCCTTTGGGAAGGCAAGGGAGCCTACCGCGGGATCCGCGCATTCTTTAAAGAACTGGAAAACGCCTCCTACAAAATCCAGAACCGCATCATGACGGCCCGGTACCGGGGACGCACCACTTGCGACCGCTGCAAAGGCGGACGTCTCAGAGAAGAAGCTTTTTATGTACAGGTAGGGGGCCGGACCTTCCGGGACATGATGTTTGTCCCGGTGGGAGAACTGATCGGTTTTTTCAAAGACCTCCGATTGAATGAACAGGATGGCAAGATCGCCGAAAGGATCCTCGAAGAGATCCGGCTCAGACTGGGCATCCTGGACAACATCGGCCTGGGATACCTGACCCTGGACCGTCTGGCGGGTACCCTGAGCGGTGGAGAATCCCAGAGGATCCATCTGACCCGCACGCTGGGTTCCAACCTGTGCGAATCGCTGTACATCCTCGACGAACCCAGCATCGGCCTGCACCCGCGCGATACGGCCAGGCTGATCGAAGTGCTGATCAGACTCCGCGATCTGAAAAATACGGTCGTCGTCATCGAGCACGAAGAGGAAGTGATCCGTCAGGCAGACCATATCGTGGACATCGGACCCGGAGCAGGCATCCACGGCGGCTACCTCAACTACAGCGGACCTTACCGCGACTTCATCAGTTCGTCCATGGACAATCTGACCGCATCCTACCTGACAGGCTTCAAGCAGATAGAAAAACCAGCCTTCAGAAGGCCCCAGCGGGATTTCCTGAAACTCACCGGAGCCCAGCTGCACAATCTGCGCAGCGTGGAAGTCGCCTTTCCGCTGCAAAATCTGATCTGCGTGACCGGAGTATCCGGATCGGGCAAGACCACCCTGGTCAAACACCTGCTTTATCCCCTGCTGCAGCAGGTTCTGGAAGACTCCATACCCGAAGACGCCCTGCTGGGAGCAGCCCTGAGCGGGCCCCTGAATATGCTGACCCAGGTCGAGATGGTCAGCCAGCAGGGGATCGGAAGGTCCTCGAGGTCCAACCCCGCCACCTACGTCAAAGCATACGACGACATCCGCGATATTTTCAAAAACCAGCAACTGTCCCGGATACGCGGTTACCAGCCCAAACATTTTTCCTTCAACGTCGAAGGCGGTCGCTGCGAAGCCTGCAAGGGAGATGGAGAGATCGTAGTCGAAATGCAGTTTCTCGCAGACGTGACCCTCCTGTGCGAAGACTGCAATGGGAAAAAATTCAAGAACGACATCCTGGAAGTGCACTACAAGGACAAGAATATCTACGACGTGCTCAACCTCAGCATCGAGGAGGCCCTGGACTTCTTCCGCGATAAAAAAGAGATCGTGCGCAAGCTCAAGCCGCTGTACGATGTGGGCCTCGGTTATCTAAAGCTTGGCCAGTCTTCGAGTACCCTTTCGGGCGGAGAAGCCCAGAGGCTCAAACTCGGATACTACCTGGGGCTCGAAGATGCCACACAGAGGATCTTTTTCATCTTTGATGAGCCCACCACGGGACTGCATTTTGACGACATTCGAAAGTTGCTGTATGCCCTGCACGGTCTGGTGGAAAAAGGACATACCGTACTCGTGATCGAACACAACATGGACGTGATCAAGACGGCAGACTGGCTCATCGATCTGGGACCGGAAGGCGGGAAGCAAGGCGGCCTTTTGCTTTATGAGGGCCCTCCCGAAGGACTGATGCAGGTCCAGGAGTCGCACACCGCCAGGTATTTGAAATCCAAACTGGACTAATGCGCAAAGATCGTGTCCTGGAATTTCAGGAGGAAATCTTGTAGCATTGTAAGTGCAACCGGTTACTTACTGATTTAATATCAGGGTAAACCAAAATGATTCTGACAGACGAAAAAATATAGATCCATGAGCCAAAAGAAATTTGCCTTAGCCCTGCACGGAGGAGCAGGCACCATTCTCCCCTCCTCCATGACCCCGGAAAAGGAAAAGGCTTACCGGGAGGCCCTGGAAGAGGCCCTGGAGTCAGGATGGAAGATCCTGGAGTCAGGAGGCAGTGCCCTGGATGCCGTGGAAGCAAGCGTGATGTCCCTGGAAGATTGCCCTTTGTTCAATGCAGGGAGGGGAGCCGTCTTTACCCACGAAGGAAAAAACGAAATGGATGCGGCCATCATGGAAGGCAGAGGTCTGGATGCAGGAGCGGTGGCCATGTGTACGGGCATTAAAAATCCGGTGAAGCTCGCCCGTCTGGTCATGGAAAAAACAGATCACGTCCTGCTGGCCGGTCCGGGTGCAGATCGCTTCGCAGCAGAAATGGGAATGGAGCGGATGCCCGATTCCTACTTTTACGATGAGTATCGCTGGCAGCAATGGCAATCCGTAAAAGAAAGTGACCGGATGATGCTCGACCACCAGTCCGATGATCGCAAGTTTGGCACCGTGGGAGCCGTAGCGCTGGACCGCGAGGGCAACCTGGCAGCAGCCACTTCCACCGGCGGCATGACCAACAAAAAATATGGACGCATAGGTGACAGTCCCATCATCGGTGCAGGCACTTATGCAAACAACCTGACCTGCGCGATCTCCTGTACCGGATCGGGAGAATATTTCATCCGCACCAATACCGCTTTTCACGTGCATGCATTGATGCAATATGCAGGACTGAGTTTACAGGAAGCCTGCGAGAAAGTGGTCCACGAAATTTTACCTTCCATTGGAGGTGACGGTGGCCTGATCGGTGTGGACGCTGCCGGAAACGTTTGTCTGCCTTTCAACACAGAAGGGATGTACCGCGCCTTCCGCGATTCGGATGGCAAAGTGGAAATAGCGATTTACAGCGGCGCACATGGCTGATGGCTCATGGCTGATGGCAAAAGCCTAAGCATAGACTACAAGCCAAATGCTATAAGCCATCTGCAAATTCCCTTAAGCATCCTTCCGATATATCTTTGGACCAAGAATGATGGGAAAAAATTGTAAAAAAAAATAAATAATTCTTGACAACTCTTTTTCTGAGTATTAATTTTGCACATTAATCCCTTTAAAATTTAGTTTCGCTTTATCTCTGCTTGTCAATTGAGACATCAATATGATAACAGAAGGATTTTTATTTGTGGTTTGGATTTTGAAAAATGCAGATTTCGTTTTCAATAAATAATTTACCAAGCCGGAGTAGGTTATTGAATTTACTCCGGCTATAAAAAAATTATACCATGAAAAAAGTATGGTTCATTTTACTCCCTTTTGTTTTAGTAGTCAATCAAACGGTAGTCTCACAGGAGTTGATTTATGCCCCTGCATTCAGATTCTCCGGTACTCCGGTACAATGGCATCATCAGCCTGTAGAAAATAATGATATTAGGCAGGTTGGGTTTATCTATAAAAAACACCAATTGGACCAATTTAAAAGGCCCATAGTTATAGGGAACAGAGTTTATTTCTTGCTTGAAAATTTGGGTCTATTTGAGGAAACAGGATCCACTTTGATTGCATATAATCATATTACGGGCGACAGCTTGTGGCAAAACAACTACAATTCCAAATTCTATGGCAAAGGGTTTACTTTTTTTTGGGATTTCAGACAGGTTCAGGATCATTTGGAGTTGTTTGGATATGCAACAATAGATACTACTCTTTCGGGAAGACGATCCTGGTACTGGGGCTTCACCAGCAGGTTGGAAGTGGACACGGACGGAAAGGATTTGCTGCAGCAAATAAATCTGAATGCTGGGGAAGGAGTCGGGTTCCAGGCTTCTGATCCTCCCATCTATCTGGAGGGACCGGACTTTGCTTTGTATTATAAGACAGGTTTTCACAATGATACTCAGGTAGCCACCCACGGGATCTATCCTCACATCTGGGATAAAAATCTGAAGAAACGCGCCATACCGGAGCACAATATTTTGTTTAAGGAATCCAGTCAGAATACCATTGAGCTGCTGAACGGTCCAGTCCAGATGGATCCTTTGAACTATGTTTATTTCTATAGTATCTATTTTTATAAGACTCAAAGCTACAAGCACTATATTTTCAGAACCAATACATTTGGGAAATACAGTGGGGTAAAGGATGTGACTTCGAAGCTGGGAGAAAAGAACAGAATTTTCGGGTATGAAAAATCGGGTAACCGGATCCGGTTAAAGTTGAATTCGCCCTATCAGGGTCGTTTTCCGGGCAATGCAGGCTACCTGTACCTGGACGAGGAGGGAGAGGTTCTGAAAGATCAGAGATCCTGGCAAATCGATGGAGAGGTGGTGGGACATGTCAGCTCGGTAGATCTGAAGGATTCATCGGAAATATTGCACGTGGTCCGGTTTGTGGACAATCACAATATTTATTTTTATAAAGAGAGACCCGATGGCAGCCTGTATCGTTGTGGAGAGCTGATCCACCAGAATGAACCACGCTATGCATTTCTGCCCAAGTATGTATTGCAGACGCCCGACCGGGGCATCATCCTGACCTTTGTAGGAGCCCTGGATTCAGTGTCTGCAGGAGAGAATTTTGTATTGGGGGGTTGGCCCTATATCTGTAAGATCAAAGGGGAAGATCTGATGATCGTATCCGGCAATCAGGAAAAGCAAGGGGAAAAATATCTGGTACATCCCAATCCATTTGACGAAAGGCTCAGAGTCAGATTACCGGAGTCAGCAAGGGGATCAGAGATCCGGGTCTATGATATGAAGGGAAGAATGGTGATAAGCCAAAAGTGTCAGAGCAGTGACATGGAACTTTATTTAGAAGGTTTGGCCTCAGGTACATATGCAGTACAGGTGTACGAAAAGGACAAACTGGTACATCAAAGTACAGTCATAAAAACTGCAGCCGGACAAGATTAAGATACTGCTGCGGTCGCTTCGGAAGGGATGAGGAAAATAAGATTTATAATTGAGGCTAATGGCTGATGGCCTAAGCCTAGGCTATTTGCTTAGGCCATATGCGATATCCCATACCCTGATATTCCTGAGCTACAGGAAGGGTCCGGCTGAAACCAGAGAAAGATTTTAGCTTACAATCTTTATGTTGAAGGCTCCATTTTGTGTGGCGCCCCAGATGCGCAACCAAAGAGGAAGAAACATTTCCGTACCCCTTGCAGAGGATATGTCTCCCAGGTCCAGGATGTTGCTGTCTGCCCATCCGAAGGATCTCAAAAGGGTTTTGACGCTTTCTTTTGCTGCGGCATCGTTTCCGCTGATGAAGGTGTTGTGATCGCCTCCGCGGATCATCGCCGGATTGACCATCAGACCACACCACATCGTGTTGAGGGCCTTGACCACCTTCATAAGGGGAAAAGTCTTCTGGATCTCCTCTCCCAGTGAGTTTGTATTCACGATTGAAAGGGTGGGTGGCATCCCCTTGCTGAAATCAAGCGGATTGGCAATGTCAATCAGAATTTTACCATTCAACTTACTTTCTCCAGCTGATTTGAGTGCGTCGAGAGACCCTCCGCCGGCGGTACAATTAAACAGGATCTCTCCAAATTCCGCGGCCTCGGCAAAAGTTCCGATCTTTGCCCTGCCTCCGTGTTTGTCTGCAAAAGCTTTTGCCTTTTCGTTGTCCCTGGTCCGGGAACCCATCATCACCTCGTGACCCAGTTCCACCAATTTTGAGCCGATGGTATCTCCAACCATTCCGGTTCCAAATACGCCAATTTTCATATTTTAATAATTTTATTGATTTAATGATGCAAAGATGGGGGATACCCTTATCCCTGGCATGGTTTAAATCTTGGCTTGAATGGTATATTACTGCCCGGATGAGCTGAGCCGGAACTGAAGGGGACTCAGATCGGTATGTTTTTTAAAAAATTTTCCGAAGTTGGCAGGATCGGAGAAATTCAACTGATAAGCGATCTGAGCCATATCGTAATCCGTGAACTGGATGAGGGATTTTGCCTCTGACAACAGGCGCTCGTTGATGAAGGAAAGGGCTTTTTTTCCCGATGCCTCCTTGACGCACTGGGATAAGTGGTTGGGCGTCACGTGGAGCAGCTCGGCATATTCTTCCACGGTCCTTTTTTCAATGTAGAAATTGTTGACCAGTTGAACAAACCGCTGAAAGAGGATTTGCTGGGGATTGGTAAAACCTTTTTCCCATTCATTAAACGCGGTCGTAAATTCTTTGAGCTGATACAACAAGGCAAGGAATTTGATGGCTGCAATTTTATGGCGTTTGTCGCGGGAGGACTCATAGGCGGAAAACACTTCCTCAAAATGCGGTGCAAATTCATGGAACCTGACGGAGCTCAGTTTGAAAAAATGCGAGTGGAGGATGTTGAAAAAAGGAAATTCTTTTTCAAAGTCGGGTTTGAAAAATGAAAAGATCTCTTTTTTGAAGTAAATGAGATACCCATTTGCGCTGTTGTCGCGATAGAAGCTGTACAACAGGCCCGGAGACTGAAAAACCAGAAACGAATCCAGTTTTGTGACATTGGTGTTGTCGTAGGTGATCTGGGTCTTGCCGGCATTGTTCACCAGTGCGATGAAGTAAAATTCTTTTCGATAGGGAGGCTTGTAGTGATGGATGGATCCTTCATTTTCTTTTAACCTCAGGCAGTAGAACAGGGGATTGGCTGTGCGGTAGTCCGATGGAATGGACGCCAGGAAGTCGTTGATCTCTTTATAATTGGGAATCATTTCTTTGCCGGAAGCCGGGTCCCGCATCATCAATCAACTTGAAAATTATCTTATTTGTTTAGGGGAGTGGGATCATGGTGAAAATTGGATAGCTCATGGATCAAGGCTTATAGCCTATAGCTCATAGCCTATTGAGAATCTTAAAGGGAATAGGCGTAATAGACTAAAAAGCCATAAGCCATCAGCCATAGGCTATTAGTTATTCCCCGATTTCCTGTAGTATATCGTATAACCTGCCAGGGCCAAAAAGGGCAGTGTGGAGAGCAGTATTTTGATCTTGAATCCCATCAGACCAATGACAAACATCAAGCCCAGCAACAAGCCCAGGGAGCCGATTGCGATGTAGGTGAGCATCCGCGATGGTTTTTTCTGAAACAGGGTAATAAGCAGGAGCAATTGACCCAACAAAGGGATCAGAACGAAGGGATGAGCCACTGATTGTGGTTCAGTAAATAGTTTGGCGAAGACCTCGCGCTCACTCTCGAACAGGAAGGCATGGTTGTCCGTACCCCATTCCAGATATCCGAAGAGGGAGGAGATTAACAGAAGGAGGTTGAGGATTTTGGTTTTCATAAGGCGAATGAAAGTGGATTAGATGAGGTATAAAAGTTTAACATAAATTTCGGCAAGCTTGTTCCATTGGCCCTTACTTCACTCTACGATCGTCCGGAAGGTCAGGTTTATTCTGGCGGTATGGATCAGCCGGGTGGGCGGGAGACGGTGTAGCCAAAACCTCTGGGTGCAACCCTTCATGACCATCAGGCTGCCGTGCTCCAGGATCATTTCCATTTTTTCCTGAGTGGTCTTGTGCTTGAATGCGAATTTCCGCACCGCTCCAAAACTCAGGGAGGCGATGGCGCCGTCTTTTTTTAGATCCGATTCTCCGTCGCTGTGCCAGGCCATTCCCTCCGTGCCATTGTGGTAGAGATTGAGCAGGCAGGAATTGTAGCTTTCACCCGTGTCCTTTTCGGTCCTGTTTTTGAGTGCCAGGAGTTCTGCAGTCCAGGGTAAGGCATGTTTGGTGGTGTTGGAGTAGGTGTATTCAAAAGGTCTGTCGCCATACCAGGCCACTTTTCTGCTGGTGATGATTTTCCTGCCGAAGATGACGGCTTCGTCGTTTCGCCATTCGATCGTGGCAAGCAATTTTTCAAAATACCGGTCCGCCTCCTTTTGGTCAAACAACTTCCCGTAATACTGAACTGTGCCGTCGCGGGGCAGCCAGTTTTTGTAGGGGTCTGATGGATTGTCGAATAACATTATGAGGTAGAATGAATAAAGTAGTATCTTAATTTTAATAAATGATCATTCCTATAAAATTGGATCGTTTGTAAATTATATATCCGGTAAAAATAAGGATAAAATGGAAGGATTTATTTTGAAAATAAATTTAAATCTGATTCGTGAATAATAAAGCATTCAATGAGGCTTATACACTGTCTATATGAATGATATGCTATACATGTATCGTGTATTATTTTGTTTTTAATTCGAGGAACTACAGCAATATTTATACCCTTTCGGGTGTAATTGAAGTTAAGTTAGTGTGTAATATACCCTTTCGGTTATAAATAAATTCTTTAAAGATTTACTAAGTGGTCACCTAATTGATTCGGGAGTAAAAACTTCCATTAACTCAGTTAAAGATACCACAAACGGCCTTCCTACTTTTTCATTGGGATCATTTGTTAGTCTTTCAATCTCTTTATAGGCTTCGAGCCTTTTAAAGTCCCAGCTTCCGCTTAATACCTCTTTTGCCTTATTATTTTCAATGCTGAATACCAGATAATAATTCTTAAGGTTTTTCGTTTTGTAACCAAGTTCTGCAAGCCTTTCACCAGAATATGCGCGCGGACCGTTTCCGGTGATATTATAAAGTCTTTGAGCCATTGAACTCCCCTTTTCCCTAAGTAATAAATATCGGGATTTGGTCAATTTCTCGCTTAACTCTATTGCTCCTTTTTCATCATCCATTCTGATGTTGTACAAACCTTCCTTTTCATAAAACCCAGTAATATTTTCAGGATGGCTGCAATAACCAACGAGTACGTATGTCTCATCAGGAATAACATTATAGGGCAGAGGTTCTTTTATTTTTGATGAATCTTTCTTGAAAATCTCAAAAGTTTTAGCGGCATATCTTTTCTGTTGTGAAGCGGAGTTCTTAAAATTATCAATAACTTCATCAATAAAATCAGATAATGCTCCCATTCCATTTTTATCGGCACCATTTTCAGATTTTACTGGCCTGATCGCGAATGCTCCCAACCCCGGAATGATTTCATGAAAGCCTTTTAGTGTTTCCTGTTTTTCTGTTCCGGGGTATATAACATAAGCACCGCCAGTCCGTCTAATAGCATCCTTGTATGCATGCATTTTCATCAGATCCGCATTTTTATAAATGCCTTTGAGCTCATCTTTTTTATCTTTGGTCAGACTGTCAATTTCTGCTGGATCTCCTGAAATCTCATCAGGGTCTTCAATTCCGGTTTCCACCGAGTCAGGTATCAGGAAGTGTTGAACTTTGTATTTTGAATCAAAGTGAATGTGCACAATGCGTTCCTCTTGTTCCGCCTGCTCATCGGTGAGCTCTGAAGGCCACATACTTAATGTGTAGTCCGGTCTCAAAGATTTAGTCCAACTGCCTTCACTTTTTTGAGAATATTTAGTTTTTCCTTTGAAGGTTTTATTATAATTAAATCTGATTCTAAATTTCCATTTGTCTTTTTCATATTCTCCATCCAGGGCAGTGTATGATCCAGATTTCAGCAACAGTTGAAGTCCGTCACTGGTCTCTTCTAGAAGATGGGAATACACGTTTGCACCCAACTCAGTCTGATGCAAAATTTTGTTGATTTTGAATTTTTCTCGAACAAGATTGTAAAGCTGGAAAAACAACCAGTATTCGTACAATACAGCAATGTCTCGTTTACCTGCCTTATAAATGTCATCTCCCCCTCTCCATACCAATCTTAAAGAAAGGTCGAATTTAAGCCAGGCATTCAATATTTCCCTGTAGCCACTTTTACGTTGAAGGGCCGGACTGTTGAGTTTTAGTACCGCTGGCTTGGATATATCGCTGAAAAATGAATGATGTAATTGGTTTTCCATTTTTCCGGCAAGGGCTTTTGCCTCAACACTACTTTTCTCATATCCGCTTTTGCGGAAAAGGTCTTCACATTCCCGAATAAACTGCAAAAAAGTGTTCAATACATGCTTTACAAACCTGTTTTCGTGTGTATCGATGGTTTCGATTTTTTTTAGGTTTTCAATTTTGGAAGGCAAACTTGTAAGACCTCCAACAGTTCTATCGGTTTTTATTCTGTTGCTAACACTAACCAAATGTCTGGCTGTGTGGCGGTCCACCCGTCTAATGGCAGAAACATCTGTATTTACAGATTCATTAGTCCATCTAGTGGTTGGATTACTTATGACCTTTATAACCGCCTCGTTGAATTCATCTGTGTTAATTAGGGATTTTACAAATGCAAACCGCTGATAAACAGTCTGTGGCGACCTGTAGAAATCTGTTTCAAAATTTTGATAAACCGGAGAATCAATCTGCAGCAGGAGTTCAGTGCATTTTTCAGCAATATCACCAAGCATGAATTCATAATTCGCCCTGAAGTCCCTGTCCTCTTTTTTGTTGTAATCTGCATCCAGCTTGGTGGGTAAAACCTCCAAGTATAGCGTTTCTATTATTTCTTGAGATGCCAGATTAATGATTTCAAGGGGTAGGCTTCCTACATAGATGTTTGGTGAGATACGACCTTCAGATTTGCCTTTGCGGAGAGAATTCCGTATCACAGCATTTTCTCTGATTTGAATTTCATTGTAGCTTTCTTCGAACTTTTCAAACCGGTAATTGTAGAAGCAGCCTTCCAAAATCTGCCAGGGGGATTCTCCCAGCTCTGCGGCTACCTCTTGATCCATTACAGTAATTGTTTCAGGCGCGGTGCCATCGATGCATAGGAACACCCCCGAAAGCGATATAAGAGGCATCTTTATTTCGGTCTCACAACGCCGCATATTTTTAAATTAGGCCTCCGCGTAACTTGTAAAACCATTTTCAATGGCATTCTTCAACATTCGCTCAATTTTCTCAAATGAGATTGGGTAGATAACGTTTGCCTTTTTCATATTCGGATCTGTCTTGTCTTCATTCAATGCTCTATAGGCTTCCCTACCTTTTACTCCTTTATAGGCATCAGGATTTATGCAAAGTCCGGCAAGTGTCTCTAGAGGCCCAACCAATTTTTTACGAGAACCATGTAACTTTGGAAGTAGCTTCTGCACCACTGCTATATCCATACGTTCGTTTTCGTCTATCCCTACGGATTGAAGTTTTGTCAGGAGCAACTCTATTTCCGAAGCGGTGCGGTACCCGAATTCAGCACCTACACGCTGTAGCTCTTCAAAGAATGAATTGAGAATTTCAAGTTCCATGTTGGGAGAAATCTCTATATCCTTTGACTGTTGTAGAAAATCTGTGGCCATGGTTTGTCCAAGACCACCCTGTTGTCTGTCCCCATTGACATACAACCTTGTCATATCCGGTTTGTTATTGTTGCCAACAAAGTTGCGCATCTCAGTAGGAGAAATTCTAAACTCGATGACATTGGCTCGGTCTAACACTTTAGGACTAAACATGTAGGTGGTTTCGTCAATATTCACAGTGCCAATTATGAACAAGTTCGCTGGCCATTCAATCTGTTTATCTACCGGATTTCCTAAACTATCTTTCCTACTAGCACCAGAGTATAAACTAATTTTATCACCTGATTCCATGATGCTTAGAAAATCGGCAAAATACCGTTCTACATGACTCAGATTCATTTCATCCAGAATTAAAAAGTATGGAAGATCCCTGTTTCTGGTGGCATTCATAAGCAATTGCAGCACTCCGCTGTCTGGTGTGACATAAAGGTTTTCATCCAGGCCATTTGGATAGCCTAACAAAGGTTCCCGATTTGTCCAGTCCGCCCCAACCGGAACAATGCGGTACTGACTTTCACTCTTACAAATCCATTGTACAAAAGCTTGAGCAAGTTTAGTTTTTCCAGAACCAGATAGACCTGTCAAAATGACAAAGGGTTTGGTAATAAGCGAAGAAATAAATCTAAGAATTAATAATGGTGTAATTTTTAATCCTGAATTTGAAAGATCTTCGTAAAACATTTTATAGGAGAAATTCATAGACATATCTACATTAATTTCCTCGATTTTTGATTTCGGAACAGATTCAGAGTACTTTTCAGCGCAATCAACATATACTTTCGTTAAGCTTCTTAAGCTTTTTATGAAATCTTCGGAATCAATAGAATTGATTTTATATTTTTTATAATAAATATTTGTTTCTTCATACTTTTTGCCGTTTTTGGATGCTGTTCCAATTCTTGTTTTTACCAAACCTCCTTCTGGTATTTTTCCTTTTGTAAACCCTTCAATGTTTGGATAAATATTGTATACAAAGTTTCGATTTATTTCAATTTGCTCAGATGTTTGGATGGTTGATCCTTGATTTAGTGTTAGAAATATATCTTCGAAATCATCACTAAATAAAAGAACTACATAAAATCCATTTGTAGCTCCAGAGGAAACTCTATTGTCAAAAATACCTAGCCAGGGATAATAAGTATTGACACCTTGTCCAATAGAACCTTTAATATTTAAAAACATTGAATACTCGCTAACTTCATTACTGACTTCTTTGGGTATCTCATTAACTAGTAGCTTATAACTTTTTAGTTCTTTGCTATGCGGTAATGTGACTTCAGCTTTGTAGTATTGACTGAAATTCTTAATTTTTTGGATTAAAATATCTGTCTTTTTCTCTATATAAAAATCATTTTCTTCTAGAAGCGTAAAGCATGCTGTCCCAATACCTCCACTAAATGTGTTCCTATCCAGTTCCGTTCCGTTTGCAAATATATTTGCGTATGAAACAATTAATTTTGGGGGATATTTTTTGCCATTATAAATTACATCATAATATAGTGAATCCCCATTTTTGGGAATACCTTCATTATCAATTTTGTAAATTGCTTTTAATAAGTGCTCTTTTTTAATATTCGTGGGTATTGACATAATTACTTCTGTAGTTAGGTAACTAATATTAATTATGTAAATTTAAATAATTTTATTAATTTCAGTTGACCCTTGTTTATAATCGCATTTATTTGACGGATTCATCTACATCCATTCAATTGTAGTAGTTGTTGTATTGCTCATTGATTTCTATTCATCCTGAAGCAGTTTATAGCTTTGATATTGGAACAGTTTTTCCGTGTTAATAAAAAGAAACTCATCTTAGGTTTCTTTTAGTTAGGATAATGGGATTTATTGAGGATGACAATAAAAGTAATGAAATGTATAAGCAATTGAATTCGGGTAATCAAATATATTATGAAATGTCGAATTCATTTAGTAGGTTTCTGTGTAGGTAATTATCTGAATCAATGCACAAAAATGGTAGCATGTCAATTTAGCATTAAGGTGCATGGATTTTAATATGAGCTTAAGTCTGTCGGCGTTTAGGCCAGATCGCTAATAAAAGTGCTAGTTTAAAGGGAAATACAGGATTTCCCTCCCCCTCACACCTCCTGCCGGTTGACCTGCATCCAGATGGAGCGGAGCATGCGGAAGGGGATGGCAGCCGTGCAGATCAGGAAGGCGGTGGCGAAGAAGGTCATCTGGTTCTGGATGTAGAGGGCCAGGGGGAGTTGCTCGCCGGTGGGGACCTCGTGCAAGATCTCCTGGATGCCGATCTCGTTGATAAAATCCTTGAAGTGGGAAAACTGGACTACGCCCCAGAAAAACACAAAGATCATCAGAAAGGACAGGATGCCCTTGTACACGATCCACCAGGCATAGGGGGTATAGCGCCACAGGAAGATCCAGCGCAGGTAGACAAAAAATCCGAAGATGAAGATAGCATTAGGCAGCCAGTAGTCGTAGGGTACCTGAAAGTGGTAGATAGGATACAGGAAAGCGCCGGCCATCAGAGCAGACAAAAACCACCAGGTGGTCTCTGAAAGAAGTCGGGTGCCAAAGGGGATCGTACCGGGATCAGACATGTCGGGTTTTATAATTTGTCTTTGTAGGATCCGCCTTCGCCGGTGTCCTTGCGCATGACCACCAGGGCCGTCAGGGCAGCCAGAATGAAATTGAAGATCAGGCTCATCGGCAGACCCTTGAGCATGTTCTGCGGGCTGAAGGTATTGTTCTCTTCCATGGCCGTCATGGCTTCTTCAAAGGCTTCCTCGCCCATCATGCCGCGCATGCTCTCCATGGCTCTGATCTGAGCGGCACGTACTTCTTCCTGGAGGCCCGGATCCACCCAGTTGTACATCACGATCGAAAAGAGCACGGAGATCAGGGTGTAGACGATGGAACTGGCCCAGGCCGCGGTCATGGCATCCTTCCAGCTGATGTATCCGCCCATGTCCAGTCTCTGCCTGAGTCCGGAGTAGATCATGACGCCTATGCCCGCTACAAAGATCAGCGTGCCCAGCCACCAGCTGTGCATCCATTCGTGGTGCACCAGGTAGAGCAGCATCATGATCAGGATGTAGCCGATGCCCCAGTAGAGGCCTATTTTAAGCGGGTTTTTGAATTTTTCCATCCGGGTGGGTTTTATGCTTGTGGGGTAATCAGTTGGTCTTTTTTGAAAATGCCCAGAACCTTGCCGCTGAGGGTCTGTCCGAGCAGGGGGCTGTTGCGCGAGAGGGAGCGGACGTTTTCAACACGGTAGGTCCAGCTGGCGGCGGGATCGAAAAAGCTCAGGTCCGCTTCGGCGTCTTCAGCAATTCCTTCGGTATTAAGTCCCAGTATTTTCCGGGGGTTGAGGGCTACCTTTTCGACCCAGAGCTCGTCGCTGAGCTCGTCGGCGAGGCGGGTGCGGGCCAGGCTGTAGGCCGTCTCCAGGGAGATGGCGCCGAAACCGGCAGCCTGGAATTCCAGGTCCTTGCGCTCGGGGTTCATGGGCTGGTGGTCGCTGCAGATCAAGTCGATGCTGCCGTCTTTCAGGCCTTTGATCAGGGCCGTGCGGTCTGAAGTACTGCGGACCGGGGGGAAAAGCTTGAGGTTGGCGTCCAGGGTCTCGAGGTCCTTGTCCTCGTAGGCCAGGTTGAAGACCGATACGGAGGCAAAGAGGCGGGGATTGTTCTTGCGAGCCTGACGGATCAGGGAGATACCTTCCGCCGTGGATAGTTTGTGGATGAGCATGCCCGATCCGGTGTATTTCAGGATCTCCAGGTCTCTCTGTATGCCGGCCACCTCGGCCATGGAGGGGATGCCGCGCAGGCCCAGCAGGGTGCTGAAGTGTCCTTCGTGCATCTGTCCCGAACCGCTGAGCTCTCCGTCATAGGATTGCTGGATGAGCAGGGTATCCGGATGGTAGCGCAGGTAGTCCAGGGCGCGGAGCAAAAGGCCGCTTTTCTGGATGCCCTTGTCGGCATCGGAAAAGGCCACCGCTCCGGCTTCTTTCATGAGGTACATCTCGGCCATCTCGACAGCTGCCAGGTCCTTGCTGACGGCTCCGATGGGGAGCAGGTCCACAGCCAGGGCACGGGACCGATCCAGGATGAAGCGGATCTCGGATTTGGACTGGAGGACGGGTTTCGTACGGGGCATGATGCATACGGTGGTGTATCCGCCGGCTGCCGCAGCACGGGCCAGGTGTTCCAGGGTCTCGCGCTCTTCATATCCGGGTTCGCCACTGTAGGCACCGACGTCCACCCAGCCGGGAGATACCCTGGCGCCTTTGAAGTCGCGGACTGTCACCGACCGGGGCGCTTCGATCTCTGCGGCGATCCGGACGATCCGGCCATCCTGTATGCGGATGTCCCGCTTGCGGCCATTCAGATTGCTGCCCGGTTCGACAATTTTCAGGTTCTTGAGTATGATTTCCATCCGTTTAGTTCTTCCACAGTCTGATCAGCAGACTCTCCAAAAATAAAAATATTACCGATGCCAGCACCAAAATCCACCAGTAGGATTTTTTGTCCCTGTTGGCCTTGAGCACGCCGGCCAGGCTTGCTGAATCGCCGGCTTCCACGATGTCTACCCTTTCTCCCAGTTTTTCCCTGATCTGAGGGGCAGTCAGAAAAGAGGGATCGGACTCTGTGCGGTCCTCGTTGAAGGCAAAACCGGCGAGCTGCTCCTTGCGGTCACTCAGGCTGTAGATGCCCGGCTTGCGCACCTGTTCGTACACGTCCACCTGCCATTCGCGGCCCTGTGGCCTGAGCGAGGGCACAAATTCTTCGGGGCCGGTCATCAGAAGACCTGCCTCCGGGCTGACCCAATCGGGACGCGGGGTCCAGGATACTGACAGGTCGCGGCCGATGGTGTAGGAGTGGCGCTTGCTGGCCTGGTTGCTGACGGCGGCCTTGAAAAGGAAGGGCAACAGTACTTCGGGACTGCGGGCCAGGTTGGAGTATGACTCACCCCAGGGGCAGGCAAAGACAAAGAGATTGCCTTTTTGGACCAGGTATTTCACCAGAAAGGGACTGCCATCGCGGTAGCTCATGATGGTCTCAAAGGCTGCTCCGCGGCTGAGCTGATATTGTCCGGTGCTGACCGGCAATTTGATGTTGGCTTTGGGGTTGATGAAGACGTCTGAAAACACCTCGCCCTCCAGGTCAATCCTGCCCACTTCCTTGCGCAGGGTCTCCCAGGCTCCGGGAGCGGGGATGCCCAGCTGGTTGCAAAATACATCGTAGGCACCCGGCTTGAGTTCCGCTGCGGGAAACAACAGGACGTTCGTCCCGGCCTGAATGACTTTTTCGAGCTCTGCGCTCAGTCCGGAGGAAATCTGGCTGAGTCCGGTCAGGATGATCAGCTTGTTGGAGGCAAATTTGCTGTAATCCAAAGCTCCTGCGGGAGAGAGGGAGGGACTGAAGTAAGGGATGGAGCCCACGGCGAGATCCAGGTTTTTAGGGACTGTCTGTTCGTAGATGATCTGTACGCCAAAGGCCTCGTCCACGCGGGCACTGAGAAAGTACTCGTCGTCAAAAGTGATGGGATAATCCTTGATGCGGATGGCGATCTGTTGTTCCCCGGTATTGGGGATCTTGACGCGGATGGTGTCGGTGAGTTGTTTTCCGGGTGGTACATCGACCGAGCCATGGGGAAATTCCTGTCCGTTGAGGCTGTAACTGACCCGGAGCTGGTCGATCTCCGAATCTCCGTGGTTGGTCAGGGTGAACGCAATGGCGTTGACCTGTCCGGGCACGACCACCGGCTGGACAAACCAGGCTGAATCAATGCTGACATTGCTTTCTGCCAGGCTTTGGACCGGTACAAGGTGGTAGCGGATGCTGGAGTCCAGCTGCTCCGGTGTCAGATCCGTGATCGAGGTTTGAAAATCGCTGATGAGGTATACTTCGGGCTGATAGCCTTCCATTTTGGAGAACAGGGGCTGGATCCGGCTGCATACCTTGCTGAGCGGACTGACCACTGCGGTCTCGCGAATCTCTTCGATGGCGGTCAGCGCATCTTCCCGGGACAGAAATCGATTCTGGCGTCCCCCGAGTTCGTGGCTTAGGATGGCGATCTTGTCGTATTCTCCATGCGCTTCGACGATGCCGGTAGCCAGCGCCTTTGCCTTAGCAAAAAGGGATCCCTGGTCTGACTGTCCGTTCATCGAATGGCTGTTGTCGATAAATACGGCCACCGCTTTTTGCATACCTGCAGTACCCTGTTGGTCCGGCAAAAAGGGCTGTGCGAAGGCCAGGATCAGGGCTGCCAGAGCGATCATCCTGCACAGCAGGATGAGCAGGTTTCTGAGTTTGTTGCGATGCGCGGTTTGCTCCACCAGTTCGCGCAGGAAGCGCACCTGGGTGAACAGGACCTTCTTGTACCTGCGGAAATAGAAGAGATGGATGATCACGGGTACGGAGAGCAGGCCCAGCACCCAAAGAAATCCTGGAAATAGAAATTGCATTTCTGATTAACGCTTGAGGGCGTAAAACTACTTAATAAATCTGAACAGGTCTTTTCAAATAAGTTGAAAATTATATTTATTAATATTGATAATCAATTAATTATAATAATTGTGTTTAAAAATAAACTTTGTTACTTTCTTTTGACCGTCAAAAGAAAGTAACCAAAGAAAACTCGCGGCTAGACTCCTCACTCACCCAACATCAGCTCTGTCGCTATGCTAAAAAAACTCGCCGCTACCTTCTCCCTTTAGGCATTTCTACTGCCACTTCGTCAACCCGTTATCCGTTTAGTCTCCTCAGTTGGGCTCATACAGTTTTTAGCATGGCCGCGACATTCGCTGGTTGGGTCCCGAGCTGCGGAGCCTTAGGCCGCATTTAAAATACATGAAAACCGGCTTTCATAATTGGACTGAATTCACAATTATGGAGAATATAAAGAGCCTTTTCGTCCAGCGGCCTGACCGACCGGTCGCGCCACAGGCGTGAAAGGAGTGCCAAAAAGGCACTCCTTAGGGAGGGAACCAATCACTCTTGTGATTGGCAAGGAGGGAGCTACCCGCTGACCCTTTCATTATTTTGGCCGCATCCAAGCGCTCTCGCGCTCCTTCACTTCTCGTGCTGTCGCACTCGACCTCGCCTTTAGGCGAGGATCGCTCAGTCGTGCGCGACAAAAAGTGGGAAATGTCTTTTTAAAAATTATTTTAGCAGATGGTTGCTACCTAAGAGTTAAAGTATTAAGAATGAATTTTAGCTAAGCAATTTTCAAAGTTGAGCTAATTTGAAACATAATGGTGGGATATAAATTCAGACCTGAATTATGGACACTGAATAGGCATTATTTTCAGAAGTTGAAATAGACCTGATCCGGAGATGCATATATTCTGATTCAGCTTAAACACATTACAACAATCAATAATATTTATACCTTTGCGGCTGATATGATCGCATACATCAAAGGCCCGGTCTCGGAATGCCTCCCCACCCACGTCATCGTGGAAGCAGGCGGAATAGGATACCTGGCGCACATCAGCCTCAACACCTACGCCCGGATCAACGGGCAAAAAGAAATTAAGCTGCTGACCCACGTCATCACGCGGGAAGATGGGCAAAGCCTGTATGGTTTTGCACAGGACGAGGAACGCCAGCTCTTCATCCACCTCATCTCGGTCAGCGGCGTAGGCCCGAATACGGCGCGGATCATCCTGTCCTCCATGGAGCCCCTTGCCGTGAGGCAGGCCATCGTAGCAGGAGATGACGGTTCTTTCAAACGGGTCAAGGGCATCGGCCCCAAGACCGCACAGCGCATCATCGTCGACCTGAAAGACAAACTGGTCAAGGACATGGGCTTTACTCCGGTGACCCTGGATCCCTACAAACCCAACCTGAGGACAGAAGCACAGGCTGCCCTGATGGCCCTGGGTTTCGCAAGGCCCCAGGTAGAGTCAGCGATCCAGAAGATCAGTCAGGATCAGCTGAAAAACATGGATCTCGAGCAGATCATCAAGGAAGCACTAAAAAATTTGGCCTGAAGCGCTTCTGCATATACGTCAATGACTTTTTTTTCGTTATATACCGTCTAATAAAGATCGTATCCCCTGGAGGATGCTGGGTTTGAAGCTTTTATGAGGTTTATTCTTTTTATTCTTTTTGTTAGTGTGGCCCTGTCAAGTTCCGTTTTCGGAGCAGGAGGCAGAGAACTGCCCGATCTGTTTACGCAGGTCCGCGTGACGGGGATTGCCGTGGATACGACCCCGGTCACCAAGAGACCCGGCGACAAGGATCCCGATGCCAAAAACCCCTTCGACCTGAAGGATCCCAAGGCTGTAGATAAAAACATCGAATACGACCCGGTTACGGGCCAGTATATCATGACCGAGAAGGTGGGCAATGACCCGATCCGGCCGTCCAGCTTCATGAGTTTTGAAGAATATATGGCCTTCAAAGCACGTCAGCAGGACCGGGAATATCTGAAAAACCTGTCCGGAGCTTCCACTGCCAAGAGAAATCTCGCCGGCCTCGTGGACCCTATCAACAAACTCGACCTCAAGAGGAACCTCAGCGACCGCCTTTTTGGCGGACTCGGCATTGAGATCAACCCGCGAGGCAACATCGACCTGACCGTTGGAGGTTTTTATAATTACATCGACAACCCCTTGCTCACTCCCCGTCAGAAGTGGCAGGCAGGCCCGGACTTCGACATGAAGATCCAGATGGAGGTCGAGGGAAACATCGGAGACAAATTAAAACTCAAAACCAACTACAACTCCCTGTCCTCATTCGATTTTGAAAACCAGCTCAAACTGAATTACGACTCCGAGAAATTCACAGAGGACGACATCATCAAAAAAATCGAAGCCGGAAACGTCAGCATGCCCCTGCGTTCTACCCTGATCAAGGGAAGCCAGAACCTGTTTGGTATCAAGACAGACTGGCAGTTTGGATATTTGCGACTGACCGGTCTGATCTCACAGCAACGGGCCAGACAGGAAAACATCCGCACCAGAGGTGGCGGCCTCGTACAGGAATTCCAGCTCCGTCCGGACCAGTACGACGAAAACAGGCACTTCTTCCTGAGCCCCTTCAACTTTGAAACCTACGAAGTAGCACTGAGCAACCTGCCCGAGATCAACAGCCAGTTCAAGATCAAGGATATCGAGGTCTGGATCACCGAAGACAACCCCAACTCCCGCGAGATCAACGTTCGCGACATCATCGCCCTGGCGGACCTGGGTACGGCAGAAGGTCAGCTCTGGGATATGGAAGACTTCAAGGTGCCCAACTTCGTCCCCGGCAGGCAGGTGCCCGTGGACCTGAGCGGCAGGCGATTTCTGCCTACCAACTCAAGCAACAGGCTTCTGGAAAAAATCACCACTCAGGGCGGACACCGCGAACTCAACGAGGTCGTGCGCATCCTGACCGATCCCAACGGTCTCAACCTCACTCAGGGAAGGGATTTTGAAAAAATACGCGCCAAAAGGCTTAACCCCAATGAATTTACCTTTCACCCGGACCTGGGTTTCATCTCTCTGCGCGTGCGGCCCCGACCCAATCAGGTTGTAGCGGTAGCTTACCAGTATACTTTCAACGGGCGCGATGTAGATCCAAGGTCTGGAGCGATCTACAAAGTGGGTGAATTCGCTTCCGAGGTAAAATCGGATTCCAGCTCCTTCAAGGTCATGTTCGTCAAAATGCTGAAATCCACCAATCAGGTGACCAGCAGGCCCTCTTTCCGGCTCATGATGAAAAACGTATACCCCATCGGAGGATTCAACGTCAACCAGGAGGATTTCCGTTTTGATCTGTTTTACGAATCCCAGGATGGCGCGCAGAGGAGGTTCATCGAGGAGATCGACGGCTATCCCCTGCTCAACCTTTTTCAGCTGGACAACCTCAACAAGACCAATGACCCGCAACCGGATGGAGTCTTTGATTGGATCAGCGGACAGACGATCATTCCCTCTTCCGGATCCATCATATTCCCCGTACTCGAACCCTTCGGCCGCTCCTTCCGGAAATTATTGTCCAAACTCGAGTTTGTGGATTCCACCCTGGCAGACCAGATCGCACTTAAGTATTCCTATCCCCAGATTTACGACACGTCTGTCACTTTCTCTAGACAAAACCTGCAGGCCAATCAGTTCATCATGCGGGGATCCTACAAGGCATCCAAGTCCAATGAGATCCTGCTCAATACCGTGGACCGCAACGCCCGGATCACGGTTCGTGCCGGTTCCCTGACCCTCGTGGAAGGAGTGGATTACACCGTGGACCGCGCCCAGGGCAAGGTGATCATCCTCAACGAAGCCCTGCTTCAGTCCAACAACACGATCTCCGTCGATTACGAAAACAACAACCTCTTCAATTTCCAGACCCGGACCATGCTGGGATTCCGGGCGGAATACGCCAAGACCAAGGATATTTATCTGGGTGCGACCTACATGCAGCTTTTTGAAAGGCCCTTTACGCAAAAGGTTAACATCGGAGAAGATCCCATCAACAATAAGATCTTTGGACTGGACTTCGGGATGACCCGGCAGGCTCCCTGGCTGACCCGTGCATTGGACAAGCTGCCCATGTACAGCACCAAGGCACCCTCCAAATGGGCCGTGCAGGGAGAAGGAGCCTACCTGAAACCAGGATATTCCCGAGCCATCAATCAGGACGGCAGCGACGGAGGAGTGGTGTATGTAGATGACTTTGAGGGAAGTGCCACGGGCATCGGACTGTATTTCAATCCCACCAACTGGATCCTCGCCACACCGCCCAAAGCCGAGGGGCTCGATCCCAATTTTAAGGGTGGAGATCTGTACGATAACTTTGCCAGCACGGCCAACAGGGCCCTTTTGTCCTGGTACCGCGTGGACGATTTTGCACGGGTGGATGCTCCTGACCGGAGTTCGCCCTATTCCCGACTGGTGGATGAACTCGAGATCTTCCCCAACCGCCAGAGACCTGTGGGCTTTGCTACAGAGCTCACATTTGACCTGGCCTATTATCCCAATCAAAAGGGACCCTATAATTTTGAATTGCCCAATGGCTATCGCTTCGGAGCGGACAGTACAGCCGGTCTCAATCCCGATAATACACTCAAGGCACCCTGGACCCGCTGGGCGGGTATCATGAGTCGACTCAATACCAACGATTTTGAATTCGCCAACGTCGAGTACATCGACTTCTGGATGCTCAACCCCTTCATGCCCAAACACGATCTGTCTCCCATCTCCGGCAACGGAAGCATGTACATCCAGATCGGAACCTTTTCGGAAGATATCCTCAAGGATGGAAAGCAGCAATTTGAGCATGGCCTGCCCACTTCCAACCTGAACCTGCCTACTGACCCCAGCTCGTTTGGGCAGGTGGCCCGCAAACCACCGATCACCAACAGTTTTGACGTAGCCCAGCGCGAGGCACAGGATCTGGGTATCGACGGTCTGAGCAGTCTGATCCCCACCCACCCCAATCCGGAAGTGGCCCATTTCTCCAATTATGTGGATCAGATGCGCAATCACCTCAATCCGGATGCATTTGCCGAATTTATCAAGGATCCGGCCAACGACGATTTTCTATCCTACCGCGACAACCAGATACCTCCCAATACCACCGTACTGGAAAAATACAAGCGCTTCACCATGCCGGAGGGAAACAGCCAGATCCAGGTGGGCAACCAGATCTCCACAGCCTATACGGCCAATCCCGATGCGGAAGACCTGAACCTGGACAAATCCCTCAACGAAGTGGAATCCTTTTACAGCTACCGCATTCCCTTTGTCAACAACAACGGCCAATGGGTGAAGACCCGCTTTGTTACCGATTCCGTGACCGTCAGCAAGACCACAGGGAATGAGATCTGGTACCGTTTCCGGATCCCGATCACCCAATTTGATCTGAAAGTGGGACAGATCCAGGATTTCCGTTCCATCCAATCCATGAGGATCCTGTTCACCGGATTCGACGAGCAGATCACCTTCCGGATGATCAAGTTTCAGCTGGGCAGAAATACCTGGAGGAGATATCTGGCGGATAGCTGCATCGGAGACAACCCGGCTACCCTGATCCTCGACAAGGTGGACATCGAAGAAAACTCATCCAAACGTCCTTTCCGGTATGTACTGCCCAAGGGCATTCAGCGCGAAAGATTTTTCAGCAACCAGTTTGCCGATCTGTTCCAGAACGAGAGCAGCTTGCTGATCCGCAAGGAAGCATTCCCGCCTCAATGCGTGCAGTCGGTTTTTCGTTTGGGAGACAACGATTTCAGACGCTACAAGAGGCTCAAAATGTTTGTCCATGCGGAGAGCCCCCAGGACTTGCCCAAAGGAGCGGTGTCGGTTTTTCTCAGGTTTGGAAAGGACTTCACCCAGAACTATTACGAATATGAGATCCCTCTGAGACAGTCCCCTTCTTTGGGAGACTCTGCCTTGATCCAAAGTCAGGACAGCATCTGGCTGGCTGAAAACGAATTTGACTTTCCGATCCAGTTGCTCACCGATCTGAAAAACCAAAGGAACCTAAATGGGATCTCTTACAATACCTTATTTGAAATGGCCGATCCGGACAAACCGGAAAACAAGGTCAAGGTATTCGGAAATCCAAACGTCGCGCTGGTACGGGGCATCATGATCGGGATTAAGAACAACACCAATCAGACCATCAGCTCCTACGAGATCTGGGCCAACGAGCTGCGCCTCACGGGACTGGAGGACCGGGCCGGATATGCTGCTCTGGCGCGGGCTGAGGTCACCCTGGCAGACCTGGGCAATCTCAGCCTGGCGGGATCCTACACCTCCATCGGATTTGGTTCCGTGGATCAAAGACTGCTGGATCGTTCGTTGGAAAAAATTACCCAGATCGATGCCACCACGACCCTGGAGCTGGGCAAATTCCTGCCCCCCAAATGGAACGTGGTCGTACCTTTCAGCGCCCAGTATTCCAATGCCGTCCGGGCACCGGAATACGATCCCAACGACCTGGACATCAAACTGGCAGATAAGCTCAACCAGGCCCGAAATGCAGAACAGAGAGACAGCATCCGGGAGAGAGCCGTGGATCGTTCCCAGACCTCCGGTTTTGCCGTGAACAACATGCGCAAAAACAGATCCGGATCCGGCAACCCCATGCCCTGGAATGTGGAGAATTTCTCCCTGAGCTATGGACAGTCCGCTACGGTCCGGTCCAACCCCATAGTGGCTGAAGATAAGGAGGAAACACGCAAGGGAAGTCTGGACTATACTTACACCATGAAACCGCTCTATATCGAGCCCTTTAAAAAGATCGTCAACAACAAGAATCTCAAGTTCATTTCGGAACTGAATTTCAATCCAATCCCCAATACCATTGCGATCCGGAACAACCTGGACCGCCGGTATTCCAATCGCATTTACCGTTTTGCTGCTCCCAAGTACGCCACCTGGGAGAGTGTGAAGTTTGCCTGGTTCAGGGATTACAACGTAAACTGGGATCTGACCCGCTCGGTCAAGGTCAACTTTGCAGCCCAGAATGAAGCCTCGGTAGACGAGATCACTTTCAACCCTCTCAGGCAGGGTTATGTCAATCCCGTGAACTCTCAGCTGGTCGAAAGAGCAGAAAAGACACCCTTCCTGGTAAGAAACCTGAGCGATTTTGGTCGGACCCGCGACTACAAGCATAGCCTGGGAGTGAGTTACAACCTCCCTACCCGGTTGATTCCCTTTATGGATTTCCTGCAGGCACGCATCCAGTATAACGCGGGCTTCAACTGGGCTTCCGGTTCCCTCCGCACCATTGACACACTGGGCAGCGTGATCTCCAATGACCAGGCCTTTGTGTTTGGAGGAGAAATAAACCTGCAGACCCTGTACAACAAATCCGGCTACCTGAGACAGATCAATGGCGACCGGGCCCCTACAAGAGGAAAACCCACACCAGGCAAGCCCCAGCAAAAGCAGGATGCCAAGGCCGATCCCAAAAAGAAAGACAAAAACAAAGAAAAAGACAAAGGAGCTTCCCGTGTGCCCAGTCTGGCAGAAAAGATCCTGATCAGGCCCCTGATGTCGGTCAGGAGGATCCAGTTCAATTATACGGAAAACAACAGCAGTGTCATACCCGGATTCACCCAAAGGCCCGAGATCCTGGGCATGAATCAGAATTTCTCAGCTCCGGGATGGTCCTTCATTGCAGGTATCACACCTGATTTCAGTCCGGGTGGATTTCTGGACCAGGCAGCCCAGAATGGCTGGATCACGGACAACATCTACTTTAACAACCAGATGATCAAGCGCCACAGCACGGTGGCCGGTATCAAGGTACGGATGGAAGTGGTCAAGAACCTCAACATTGACCTCAACATCGACCGAAGCTATACCAACAACTACGATGAGATCTTTAAGTTCGATTCGGTGTATGGGACCAATACCATGGCCTTTCAGCATTTTACGCCATTTGAATCCGGCCAGTTTTCCATATCCTATGTATCCCTGCAAACTCTGTTTTTCAGAGACATAGATGATCTCTTCTCCGAGTTCTCAAAGACCAGGGAGATCATCTCCCAGAGGGTGGGCGCCCGGTACGGTATCTCCCAGAGGAGTGTTCTCAACCCCAATTACGTGGACGGATTTTTGGGAGACCATCAGGACGTCGTATTGCCCGCATTCCTGGCCACCTATTCCAACAAAGACCCCCGCTCGTCCAATCTGGACATTTTCAAAACCCTGCCCCTGCCCAACTGGCAGATCAACTACAACGGACTGGCCAGATTACCGGGACTGAAAGAGATATTCCAGGACTTTTCCATCCGCCATTCCTACAAAAACACGCTCACCATGAGCAGTTACAAGCGCAACCTCAACTATCTGGAAGAGAACGGAGCACCAGCCCGGCGCAAGCAGGATACCACTTTCACTACCTCCTATTTTTCTTTTTACGAAATTCCGGATGTCACCACCAACGAAACCTTCAGCCCGTTGATCGGTCTCAACATCAAAACCAAAAACAACATCGAAATCGGATTTGATTATAACAAGAGCCGCAACCTGGCTTTGCGCATGGCTCTGGACGGACAGCTGGAAGATCGTTCGGCCAGCAACCTGACCTTTAGGTTTGGATACATCATCAAAAACGTCTATTTCTCCTGGATGCCTGGCGTACCCAAGGCTCCCAAGCTGAAGACCAAAAAATCATCGAAAAAGAAAAAGAAAGAAGATCCCGCCGCCGCGGCCGCCACCAAACCCAAAGGACAGGATCTCCAGATCACAGTCGATTTTGGCATCACGGACAACATCACCAAGGTGATCCGTCTGGATGAAAACATACCCAGTCAGCCTGCCCAGGGTTCCAAGCAGTTCAATTTTACCCCGTCGATCCGCTACAATCTGAACAAAAACCTCAACCTGAGGCTGTTTGTCGACTACAGTAAGACCATTCCCTACGTTCAAAGTTCCTTTACGTCAGTGCGCATCAATGGGGGACTGACCGTACAGTTTTTGCTTAATTGATTAATTGTCAATTTATTATTTTTACTGATCGATTTCTGACCCGAAGATTTCGGGTTCAGGCAGCGTCCGGGTGCAACATTTCGTTAAATTGCCGTATCTTTGTAATTGGATTCTGTCAATTTGCGCTTATGAAATCAATTTTACTCTTTGTAGCCTTATTTCTGACCGCCACGGCCATGCAGGCTCAGGTCAACAAATTTGAAGCCCGCGAAAGTCCCTGTAAGATCGAATTTGTGACGGACCCGCAGGTGTTTGAACACGTCTGCTACAATAAAATTGAAAGTAAATCCACCCGTAGGTTACAGATCCTTTGGGAGCGAGTGGATTTTGAGATCACAGAAGGCTGGGAAGCCTATGTTTGCGACAACCTCAACTGCTACCCCAGCTTTATCACCCGCTGTCCGGAAGAAAATTACAACGATTTGTATCCCGATTCCACGGTAAATATGGACGTGCATGTGGCAGACATGGGTAAAGAAGGTGCTGCGCACATCATCGTATACGTTTTTGAGCTTTCCGATTCCCTCAATAAGCTGAAAATCGATTATTTATTCAACAAATCCCTGGGCACAAACGGAGTGCGCAAGAATCAGGTAATCCGCATGTACCCCAATCCGGCTCAGAATTCCTTCCATGTGGAATACAACTACGGTGTTTCCCGCATTGAATTATTCAACCTGATGGGCAAAAAGGTGAGTGGTTTTCAGGCTCAGGGCAGCAGAAGCTATGACATCAGCCATCTCGACGATGGGATCTACCTGGTCCGATTGATCGGTACCGATCAGCAGGTCATCAAGACCCTGAAGCTGCACAAAAGGGCAGACAGACCCTGATTTTAAGCAGGAAATTCGACAAAATTTCTGGGAGTCTCGTACAGCCTGACGGAGATGTCCATATGTGATGGGATCTCAGGCCTGACGAGGTTGTAAATCTCAATACAGAGGTTTTCAGCTGAGGGTACTTTATTTTCAAACTCCGGGCATTCTACGTTGAGGTTTTTGTGGTCATAACGGAGTTCCACTTTATCGTGCAGAATGTCCTTCAGCTTTTTCAGATCGATCAGGATGCCCGATTCGGGATCCAGGGCACCGGTCACCTTGAGTTCCACTTCATAATTGTGTCCGTGGAAATGCGGACTGCTGCATATGCCAAAGATCTCGCGGTTCTTTTCATCGCTCCAGTGGGCATTGAACAATCTGTGCGCTGCGTTGAAATGTGCTTTTCTGTAAACCGAGATCCTCATTTTGGGTCTGTTTGATGTTCAGAGATGAGATAAAGTCCTATAAATAAAAATCGTGCAAAGATGTTCACACCTATGCACGATTCGTATGATATTCAACCGGACCGGAAGGTCAGGCGATCTTGGCGATATGACGGGTAAGGCTGCTTTTGAGGTTTGCTGCCTTGTTCTTGTGCCAGGTGTTTTTCTTAGCCAGTCTGTCGATCATGCTGATCACTCTGGGCAACAGTTTCTGGGCATCCGCTGGGCTGGTCATGCCCCTGAGCTTCTGGATTGCCGTACGGGTGGACTTTTTATAGTACCTGTTGGCCATACGGGTCACCTTGTTTTGGCGGATTCTTTTTAAAGCAGATTTATGATTTGCCATACCTTTTAATTTTAAGGAGTGCAAAGATAATACAAGGGACTGAATTCAAAACCCTTAAGTCGAAATAATTTTTTTTACCTCAGGCGGTCCATCGATCTGACCTTTTCCTCGTCTTTGCGGATGGCCCGGGCAGCCAGCCAAATCAGGACCACACCCGCAAAACCCGTGAAAGAACCCCAGTCCAGTCTCATCTCGTCCATCCGGTCCAGTCTGTAACTCATGTAAAACGAAGAAAGGAGCACGAGCAGGATCTGACAGAGTGCCGCCAGGCTGGCCAAAAGGATTTGGTTCGGCCGGTTTTTAAACAAAAAAATAGCCGCCAGGCTGAGGATCGTGGAAATAACGCCTCCCGCACTCAGGATGTGGCTCTCCCAGATCCGGATCTGTCCATCCGCCAGTATGGTGGCATCCACCGGCTCCGCATCCAAAAGGGACACTCCGGGCGCCAGGGCAAAACCGAACAGGGCGGAGGCCAGTAAAAGCCAGATGGTTTGAATTCTCTGAATCATACAATTGAATTAAGGGCGAAAAATAAGTCTTTTGGAAAATATCAGACCTCCGGATGATGGCCCCGGAGATTCAATGATCCAAAAGGCAGCTTTTTCCAGTGCTTCTAAATTTCCGGTTCCCGGCTAGGCCAGGCGGATGAACTGAAAGTGTTTTCCTGATGGGAATGCCATATTCCCGTTTCTCATTGTCTCCTGCAAGCGAAGAAACGCTTCATGGAATTCGGAACGATTTGCTCGGGTAGTTGTTTTACATTCAATTCTGCATGGTGATGTTAAAAGGAACTTTCTTTTTTGTCGTGATTTTTCTGGTAGGACAGGTATTCGCTCAGAAGCCCGTCCTGGAAAAAGCCTCCATTGAGGTGGCGGGCAACTGTGGTATGTGCAGGAAAAAAATTGAAACAGCCGCCAGGGTAGACGGAGTCAAAGAGGCCAAATGGAATCAAAAAACCAAGATATTGGATTTAAAATTCAATCCGGCCCTCATCAGCCTGGACCAGATCCAGCTGAGGATCGCGGCTGCCGGATATGATACGCCCAGGTTCAGGGCTAACGATGAAACTTACAAGGCCCTTCACGAGTGTTGTCACTATCCACGCAAATTAAGATCCAGCCAAAATGAGTACACTGAACCGCAGTTTTTGGGAACGCAGAGGGGATCAGCTTGAAACGGACCTGACCATCATTGGCTGCGGGATCGTGGGTCTCAATGCGGGCATCAGTTATCTGGAGCTGAATCCGGATGCCGAGGTGCTGATCCTCGAACGGGGCGTCCAGCCCGATGGTGCGAGTACCCGCAATGCGGGCTTTGCCTGTTTTGGCAGTCCGGGAGAATTGCTGGACGATCTGAAGTCTCATCCACCGGAAGAAGTGTTTGCCCTTTTTAAAAGACGCTACAGGGGTATACAGGAGCTATTAAAGCGAAATGAAGGAACCGAAATAGGCCTGGACCCCTGCGGAGGATATGAAATCATCACGCAGGAATTTCCCGGGGAGGCCCTACGTCCTGCAGATCTGGAATTTCTGAACGACCAGATTCGCCATGTGCTGGACATCCCTGACTATTTTCGCTTTGCAGATGAGGAGCTGCCCCGTCATGGCTTGAAGGATGTGACCCAGATGGTCCGCACAGACCACGAGTCCCTTCTGGATCCTTTCAAGCTGATCCGCGGATTGGTCCGAAAGTTTATTTCCATGGGAGGTCGCATCCTCTGGGGCACCCGGGTATCGGGACATGAAGAACTGGCAGATATTGTCCGCATTGAGACCGAGCTCCGCGGCAGCCTGAGTTCCCGAAATTTATTATACACTGTCAATGGATTCGCACCACAACTCTTGCCGGATATAGCCGTGCGGGCTGCCCGCAACCAGGTCATGGTACTCCAATCTGACCATTGCCCGCCTCTCCGTGGAGCTTATCATTATCACAAGGGATATGTTTATTTCAGACCTGTGGCTGGGGGAATTTTGCTGGGGGGTGCCCGACACCTGGCCCTGGAGCAGGAATTTTCCGATCAGCTGGAATTCAATCCCGGGATCCAGCATTACCTGCTCGATTTTGCGGATCGTCATTTATTTGGAGGTAAAAAATTTGAGATCAGCGATCATTGGATCGGCGTGATGGGACTGGGACCGGAAAAGAAACCCATTCTAGAAAAAATATCCGCCCGGACGGGCGTAGCAGTCCGGATGGGCGGCATGGGCGTGGCCATCGGCACCGGTGTGGGCCACCAGGCAGCCCTGATGATGTCGGGAAAGGAATGGGGATAGCTTATTGCCTAAGCTTAAGCCAATAGCCTTGGCTTAAGTCTACGCCTATGAAAATTCCCATTTTCCCTGGGACCGAAAAATCAGATAGAACCTATGCTGTTTGCAGGAAATTTAAAGTCAATTCGATAATTATATGTTTTTTATATGCATAAACATATTGATAAAAAGGTAATTACAAATAAATAATCGATAAAATATATAAAATACCTATTTATTGGTATTTTACAGTAGGGTCCCCTTTTCTATATTGCAATGGAATAGAATGGCTTTTCAGCTCACTTGCCGATAGCAGATATCCTCTTGCAATTAGGCTGAGATCCATCTTATTCACTTCCCGCACGGTGCCATTACTCCCCGTAAGCGCGCACGGACTGTAATCAGGCTGTACGGATCTTTTAACCAACCGAGCATAGGTTGAATCCTGTATTCAGCTGAATTGCTATGTTATTTTTTTCATCTTCAAAACTGCCATTTTATGAAAAACTCAGGTAATTTTTCAGTCAACAGTCAACAGTCAACAGTCAACAGTCAACAGTCAACAGTCAACAGTCAACAGTCCATTCATTTTTTCCTTTAAAAGATGTCATCGAGGGTGGAATACCGGTTCTCTTTTATATAGCCGATATTATCTGATATTGATCACGCTCTTTTACATGGGACTCACCCCTATGAATCAACTCCATGCTCAGGAAGATCCTGATTGTTCGTTTTTAATTACGAAATCCCTTTGTAGTGGAAGTGTATATCAATTATGTGTCGAAGCAATAAGTCAAACACAAGACACATACACTTGGACAATTTCAGCCAATGGTTTAACTCCACCTGTTGCATCGACTCAGCGGAAATTATGTGTTAATCTCTCTCTGGCTGCCAATACTCAATTAACAATTACCCTCATTACAACTTTAGGAGAAACATCAGACACATGTATAAAACAATTGAGGGTAAACAACTGTAGTGATCCGGATTATTGTGAGACTTTAGATCCCTCCCATTCAATTGATAGTTGTATAAATTTGAATGTATCTATTACTAATCCATTGCCTTTAAATTATACTTGGACTTTTGGTGACAATACACCAGCCATTGTTTCAAATGCAAATACTATGGCTCATGAGTTCCAAAGTCAAGGGGTATTTCAAGTTTGTATTACCAATACTAACGCATTTACAGGTTATTATTTTTCTTGTTGTTTTAATGTCGTCATCGATCCATGTGAATGTTTTGATTTTAGTTGGAACCAATGTACCACCCAAGTTAGAGAAGAATGTTGTTTTGAATTTACAGTAAGTACCCTATTCGAAATAGACAGTATAGAATGGGACTTTGGAGATGGGAGAGGTAAAAAGATTGATTATGATACCACAACACAGCGTGACTTTATAGGAAGCGGACCATACTGGGTTTGTGCAAAATTCTACATTGATAGTTCATTTTATACTTGTTGTGACAGTGTTTTTTTACCACCATGCGAGTGCTGTACCAGCGCCGCTTTTACTTTTCAAGAATTAGATAATAATGAACAGTATCCACCTTCATGTATGAAAAATAAGTACAGGGTAGATCCAACATGTGATTCTCCAGGCATGACGGTGCATAAATGGGAATTTAGTGATGGAACAGTATATATCGGAACCTATCCTGACCATGTGCCGCCTGAGCATTTTTTCACAAACTTTATTACAGAAGATGGTGAGATTTGTGTCACCCACAAGGTGTATTGTGATACCATCCTGATGGATGAAGTTACCCATTGTAAAACCATACATGAAGGGGCATATCTTGGTCTACCTTTAGGCACCCTCAAAATGAGCGATTATCTTACCAATCAGCAGAAAACAGTTTACCAGTTTATTTTGGATTATATGAATCATTCTACTGCGCCCCTTTTGATAGAAGGGAATTTAATTGTGGATATCAATGTCAGTTTTGGCGCGGGAACTTGGAATATGGCGGAAGGGTCACTCATTACAGTAAATCAGGGCAAAAATTTTCATTTAAACGGAACTGTCCTTCAGACTGCTGCCAGATTGGGGATTCCTTTTATTAATTGTTGCAGGTGGCAGGGAATCCAGGCCTACCAGCAATCCTCTTTGGAATGGACTGCGGCTGAAATTTGGGATGCATACAAGGCTTTGTACCTGCGTGGAGGAACAGGATCTACGAGAGGTGCGAAAATAAAGATGATTTCCTGCCGGTTTGAAGAAAATATTGATGGAATACACTTTGAACAATTTCATCGTATGAAAATAGAAGCTTTTCACGATAACTATATGAGAGGTTGTTGGTTAATCGACTGTGGAGAATTGAAATGCGGATGTGGAGATGGTACGGCCATTATTGTTGACCGCAATGATCATTTACAGTGGATGCCTAGCACAGGATCTGTCAATGAAATTGAAAAATTTAATACCGCGTTCAAGGTAACCAATGCCTCAGCCAGATTGCGCAATTTTGATGTACACGACATCAAGTATATTGGAATCGATTACAATAAGGATATCTCCCTTAAAAGGGACCTGAATATAGACTCTATCAAATTTGAACATGTACCTATAGCGGTACTTGATAAAATAAGTGGGGGTGCATCTCACACCCTGACTGCAGTGGCCAGTGATCCTCTGTCCAGTATCTGGACCAATAACGTGCATAAAGCATTTGATATAAATGTGAGCCGAACAAAAATATTTACCAACATTGAACATGCTCATCTGCACACAGACAATGGTCCGGAGAATTTTGGAGTCAAGGTACATCTTTCAGGTACCCTGAACAATGAGGTATATATTGTAAATAATGAGATTCAGACTAATGGTGGAGATCATACTATAGGTGTGAGTTTTACAGCAGATGCAGAAGGACCACAATCTGGATACATTACTCACAATCGGATTACCAACAACGCTACAAACAATGGTGCTGGGATATTTGTACACAATTGGCATGGAACTCGAATCCAAAATGACACCATTACTACCAACAATCCCAAACCAGGGATTGATATTTCTCATAGTCGGAAAAGTGTGATCACTTGCAATCGAGTACTAGAAGGTGGTAATGGCCTTTTAATTGTGAACAATCCTGAAACGACCATTAGTGACAACCTG
>JAKQHM010000049.1 GCA_029572935.1 Bacteroidota bacterium
GCTCTTCCGATCTCGACTATATCCTTTCATACGCCAATTATGATGGGACAAGATGCACAGGATACCGAACAAAAACGCCCATAGTGAATTCCGGCTCGCTATCCATTTCAGCGCATCCGCATGGGCATCATCGATTGCGAAAATGCACCCTGCAATACCAGCTAACCAGAGGGGGTTTAACAATTTGAAATAGAGTCGCCCAACAAACACAACTATCAAAGCGAATAAGATAACATTCTGTAGATGCATCAGGAACGGCCAGCCAGGCCACAAATAACCATCAACCCAATGGCTGAAGGAGCTCAAAGGGCGGAAAAATGCAATTTTAATATCCTTTTCCGCCCACCAGATATGTGAATCAGCTGAAAAAGCATTATTTACTTCTTCTGGAGTTACAAAGACAAATAGATTCTTTATAGTGTTTAAAAAATGATGCAGGCTCCCAGGGTTTCCAAACTGATAAAGAATTTTTTCAAGATGAACAAAATCATCAGAATCAAAACCGAGATGGACTGTAGGAAATGTTAGCAGCAGCACTACGAAGCCAAAAAAGAAAGGCAACGTTTTAGGATTTACCATTATAGATATTCTGCTATTCTCAAAGAAGTGGATCATCACGCCTGCTCCAAAACTCAAGAATTTGAAAATTCAGAAGCGGCCGGAAAGAAATACAATGATCTCTTCTGGTGAAGAGGCCGGATTAATAACACTCCTCCTTGAATAAAGCAACAACTTTTTTTTAATGGTGATTGTGAAATCCCTGATACGGGATTGAGATGGAACAGTAATTCGAATTCTAAAGCCAATGAATCCTTAAAACAGGCCTCCACCACGGTAAGCCGCCCACTCACCGTGGTGGAAGCTACGACTGCCCCAGGAAGGGGCAAACCAGAAAAGAAGAGAGAAAATGCTAAAGTGACAACGCCTGAAGGTCCTCACACAGAAGATAATCATCTTCCTCCAGACATCCAGTGATGTCTTCATCTTCGCCTTCTTCGATCTCTGGAAGAGAGCGTGTCACTTCGGCAATCGCAGCCTTGAAATCCCAAGTCGAATAGGGATGCCGCACGACGACAATCCCATCCATCTGGAAGAGATCCGAATTTGTGTCGCACCCTGGTTGGGTCAGCACCACCACTGAAATCTCCGGTCCGATTTCCTCCAGATACTCCTCAAAACTCCACTCCGAATCGTCCAGTATTCCCAGATCAATCACCACCAGGCGATAATTACCATCCTCCAGATCAGTCAACAGCTGCTCCGGTGAATAGGCATGGTCCGCATTCCAACCATGACTGATCAGATACGTGGACAGGTTTGTCGCTTCGTCGTAATCAGGAATACCAATTAGGGAATTCAAGTTACCCTGTGGCATGGGCGGTCTCCTTTTCACGAAAGGGATAATAGTACTCTATATCCAGAAATCGTATCTGTCAAGCATAAAAGTACATCATTGCCGATAATTGAAGGAAATTGATTCGCCCCTGCTGATCCTGGAGAGCCAGGCGAGAAAAAATTCCTGATTGGCCCTTTAAACCTTATTTTTGAATAGATCCGACACTGCCTGGAAAGTCTGGCAGGCACTGAATCCGAGGAATTCTTCCAGGTAATCAGCGGCAGCCTGAAAATCCCCCTGATGGAAAAAGTCTCCCCCCAGAATTTCTTGAATCATGGTGGTCATCTCCGCATAGGACCGTACCACCCTCAGGATTCCCGCCCGCAGCTGCCACTCCGCTGGGGTTTCACCCGATATCTGGATCGACAGCGCAGGGACCTTCATCCAGACTGATTCCAGCAGCACTGTGGAATGCCCGGACAAAGTGATCGAAGCCAGCGGCAGCACAGCACCCAATGGGCCTGAGAATATTGCCGTATTTCTCAGCCCGCCACATTTCTGTTCCAGCAAAGATTTACGCTGCAAATCCCTTGGGTGTGGCTTAAAAACAAAGCGCACCCTCTCGAGTTCGGCCGCCAGCTTGAAACACCACTCATAAATCTGTCCCATGTCCTGGTGCATCTGTCCTGCCACAAGGACTAAGGGATTTTCTCCCCGGAAAGAATTCAGCTCCTCACTCACCCTGCAATTCAACAGATGGCGGAATCGTCGTGCTCCAACAGCCCGGAGAATTTCTCTGGGAAA
>JAKQHM010000010.1 GCA_029572935.1 Bacteroidota bacterium
GGGTTGAGGGTTGAGGGTTCATAAGGGTGGATTTTATTCAAAATTAATCACCCTCATAAAGTTTGGTAAATTTCAACCAAACTTTAACATTTTGTTAACTTAAATTAAATACAATTATTTAAATTGCTTTTTACCCTTCTACCTCTAATAAAATTTCAGCTGGCCTGGAAAGGCCGATTAATGGAATAAAATTATTCACTCAGCATTCCCATCTGCCTGATGATCTCTGCTTCAGTCAGGATACTTTGCGCTCCGGTTTTCTGATCTTTTAAGGGATACAAGCCTTTTTTGCGCTCCTCTTCTCCGATGATGAGCACGAAAGGGATGCTCAGATCCTCCGCGTGCTTGAATTGCTTTTTCAACTTGGCAGCTTCCGGATAGATGTCTGTACGAATTCCCGCTGCACGCAGTCTGGAGGCCAGACCAAAACCATGTCTGTGACTTTCCTCATCGAGACAGATCACCAGGACCTGGGCCGGTGTATCCAATCCATCCGGAAACAAGCCCTGCTCCTCCATCACATCGTAGATACGGTCCGCCCCAAAGGAAACGCCCACACCTGATACACCGGGCATGCCAAACACTCCGGTCAGGTTATCATAGCGGCCGCCACCGCCCAGACTTCCCATTTTGATCCCCACCGGGATCACCTCCAGGATGCATCCCGTATAATAGCTCAGTCCTCTTGCCAGGGAGGGGCTGAATTCAAGCGGATTGCTGAGCCCGGCCTCACTGGCATATTCCCGTACTTTTTTGAGTGCGCTGACCCCTGTCGTAGCCCGAGGGTTGAATTCAAATTCTGATAAGGCGGCATCGGGCCCTGCCAGAAGGTCGAGGATCCAGGCTGCCCGATCGTCCTCAAAGCCTGCACGGACGAGTTCAGCCTTTACGGCTTCGGCACCGATTTTGTCGAGTTTGTCGATGATCAGGGTCATGGTCATAAACAGGTCCGGACGACCAGCCTGCTCGGCCAGACCCTCGAGTACCGAACGGTGGTTGATCGCAATTTGCACCGGCACGCCCAGCTTTTTGAATACGCGGTCATAGATCTGGATGAGTTCGGCTTCGTACATCAGGCTGTCGGAGCCCACCACGTCTGCATCGCACTGGTAAAACTCCCGATACCTTCCCCTCTGGGGCTTGTCGGCCCGCCAGACGGGCTGGATCTGATATCTTTTGAATGGAAAATGGATCAGGTGTCTGTTCATGGAGACCACCCGGGCAAAAGGTACGGTCAGATCGTAGCGCAAGCCTTTCTCCGATATTTTCCGGGTGATGCCCTGGGTTTCTCCGGTCTGGAGTTCGTCGGGACTGAGGTCTTTCAGATAATCGCCACTGTTCAGGATTCTGAACAGCAGCTTGTCGCCCTCCTCACCATATTTACCCTCCAGGGTACCCAGGTTTTCCATGGCTGGAGTTTCCAGTGGCTGAAAACCGAAGTTTCTAAATTCTTCTTCAATAATTCTGAAAATATACTGTCGCTTCCGGGCCTGCGCGGGCAGGAAGTCGCGGGTTCCCTTGGCCAGGGATGGCTTTTGGCTCATGCAATAATGGGTTTGAATTGCTTCAGGAATCGGATGTCATTTTCAAAATAATAGCGGATGTCGGGTATTTTATACAGGAGCATGGCCTGCCGTTCGATGCCCATGCCAAAAGCAAAGCCCGAATATTCCTCCGGGTCTATGCCGCAATTGGAAAGTACCGCTGGGTCCACCATCCCGCATCCCAGGATCTCCAGCCAGCCGGTACCCTTGGTGATCCGGTGATCGGTTTCATCCTTGAGTCCCCAATAGATATCCATCTCTGCCGATGGCTCCGTAAAAGGGAAATAACTGGGCCTGAGCCGGATCTTCACATCCTCTCCAAACATTTCCCTGGCAAAAAACAAGAGGGTCTGCTTCAGGTCGGCCATGGAGACGCCTTTATCCACATAGAGGCCTTCTACCTGATGGAACTGACAGTGCGATCGGGCAGATACCGTCTCGTTGCGGTACACCCTGCCTGGTGCCAGGATCCGGATGGGTGGCTTGTGGGTGGTCATGAAGCGGGCCTGTACGCTGGAGGTATGGGTCCTTAGCAGCATTTGGGTGGAATCCTTCAGATAAAAGGTGTCCTGCATATCACGTGCCGGATGATCGTCCGGCGTATTGAGGGAGGTAAAGTTGTGCCAGTCATCTTCTATTTCCCGGTCTTCTGCCACCTGAAATCCAATCCGTGTGAAAATATCCACGATCCGGTTCATGACCAGGGATATGGGATGACGACTGCCGGCCTCGCCCGTCAGGGCGGGGAGACTCAGGTCGGGGACTGCTCCGCTGACAGCCGAAGGTTTGTCAAAGGCAGATTTGAGATCCTGAAATCGCTCCTGGGCGGCTTCCTTTACCGCATTGATTCGGGCACCAAACTCCTTTCTTTCTTCAGGACTGATCTTTCCCATCCAGGAGAAATATTCCTTCAGCACATTTTTGGAACCCAAAAACCGCTGTCTGAATTGCTCAAGTGCCTGTGCGTCTTCAACCGCAAAAGCTTCCACTTCCCGGTCCAGTGCTTCCAACGCTGCTTTCCAATCTGCTATCATCTTAAATTCTCCTTGATTCATCTGCAAAGTAAAGGGAAAAATCGCAATACCAGCTGATCCCATCGATGTCATAGCTGATTTGAAGAGGCTTATCTTCAGAGTTTTCGATTGACCTTTGGACATCCGGGAGATTCACACTAAACAATCAGGCCGCTCCGTTTGTACTCATGAGCCAAGTAAATACAGGAAAAAATGAAAAGGAAATTCACCCTAAGCCTCATGACATTATTCGCTCTTGCATTCCTATGCGGGGCAGCCTGGACGGGCTTCAACAAGTATTTTGAGATCACCCGGAATATTGAAATATTCAGCAATGTATATAAGGAGATCAATGCCAACTATGTAGACCAGACAGATCCCTCTCGTCTGATGAAAACCGGCATCGATGCCATGTTGAAATCACTGGACCCCTTTACCAATTACATTTCCGAAGCACAGATCGAAAACTACAGGCTGGCCATCGAAGGAAAATACAACGGGATCGGAGCCAAAGCCCGTAAAATTGGGGATTACGTGACGATCACCGAGATCTATCAGGATTATCCGGCTCATAAGGCAGGGCTCCGGATCGGGGATCTGGTACTTTCTGTCAATGGCCTGGATGCCAAAGGAAAAGACAGTGAAGACCTGTATCAGATCATGCGGGGAATGCCCAAATCGGAAGTGGATGTCGTAGTCCTCAGACCGGGAGAAAAGCAGCCCAGGACCCTGAAGCTGATCCGCGACGAGGTCAACATCCCCAATGTGCCGTATTCCACCATCCTGCCAGACTCAGTAGGTTATATAGTATTAGCTACTTTCTCTGAAAACGCCGGCAAGAACGTTCAGGACGCCCTGAGCAAGCTGAAGTCCGGGCATCCCGGCATGAAAGCCGTGATCCTGGACCTGCGCGACAACGGCGGGGGCTTGCTCCACGAAGCGGTCAACGTCTGTAATACATTTATTCCCCAGGGCCAACTCATATCCAGCACGCGGGGGAAACTCAAGGAGCACGATCAGGTGTATCATACCCGCATGTCGGCCATTGACGAACAGATTCCCCTGGCTGTCCTGATCAATGGTCAATCCGCGTCTGCCTCTGAAATCGTCAGCGGTGCCATTCAGGACCTGGACAGGGGCATCGTGATCGGACAGATCTCTTATGGAAAAGGACTGGTGCAGAATACCAAGGATGTCGGATACAATGCCAAGGTCAAACTGACCATTGCCAAGTATTACATTCCCTCCGGCAGATGCATACAGAGCGTCAGCTACGATGCGGAAGGCAATAAGATCCATTTACCGGATTCGCTCAAATCAGAATTCAAAACCCGAAACGGCCGTACCGTGTTCGATGGTGGGGGAGTCATGCCCGATGTCGAAGTATTGGATGCCAACTACCCGCCGATCATCAACAAGCTGATCGAACAGAACCATATATTCAATTATGTCACGCGATACTGCCTCAACCATCCCGCTCCAGCCGATCCATCCGGATTTGAATTTACAGAGGTGGATGACTTCATCAAATATTTAAAGGAGACCAGGTTTGACGATCAATCCCCATTGGATAAAAAAATTGAAGAACTGGATAGCGTGGCCAGAGCCTTTCCCGATTTGAAACTCGACCGGGAGCTTTCTGTCCTCAGAAGCTCAATAGACCAAGATCAATGGAAGCAAATAGAAAAGCACAAATCCCGCATCGCTCAGGTCATTGGAGAAAGCATTGTAGAACGGAGTCATTTTGAAAGGGGCTTGTTGATCAACCGGCTCGTACACGATCCTTTGATCCGCGAGGCCAACAGAATCCTCCTGGACCCTGCCAGATACAAGGGTATCCTCAAGCAAAAAGGTTAAACCATGGCGCGGATCCTGCACCTGGAAGCCGGTCCTCCCGCTTGTTCTATAGCCATCAGTAAAGATGGCATTCTTTTGGGTGAGCGCATCATCCCCAACCGGGAGGCGGTCGCTGATCTGATGGTCCTTTGCAGGGAGCTGCTGGAAAGCTTGCATATAAATATAAAGGATATAGACGCAGTATCTGTTCCGGCCGGTCCGGGATCCTATACTTCCCTCCGGACAGGTTATGCAATGGCCAAAGGGCTTTGCGCCTCCCTGCAAATCCCTCTGATCTGCCTGCCAAGTCTGGAAATTCTCCTGCACGCCGGAATTTCTGCTTTGCCTCAGACTCAGAATCGGGAAGCTCGGTCTGAAGTGCTCTGTCTGATGCACGCCCGCAAGAACCAGTTCCTGGGCCAGATTTACGATGTGGTCCATAAAAAGCCGGTGAGTAATCTGATGGAACTAGGGCCCAGTGTTCCTCCCGAATGTCAAGATATATTGCCTGTAATACTGGATTCCGATCCGGGCATGGCCCTGCCAGAAGATCTGAAAGGTCCCGTCCGGCACGCACAAAAAAATGCCCCGGACCAGCTTGAACCTGCCTGGAAGCGATTCAGGGATTCGGATTTTGATGATTTGATCCATGCATCCCCTTTATACGTATATGATCCCCATATTACCAAGCCCAAGCCAAAATTTTATAACTGATTGAATTAAAACTGAATCAAAGGTGTTTACCATATATATAAAAACTAAATATTTGCCTTATATTGAAATTATCGGTAAGCGTTTGGGCTTTTGGCACAGAACTTGTGATAGTGCTACTCGTTATTGCACATTTTTATCAAATTCTGTGATATGAAAAATAAAAGGAACGAAACGATTACGCTTAAGAGAGGAGGCAAAGAAATCCAGCTCGACTACGCAGATCTCAGAAAAGCCGTATTGGTATTGAGAGCTGTCAACCACAAACTGCGCCAAAGGGTGATCGACCTTTTGGAGGAGCAGGACAAGCTCACTGTTACGGACATCTACATCAAGCTGAGGCTTGAGCAGTCAGTTGCCTCACAACATCTTGCCATCCTGAGAAGGGCAGGCGTAGTCGCTACTGACCGCCAGGGCAAGTTCATCTACTATTCTCTGGACCGCGATCGTTTGAACCAGATCTCAAATCTGGTGGAAGACCTGGCCGGTTGATCCGTTGAAGGGCCTGAATTTTCGGGCTTCTTCGTTGATTTTCGCTATATACTGCCTTTACTCCCTTTAAATGACCACAAAACAAATGAAAAAAAATTTTAATATTTGTTTTGCAATTCCAGAATTGTTTGGATATTTGTGTCGTTAAGGTCAACTACGAAAATCAAAATAAGAAACTTCAATGAAGAAGACTAAGGTAACTTTTAATGCAGTTAAGCTCGACTATTCGTGCGAACTGATGAGGGCCCTGGCCCACCCCCTTCGCCTCCGTATTCTACAATTTATTGACAACCAGGGTGTTGTAAATGTGAACAAAATTTACAACGCACTGAAAATCGAACAGTCCGTGACTTCTCAGCATCTCAGCGTGCTGAAACTGGCCGGTGTGGTATTCACAGAAAAAAGCGGCAAGTACGTCCACTGCAAGATCAACTACGATTGTGTGGACCGTGCACAAGTGGCCGTCTCCAATTTCCTGGGGAAAAACAAAAAAACAGCCTAGGGAACCAATTTTACTTAAAGATTAATTTTGTTCATCAGCTTCCGGTACCATCGTGTCGGAAGCTTGTTTTTTAGGGCCTTCCGTAAACGGACCCGTCAGCGATGCCGTTTTGAGTCTGCCATAAAAAATAAGAAAAAGACAGATGCCACAAAAGATGGAAGAATCTGCCAGATTGAAAACAGGCCTGAAGAACTCAAATTCCTCACCACCCCACACGGGTACCCACTCGGGAAAGTGCCCGCGGATCATCGGAAAATAAAACATATCCACCACCTTGCCCATCAGGACGGGCGCATAGCCTCCTTCCGGCGGGAAAAGACTTGCCACGCCCCCATGGTATGGAGAGTTTGAAAATATAACCCCGTAAAAAACGCTGTCGATGATGTTGCCCAACGCCCCTGCCAGGATCATACTGAAAGCGATTACTATACCTGGGATCTCCCGGGCACGTACCAGACGCCAGAGTATGAAGAACAGAAAGAAAACGGCTACAATTCTGAACAGGCTAAGCATCAGTTTTCCAAATGAATTTCCCAAACTGATACCAAAAGCCATTCCCTCGTTTTCCACAAAATGGATCCGGGCCCATTCCTGGCCCAGTATCAGATATTCCTGTCCCTGATACATGGTCGTCTTGACGTATATTTTCAGAATTTGATCCAAAACCAGGATCGACAGCATGGTACAGGCCACCAGCAACCAATAATTTCTTTGACTCATGATGCAGCAAAGGTAGGAATAACGGCTTCAAAATGTCAAAACTTGGCTGTCCGAAAGACCATTTGGTTCAGGGAACAGAGGCGCAACCCTGCAAACTGATTCCAGATTAACTTTAGTTTTACACATTTTTATTTCTTTAATTTATAAAATGTTGTATTTTTGCATAAAAATATATTATGGAAATGAAGAATTTGATCCGGATCTTGCTTTACCTCCTTCTTGTTTTATTGGTTGTAGCCATTTCCGTCGTCATGTATAAGAAATTCAAAGCGCCTGAGGATGCCGAAGTCACTGCTGAGACTACGGACAGTCTGATGGTGGACACAACCAGTGTGGACAACATGGCCCTCACTGCGGAAGACAGCATCATCCTGGGTCTTACCGGTGAACTGCCCCAGCAGGTAGGAGCACCGGACAATGGCAACATAGATTACACCACTGCACAAGGCAACCAGAGTACAAGCGCTCAGGTACAGCATGAAAATGTTTCTCCTGTCGCCAAGCCTGTCTCAAACACTACTGCCAGCAGCACAACGGAAACCAAGAGAGTTGAGAAAAAGGCTGAAACAGCAGAAAAAACCAGCAGTAAATCCACCGCCTCGACTGAAGGCAAACCCGCAACCAGCAAGTCAGGCAAATTCTATGTGGTTGCTGGTTCGTACATAGTCCCTTCCCACGCCGACAAACAGGTGGCTAAACTTAAAAAGATGGGTTACGCTTCCGCTACTTCCAAGGTCTTTGGAACAGACGAATACTATCGTGCCATCGCCGGTCAATACGAGTCCCGTCAGGCAGCAGAAAAAACCGTAAAGAACTTAAAGAACAAAGGTCTGGATGCTTTCATCAAGACCCATTAATTATTTCCCGATAAAAACATCGCTGAGGTGCGGACCATTTGGCCGCACCTTTTTTTTTGGTAATATTGTCCCATTATGTGTGGAAGAGGATCATTGACCCGGGTTGAAAAAGAACTGGAACAGAGATTTGGTTCAGAATTCTATTCAGAGGATCTGGAGCGATACAACCCTCTGCCCAGTTTCAATATAGCTCCGACCCACCGGCTTCCGGTGATCCTTCAGGAGGACCCTCTTCACTTCCAACCGGCCCAATGGGGATTGATCCCCTCCTGGGCCAAAGATGCCTCCATCGGCTCTAAAATGATCAACGCACGCATTGAAAGCCTGAAAGAAAAACCATCCTTCAAAAGCGGCTTGCTCCACAGACGTTGCCTGGTCCCAATGGACGGTTTCTACGAATGGAAAAAGGGGAAGGCCCATTCCAAAATTCCCTACCGCATTGGAGTAAAAAATTTTGAAGTATTTGCACTGGCCGGCATCTATGACCGCTGGAAAAACGAAAAGGGAGAAACCCTGCTGAGTTTTACGGTCATCACGATTCCATCCAACCAGTTTGTTTCAGCATTCCACAACCGCATGCCGGTTATTTTGCTGAGAGAAGAAGAAAGACAGTGGATCGATGCCGGAGAGACGACTGCGGATGCGCTGCTCCACCATTTGAAACCCTATCCGGATGATGGTATGGAAGCTTACCGCGTATCGGACCGGGTGAATTCCGTGCGCAACAATGATCCACAAATCATAGAAAAATCAGACTTCAAAGAACCCAATGAGCTTTTCTGATACAGGAGCCATTCCAGAAAGAAGATCTCGAAGAAGAATTCAATTCAGGGGGGCATCAGAACAAAAACAAAGGACAGATCTTAAGTTACATATCATCAAAATTAAGCTGCTTCAGCGAATCAGGCTGAAATCTCCGCTTTTGCTGAATTCCCTGAGCCTTCCTGAAAGATCGTACCCTTTGTACAGGAATAAATAAACATAAACCCCCGGCATGGAGCGTTCGCCATTGAATTCTCCATTCCATCCCGGATTCTCAGAATCACTATACCAGATCTGATTTCCCCAGCGATCAAAGATCCAGAAACGGGGCTGGGAAATGTATTCAAAATAGGGTTGGAAAAAATCATTTACACCATCGCCATTGGGTGAAAACGCATTGGGAAAAATAACCCGCTCCGGGCATATCTCCTCGATCAGAATGCTGTCCCGGGCGGTACAGCCATAGGAATTTTTCAGTTCGAGTATATACTGCCCTCCATTTCGAATTTCGTAATCAGGATCCGTGCTGCCATCCTGCCACAAGATCTGATCCGGTCCCTCTGACCTGAGCCAGATGGATTCACCACGGGCCGGACAAAAGAACTGATCAGGACCCAAATCGGGTGTGGGATTTTCTACAAGCTTGATACTGATCTCAGCAGGCAAAGTTTTACAGCCAAACCAGGATCCCGTCACCAGATAAGATCCACTCTGCGAAAGACTGTCTGCCATCAGGGTGACAAACTGCTTTTCAGAATAGAATCCACCAGGACCCGTCCATTGATATATGGCATCAGTGGTATCAAATGCCCTGAGTTGTATCCATGTACCTAAACAGGCCAGCGTATCAGGATAAGCAGTCAGTGGCCTTCGCAAGCTGATGAGGACTTCTTTTTCAGCAGAATCCAGGCTGTTTCGGCAGAGATCTTCGACCATCAGCTTCACCTGGTATCGTCCTGTTTGACTGTATTGATGATATAAGCGATGCAGATCGCTGAGCCTGCCATCACCCAGGTCCCATCTGACTTTGAATCTGGACGCTGGCAATCCCGAATCAAATAGCATGCTGTCTCCCAGACAGGCTCCATCCTCAGTTTGTACGGTATTGATCTTATAAAAATTGGCCCCACCGCCATAGGCATAGGATTCTGCCTGCCCGTATCCGTAAGCTGAGGCGATCAGACCACATCCTGCAGAGGTCAGTGTGTGTGCTCCTGAGCCAAGCTCCAGACTTACGTAAGCAAATTCTCCTGAAGGTCCCAAAGTTTTGAAGGACTGCCCATAGGCCGATACCGTTCTGCCATCCACATTAATGCTGCTGCTGTCAGTGCTTTTACAAACGATGTTGATAAAATTCCTGAGTATATTCTGAAAGGGACTGTTGTACAAAGTCACAGTGTCTCGCAACTGGGAGTTGCTGTTGAGCATCAGCATGGAAGGATCACCTAATCCGTTTAATCCATTGCACAAACCTCCCACCAGAAAGTGCGCAATACTTATTGGCTTGTTGCTGCGGATCAGGGACGCATCCCGGAATAGTTTGAATTCCCTCCATTGACCCGCGGACAAATTCAGAATTTGCATACTACCGGAATTTTGTCCGTCAATAGTGACTGTCGTATTGTTTTCGGAGGCTATTACCCGATAGATATCTTCTTCCACCAGCGCGGAGGGAACAGCTATAAATTCCCTGCCCCAGGTTTCTACAGGATACATTTGTTCGAGCAAGTTATCCCGGTTTCCACAACCATTGGGCACCTGAGTCCATCGGTTGCCGCTGAATACGGCTACAGGCTTATCTGAAAGGATATAACTACCCGTCAAATCATCACTGACCTGTGATCCTTGTACCTGATAAGTCTCAGACCGATTGAGCAAAATCTGAAAGTTGCGGCCTGAAGGAACGCCGGCTCTTGTATTGGCGGCTGGCCTTATGCTGACTCGGGTTTGATCTTCCGTGGCCACGATCAAAAACTCGGAAGGGTAATGATCGTCCCGGTTTTCGTAGGCAGCATAACACATGGCATAATACTCCCTGCCCAGGGAAACTACCGGAAGGACCAAAGCTGCATCCGAACGAAACTCGTTGAACTGATGAATGTAAACAGAGCTGGGTTGATCCGTGATCACGCGTACGGCTGCCCTCCTCACCTGCTCGGATCCGATGTTCTCGCATTCTGGTGGCAGGGAAATGGTGGCGATCCCATTGGGGTTGACCGAAAAAGTAGTGGCCCATCCACTTCCCGGGATGGATACCGTGCCGCTGGTCCCGTATTTCGAGGTGATCATGCACATCCGGGAATTGCCCCTGTCGCGGTGCTCCATAAAACTGAACCAAAACTCAGTCCCCTCATTGGATTGTGCAAAGAGGAAAGGCCCCGTCAGCAGAATCTGACAGACTAGATAAAACCAAGTTAAAGTGACCGATCTGTATTCCATCCGCCACATTAACAAACGAAAAGCACATTTTCTTTATTGAGCCCAGAATTTTTCATTTGCTTCCCATTTGACAAAAGATGTTTTACACTCATATTTAACTTAAAATATTCAATAAAGACATTCCTGCCCGATCAAAATATTTTTAAAATCATTTATAACTGTCTATCAGCTATTTATAATATTTTTTTGATCAGACCAGATCACTATATTAGAATTAATTTCAATTTCAGTAAAAATTGGCAAGGTTTATGTATATAAAATAGCGTCAGAGCAATCTGATTGGTTATCCAAGAAATTGGAGACAACAATTTCTGAGATCGGTTCGCTGGGGGGTATGAACCGATCTCTTTTTTTTTTGTACATACCCATACATTCAAGGGACCTTTCATCTTCAATCATGATTTCTATCCGGACGGCAAACAAGTGACGTCAAACCGATCCTTTTGGGTTTCCAGGAGACAGAAATTTCATTTAAACGAGTGAAGTCAAAACCACTCATGAATAAATCAAGAAAGAAAATTTTTTAATAGAACAGGAAATATAAATGGCTCGCTTTGATGCTCGTATTCAACTGTAGCATTCTGCAGCAAAAGACTTGAGAAAGATCGGATTTTCTAGATTTTGAAGTTTATTGTTGGTTTTGTATTTTGGGTATATGCAAACAGTATCCTCATTTCAATTCTCAAATTCATTCTATCGGAGATGTCAGCTCTAAGGGTTTTTTGAGGATTGGATTCTAATAATTTTTCATTATGAAATCCCTGAATCGAATTAGCCAAAGTTCATGATTTGCGAAACCGGCTATGTTATACGATCATATTCCAAAGAGGAATGCAATCAACAAAAAAGGCCCTCCGAAATTCAGAGGGCCTTTTTATTTTCAGGAAGAAAAAGTTCTTACATCATTCCGTCCATTCCTCCTGGATGAGGATGAGCATGTCCTTTGTCTTCTTTTGGTTTGTCGTTGATCACGCACTCCGTCATCAGCACCATCCCTGCAATGGAGGCTGCATTTTCCAAAGCAACGCGGGTCACCTTGGTCGGATCGATCACACCTGCTTTTTTGAGATCTTCAAACTGACCGGTACGGGCATTGTAGCCGTAGGCTCCTTTCTTGGCTTTGACGTGCATGGCGATCACAGAAGGCTCGTCACCGGCATTCTCTGCAATCACGCGCAGCGGAGACTCAAGAGCTTTTCTGACGATGTCCACTCCGAATTTTTCATCTTCGTTGACGATGTTTTTAATTTTCTCCAGGCAATCAATGGCTCTCACAAGAGCTACACCTCCTCCCGGAACAATCCCTTCCTCCACTGCGGCACGGGTGGCATGCAGTGCATCGTCCACGCGGTCTTTCTTTTCTTTCATTTCCACTTCAGTAGCTGCACCTACATAAAGTACTGCAACTCCTCCAGCCAGTTTGGCCAGCCTTTCCTGCAACTTCTCTCGATCGTAGTCAGAAGTGGTGGTTTCGATCTGCGCCTTGATCTGATTGATCCTGGCATCGATCATCTTTTTTGTACCCTTACCATTGACCAGGGTTGTATTGTCTTTATCCACTTCAATTTTCTCAGCCTGACCCAGCAAATCGAGATCTGTGTTTTCGAGTTTATATCCTTTTTCATCAGAGATCACGGTACCATTGGTCAGTACAGCGATATCCTCGAGCATGGCTTTTCTTCTGTCGCCAAATCCGGGAGCTTTTACAGCCACCACTTTGAGGTTGGCGCGGAGCCTGTTTACTACCAAAACACCCAACGCCTGACTGTCCACATCTTCAGCAATGATCAGAAGAGGGCGTCCGCTGGAAACGACTTTTTCGAGTACTGGCACGATTTCCTGCATATTGGAAATCTTTTTGTCTGTGATGAGGATATACGGATTATCGTACTCAGCAATCATCTTGTCTGCATTGGTAATGAAGTAAGGAGAAAGATATCCCCTATCAAACTGCATTCCGATCACTTCCTTCACTTCCGTGTTGGTACCCTTTGCCTCCTCTACAGTAATGACGCCATCTTTAGTCACGCGCTTCATCGCATCTGCGATCAGACCTCCGATCTCATCGTCGTTGTTGGCTGAAATAGAACCTACCTGTTTGATCTTATTGAAATCGCTTCCAATTTGCTCGGACTGCTTTTTCAAATCAGCGGTTACGGCAGAAACGGCTTTGTCGATTCCCCTTTTGAGATCCATGGGATTGGCTCCTCCGGTTACATATTTAAGACCAGCTGTCACCATGGACTGTGCCAGTACAGTGGCTGTAGTGGTTCCGTCTCCGGCAATATCGGCTGTCTTGGAAGCCACCTCCTTGATCATCTGGGCACCCATATTTTCTACAGGATTTTCCAGTTCGACCTCTTTTGCTACGGTTACACCGTCCTTGGTGATCTGGGGTGCGCCAAAGGATTTCTGAATAACCACGTTGCGTCCTTTTGGACCCAGGGTCACCTTTACCGCATTGGCAAGCTTGTCGATGCCATCTTTTAATTTTTCTCTTGCGTCGCTATTGAAACTGATGTCTTTAGCCATGATGTATTGTTTTTAAGAATTTTTTAGAAATGAATTGGTCGAAGTTCTTACAGTGTTCAGGGATTACTCTACAATTACAAGGATGTCATCCTCGCGCATGATCAGATAATCCGTGCCTTTGTAATTGAATTCCTGTCCGGCATATTTACCGTACAGCACAATGTCACCTTTACTCACGGTCATCATGTTGCCGTCTTTGCCAGGTCCGACAGCTATGACTTCACCGCGCTGTGGTTTTTCCTTGGCAGTGTCGGGGATAATGATTCCTCCTTTGGTTTTCTCATCGGCAGGGGCCGGTTTGACGATTACTCGATCATTAATTGGTTTCATAAATAATCTGATTTAAATTTTAGTAAAAAGGATTTGTGAAAACTATTCGTTTCGCAGAGAAGACCATTAAAACTGTGCCAATCAGGGAAAGTTGCAATTTTGTCAGTATTTGATGTTAACAAATCTTCTATTCACATAATATTCACCAAATTATCTCCCCATCTGTCATGAAAAAGCGTCAGTTCAGAAGAATTTTGTCATCTTTTATAGCAAATCATCCTGATTTTATTAAAAACAGTCAATTTTGACCGATCGGCATTTTTCAAATATGTAATCCTCGCACCGGATTATCTTTGCGCAAATTTTATTATGCCAAAGGATCCTTCCATCCGCTCCGTGCTGATCATCGGCAGCGGTCCCATCATCATCGGCCAGGCTTGCGAGTTTGATTATTCGGGTACCCAGGCCGCCCGTTCCCTGCGCGAAGAAGGGATCGAGGTCAGCCTTATCAACTCCAATCCAGCCACCATCATGACGGATCCCGTCACTGCGGATCATATCTACCTTTGGCCCCTGACGGTAGAAAGTATCGTCAAAATACTGGAGGAACGCAAAATTGACGCCGTGTTGCCCACCATGGGTGGACAGACCGCTCTCAATCTGGCCATTGAAGCGGACAAACAAAACATTTGGAAAAAATATGGCGTGCGCATGATCGGTGTGGATGTGGAAGCCATCGAGCTCACCGAAGATCGCGAAAAATTCAGAGCCCACATGGTATCAATTGGTGTGGAGGTCGCTCCTTCGCAGATTGCCAATTCCTTTTTGGAGGGAAAGGAAGCCGCTCAGCATATCGGATATCCGCTTGTGATTCGCCCTTCTTTTACACTGGGTGGTTCTGGAGGCAGTTTTGTTCATAAGGCCGACCAGTTTGACGAAGCGCTCAGACGTGGACTGGATGCCTCTCCTACCCATGAAGTACTGGTTGAGAAAGCTGTTCTCGGTTGGAAGGAATTTGAACTGGAACTACTTCGCGATAAAAATGACAATGTGGTCATCATTTGCACGGTAGAAAACCTGGACCCGATGGGCATCCATACCGGAGATTCCATCACCGTGGCACCGGCGATGACTTTGTCGGATACAGGATTTCAATTAATGCGGGACCAGGCCATTCTGATGATGCGCTCACTGGGAAATTTTTCGGGTGGATGCAACGTCCAGTTTGCACAGGATCCGGCTACTGAAAAAATCATTGCTGTCGAAATCAATCCCCGTGTCAGCCGTTCTTCTGCCCTGGCTTCCAAGGCCACTGGTTATCCCATTGCAAAGATTGCTGCCAAGCTGGCCCTGGGTTATACGCTGGACGAATTGCCCAATCAGATCACCGGCAACACCAGCGCCCTGTTTGAACCCAGTCTCGATTACGTGATCGTCAAAATGCCTCGCTGGAATTTTGAAAAATTCTGGGGTGCAGACCACAAGCTGGGTCTGCAGATGAAGTCGGTCGGAGAAGCAATGGCTATTGGAAGAAGCTTCACAGAAGCCCTTCAGAAGGCCTGCCAAAGTCAGGAAAACGATCGTCATGGCCTGGGTGCAGATAAGAAAGAGTGGTATAATACACAGGACATACTCGAAAGACTGGAACAAGCCAGCGATGACCGCATTTATCGTCTGAAAGATGCCTTGCGACTGGGCGTGCCCGAAAAAACCGTCACCAAACTCACAGGAGTCGATCCCTGGTTTGTGCGGGAGATCAAAAAACTGGTCCTCATGGAAGAAAGGTTGTTGAAGTACAACCTGCCCGAAGACATTCCCCAGGATTTTTTCATGGAACTGAAGAAAAACGGTTACTCCGATTCTCAAATCGCCTGGATCCTGAGGGTGGATGAAAAAGATGTGACCCGACACAGACGCAAACTCGGCATAAACAGGGTGTACAAAACCGTGGATACCTGCGCTGCAGAATTCCCGGCAAAGACTCCCTATTTTTATTCTTCCTTTGATTCAGAAAACGAAAGCAATTCCTCCAAAGGCATCAAAAAAATCATGGTCCTGGGATCCGGGCCGAACCGCATAGGACAAGGGATTGAATTTGATTATTGCTGTGTGCACGGCGTTCTTGCCATACGCGAACTGGGCATGGAAGCTATTATGGTTAACTGCAACCCTGAAACCGTCTCCACGGATTTTGACATCGCAGACAAACTGTACTTCGAACCCATATACTGGGAGCATATCGAGGAGTTGCTGGATCATGAAAAACCCGATGGGGTGATCGTCCAGTTGGGAGGTCAGACTGCCCTTAAGCTTTCCGAAAAAATTCACAACAAAGGTGTGCCCATCATTGGCACTTCTTATGATGACATGGACATCGCGGAGGACCGCGGAAGATTTTCTGATCTGCTCAAGGAAATGGGCATTCCCTACCCCAAATACGGAGTGGCTACCAATGCTGACGAAGCCCTGGAAGTAGCCAGAAAGATAGGATACCCTGTCTTGGTCCGGCCATCCTATGTATTGGGTGGACAGCGCATGCGCATCGTCATCAACGACGAAGAACTGGAGCGCCACGTTTTGTCGATATTCAAACATATGCCTGACAACAAGGTCTTGATCGACCAGTTTCTGGAGCGAGCCAAAGAAGCAGAAATAGATGCCATTTGCGATGGAGACGACATTCACATTATGGGCATTATGGAACATATTGAACCGGCAGGTATTCATTCTGGGGACAGCTCTGCTGTTTTGCCCACCTACAGCCTGTCGGAGGCCTCCGTACAGACCATGAGCGAGTATGCAAAACGGATCGCACACCGTTTGAATATAAGAGGCCTGATCAACATCCAGTTTGCCATCAAAGGAGATCAGGTATATGTGATAGAGGCCAATCCACGTGCTTCCCGGACCACACCTTTTATCGCCAAAGCTTACCAGGTGCCCTATCTCAACATTGCTACCAAAGTAATGCTGGGAGAGAAAAAACTCAGGGACTTTGAATTCCATAAAAAACTCGAAGGTTATGCCATTAAAGTGCCGGTATTCTCATTCAATAAATTTCCGGGTGTAGATATTAGCCTGGGACCCGAAATGAAATCCACCGGCGAAGCTATCTTCTACATCAAGGACCTTTATGATCCTTACTTCCGCGACCTTGACGCCAAGCGGTATATGTACCTCACCCGCTGATTTGCTATACACAGGACCCATGTTGGAAACCAAAGGATTGAAGATCAGATACCCGAAAGGAAGAGAGATCAATTTTCCCGATCTGAACGTTCCGAGTGCCGATCGTTTGTTGATCCATGGTCCTTCCGGATGTGGCAAAACAAGTCTGATCAACCTGATTTGCGGATTATTGACTCCGACTTCAGGCTCTGTGCGCATGCTGGGACGCGACTATGCTTCAATGAGTTCTTCAGAGAGAGATCACTTCAGAGGCAGACACATTGGCATTTGCCTGCAGCGACCGGTTTTCATCAGAGCACTGAGTGCCCTGGAAAACCTGATCCTGGTTCAAAAACTGGCAGGCCAGCATCCAGATGCAGGGCATTGCATGACCCGGCTGAAATCACTTTCGCTGGAACATACGGCCCATAGAAAACCACACTCCCTTTCTCCCGGCGAACAACAAAGACTGATGTTCCTGAGAGCACTGATCCACCGGCCAAAACTTGTGGTGGCTGATGAACCCAGCTCCTCACTGGACGATGCCAATGCGGATGCGGTCATGGATCTGCTGATCTCACAATGCGGGGAATATGAAATGACCCTGCTGGTAGTCAGCCACGATGCGCGGATTAAATCGCGATTCAATCATCAGATCCTGCTCTCATGAATCTGCTGGTATTAGCCTGGAAAAATCTGACCGACAAACCATCGCGATTTCTCTTCGTGGTCCTGATGATGGCGATTGCCTTTAGCCTGATGGACCTGATCGTTCTGGTCAACAAACAGTTTGGCGATCACTTCGGCCGTTCCAGCGAAAAAGTGGATCTGGTACTGGGTGCCAAAGGAAGTCCTTTGCAGTCTGTTCTGTGCAATGTGATGCATATCGATGCACCCACAGGAAATATTCCAGTCAGCGATATCCGGCCTTTTCTGAATCCCAAACATCCGATCATTGCCTCCGCTATTCCCATGTCTCTGGGCGACTCCTATCGTTCTTTCAGAATCGTGGGCACCGTGCGGGAATATTTTGACCACTACAATTTGGTCTTAGCACAAGGGGAAATGTTTCAAAGTAATTTTCAGGCTGTTGCCGGTACCGAGGCCGCAAAGGAAGCAGGACTTGTGATCGGATCCGAATTCAGTTCAGACCATGGCCTGGTCAGCGAATCCGATGGACATACCCACGAACACAGCATTAAACTCACGGGTATCCTGAAACCGACTGGTACCATCCAGGACCGCCTGATCTTTACCAACCTGTCCACTTATTGGCTCATGCACGAAGAACAGGCCGCACCCAGTGAAAATGATACAGAAGAGCATGATCACGCTGAACATGACCATTCTGATCACGACCACGCTGAACATGACCATGCTGAGCACTACCATGCTGAACACGACCATGCTGAGCATTCGGGTCCCGAAAATATTCCGGTCAATACCAGAACTGAATTAACCCGGCAGAATAAGGAGATTACTTCTGTTCTGCTCACCTTCAAAGGAAAAAATATTCAGGCGCTGAACTTCGGCCGTCAGATCAACGAGAACACCAACCTGATGGCTGTCAATCCGGCCATAGAGATCAACAGGTTGTACGAACTGGCGGGTTCGGCTTCTGAAATTCTGTATCTCATTGGGATCATATTGGCCATCCTGACCATCCTGGCGCTTTTCATCAATCTGATGCAGGTACTTGAAGACCGTCAGAAGGAAATCGCCCTGCTGCGCTTAAGCGGAGCTAACCGGATTTTCTCCGTACTCTTACTGGTCACCGAGGTGGTTTATATTCTCATCATCGGACTGGGTCTGGGATTTCTGATCTCTCATGGGTTCCTGCACTGGGCCTCCACAAATTTGGGCCTGGGAGACAAGTATGAGATTCGCGGCCTTTTCTTCTGTGTCGAAGAAATTCAAATGGCGGGCATAGCTTTGTTGAGTGGTTTACTGGCCTCTCTCTATCCTGCCTGGCTTGCCTACCGTCAGGATATTTCCAAAGTCTTGATGAGCTAGTTGAAATCATTCGATTCTCATCGCCTTGATCCATGGCGTATAAAAAGGGATAAAAAGCCACTTGACTTTTACCCTGCCCCGAAGAAAAAATTTGCTAAAAATTTACCTCCGACTGTAATTCGGTGATTCCTTGGTGATGGTGATGTTGTGCGGATGAGATTCGGTAATGCCGCTGTTGGTGATGCGCACCATCTTGGCCTTTTGCATGTCGGGAATGGTAGCTGCACCTACATAGCCCATACTGGCTTTTAGTCCTCCTATATACTGGACCATGACTTCCGAAACCTTTCCCTTAAATGGCAATCTTCCCTCGATTCCCTCCGGAACCAGTTTTTTAATGTCATCCTCTACATCCTGAAAATACCGGTCCTTGGAACCAAGCTGCATGGATCCCAGGGAGCCCATACCCCTGTAGACTTTGAATTTTCTACCCTCGTAGATGATGGTTTCACCTGGAGCCTCCTCTGTACCGGCAAACAGAGAGCCTGCCATAATGGAAGAAGCTCCGGCTGCCAGTGCTTTGGGGATATCTCCGGTATATCGGATCCCGCCGTCTCCGATCACCGGGATACCTTTCTTTTTAAGGGCCTGGGAAGCCAATGCAATGGCTGTAAGCTGCGGCACGCCCACTCCGGCTACCACCCGGGTGGTACAGATACTGCCGGGTCCTACCCCAACCTTGACGCCATTTACTCCGGCCTGAGCCAGGGCCAATGCACCTTCACCCGTGGCCACATTGCCTCCGATGATCTGAAGGTTCTTGAATTTCTTACGGATGGATTTAATCATATCCAGGACCCCTTTCGAGTGACCATGTGCCGTATCCACACAGATCACGTCTACATCAACGGCAACCAGGGCTTCTACGCGTTCGATCGTGTCTGCGGCGATCCCAACGGCTGCACCGACCACCAGCCTGCCGAATTTATCCTTGCAGGAGTTTGGATAATTCTCTAGCTTCATGATGTCTTTATAGGTGATCAGTCCGGCCAGTGTGCCGTCTTTTTTGATCACGGGTAATTTCTCGATTTTATACTGCTGCAGGATTGCCTTTGCCTTGGTCAGATTGGTACCCACGGGGGCGGTGATCAGATTTTCCGTGGTCATGATCTCAGAGACCAGCTTATTGGGGTGGGCTTCAAATCTGAGATCCCGGTTGGTCAGTATCCCCACCAGCTTGTTGGATTCGTCCACAATCGGTATTCCGCCAATGTGATGATGAGACATCAATTGAAGAGCCTCTTTTACACGGGCACTTGCCGGCAAAGTCACAGGATCCAGGATCATTCCACTTTCAGATCGCTTGACGCTGCGTACCTCTGCCGCCTGTCTTTCGATGCTCATATTCTTGTGGATGACACCCATGCCTCCTTCCCTTGCCATGGCTATGGCCAGATCTTTTTCGGTGACTGTATCCATGGCGGCAGATACTATTGGGACATGGATGCGGATATCCGTAGTTAGGCGGGTACTGATATCGGCCTCGCGGGGCAGGACCTCCGAATAGGAGGGCACCAACAATACATCGTCAAAGGTGAGGGCTTCCCGTGCGGGAAATTGGGATTCGAAGAAGTTTGTTTCCATGTGCAAAGATATATCTTTGCGCCTCAATTCTTCAAATTTTCCTCTCCGCATGCTTTCGGTTTACAATGACGAATACTTCATGAAGCTGGCCCTGGCTGAGGCCAGAAAAGCCGAACTGGCGGGTGAAATTCCAATCGGGGCTGTCCTGGTCCACCATCACAAAATACTCGCTAAAACGCACAACCAGACCGAACTGCTTCACGATGTCACTGCGCATGCGGAAATGCTGGCCATCACGTCGGGATCAGAGTTTTTAGGAAGTAAATACCTGAAAAACTGCAGCCTGTATATTACGTTGGAACCTTGTGTGATGTGTGCAGGAGCACTCCGCTGGGCCCAGATCTCCCGCGTGGTATATGCCGCGGAGGACGATAAAATGGGTTTCATGCGGTACGGGAAAACCCTGCTTCATCCCAAGACACAGGTAGAATACGGTTTGTGTTCGGAGGAAGCTTCCGAATTGTTAACGCGTTTTTTTAGAAATAAAAGAATTCACAAAACCTGAGTCTTTGGAACAAATTTAATGTTCTGTTTATTATAATTCAATATTCTACCAAGTCTGACCTATTTATAATTGTGCTGGCTTGCACAAATTGATTTGATTTCATCGCTCCACCGGGTAATTAGCTTAACGCTGGAGGTTAAAAAGATATAGTTTTCAGTTGGTTTTTTGGGGTTATGCAGGGTGCCACCTTCTCAGGGGGTGCCCTGCCATTTTAATATCCTGTCCGAATCCACACTCCGGTGGTATCACTTGGCCGGGGTTTCCTAACTTTGCAACATGGAAAGCAAGAGCAACATTCCCGCCATCGAAAGCCTCATCTTTGCGGCCCCTCAGGCCATACAAAAGGAGGAGATCAAATACTGTCTCGAAAACAGTCAGGGGCTCAGCATCAGCATGGAAGACATCCTGGCAGATCTGGAGACCATTAAAACCCGCTACCAGGCTCCGGAATTCGGAATTGAGCTAAAGGAGGTTGGGGGCGGATATCAGTTTCTGTCCAAACCTGATTATTTCTCACTGATCGCCGATTACATTAAAATCAATGCCCGTAAGAAACTCTCTCGTGCTGCCATGGAGTCTCTGGCCATTATTGCCTACAAACAACCGATTTCCAAAAGTGAGGTGGAACAGATCAGAGGAGTTAACAGCGACCATTCCATACAGAAGCTGCTGGACAAGGAATTAATTGAGATCAAAGGACGAAGTGAGGGGCCTGGAAAACCCATACTTCTGGGTACCAGCGACCGCTTCATGGAGTATTTTGGGCTCAGGAATCTTTCCGACTTGCCCAAACTTAAAGATTTTGCCTCTCCCGATCAGGAAATAGGGGAAGCTCCCCCCATCGAAGAAACCATTGAGATCCGTCAGGTGTTAGAATCCCAAACCGGAGAAGATGAATAGCGAAAGTACGCTTATAAACAGGGTGGCCGGCAGTGGATTGGTTACTCTTAAACTGGAAGAATATTTTCCAAAACAGGAAATTGTCAATTTTGACCTGAAACCCTTCCTTTTTCGGGAATTGATCCTGCGCGAGCTTGATTTCAGACAGGCCATGAAGGACCTGGACTGGATGGCTCATCAGCACAAGATCCTGGCTGTACACTGCTCCAACGATGCCATCATCCCCACTTGGGCCTTCATGCTTGTGGCCCAGCATGCCTCCGCGCATGGGATTCCCGCAGTTTATGGAAATGCAGATGAGGTATTGCGCATTCTGTACCATCAAACACTCAAATCCATGGATTGGACCCGCTTTGAGGGAGCCAAGGTGGTCATCAAAGGCTGCAGCGACCTGCCAGTACCGCAATCAGCCTATCTACTTGCCACCGAATTGCTTTTGCCCCATGCCGTTTCCATCATGTACGGCGAGCCGTGTTCAACGGTACCGGTGTATAAAAAGCCAAAAAAATCAATTGAATAAATGGTTTTTAGGGCACTTTTGCTTAAAATGGCGTTAAATGGAGCCCCTGAAGGTCTGTTGAGGAACCCGGATCCGAAATAATCCGTTTTTTTGTTGCGTTAGTCCTTAAGCCAAGGATAAAATCTTAAAACCACCAAATCACAAAAAAATGAAATACTTGAAATTTTCTTTTATTGCGGTACTGACCCTGATCAGTTTTTCACTGCTTGAAGCCCAGAAATTTGCGCTTGTGGACGTGAACAGAGTCCTGGAAAGCATGGAGGATTATAAGAAAGCTCAAAATGAATTGGATCGGGTAGCGGCAGTCTGGAAACAAGAGATCGCCGTCGAATACGACAAGATAAAAGCGCTGTACAATAAATACCAGGCCGAACAAGTCCTGCTGACAGATGAGCAGCGCAAGCAGAAGGAAGAGGAAATCATGGAAAAAGAAAAAGAAGCCCGGAAGATGCAAAAAGACAAGTTTGGCGAGGAGGGTGAGCTATTTAAAAAGCGTCAGGACCTGATCAGACCGGTTCAGGACAAGGTTTTTGCCGCCATCCAGGACTATTGCCAGGCTCGCAGCCTGGATGCCATGTTCGACACCAGTGGATCTGCAGGACTCATCTATTACAGTAAAGATCTGGACAAGACCGATGACATCATTAAAAAACTCACCGGTCCGGCCAAATAAACCAATCCCTAAAATACTCCATTCCTTATATTTGCAGCCTTTTAAAAAAGAAAGTTAATGAAAATCAACGCATTGAAATTTTTTATTCTTGGAATTTTCACTTTAATCTCTGTGGCCGGACAAGCTCAAAAGTTCGGGTATATCAACAGCCAGGCTTTGCTGTCCGAAATACCGGAAGTCAAGGCTGCTGACGCCAACCTGCAGGCATTCCAGTCACAATTGGAAAAGAAAGGTCAGCAGATGGTCCAGGAACTGGAAACCAAATACCGCGAACTGCAAAAGAAAGAGCAGTCCGGAGAGATTTCTCCAAAAGCTCTGGAAGAAGAAGCGCGTAAACTGAAAGAACAGGAAGGACAGCTTGGACAATATGAGCAAGAGATGCAGAAGCAGCTCGTAGCAAAAAGGCAGGAAGTGCTCCAGCCAATCCTGGATAAGATCAACGACATTATCAAGCAGGTAGCCAAGGAAAACCAGTTTACATACGTATTTGATGCTTCTTCAGGAGTGATCCTCTTTGCTGACGAATCTCTGGACATAACCAAGATGGTGAAGGCAAAACTTGGAATCTAAACAAGGAGACCCCAGACCTGTCGGGATCTTTGATTCCGGCATCGGAGGATTGACTGTCGCTCAGGCTATCCACCGCATATTACCCGGAGAACAATTGATTTATGTAGGCGATACTGCCCATATGCCTTATGGAGATAAGAGCATCGAACTGATACGTACTTATTCCATCCGGATAGCACAATATCTGATCGACACTCATGACTGCAAGGCATTGGTTATTGCCTGCAATACAGCATCAGCCGCTGCGTATGAGTATTTGAGAGATCAATTGAAGGGGAAAGTTCCTGTCATCAATGTCATAGATCCCATGGTGGAATTTCTGGTGGCTTCCCATCAGATCAAACATCCCGGGATCATTGCTACCAAGACCACTATTGGCTCAGGTGTCTATCAGGAAAAACTGAAAAGAAGAAAACCAGGACTTCAGTTCTCAGCGCTGGCGACCCCTCTGTTGGCACCCATGATCGAGGAAGGTTTTTATAACAATTCTGTGAGCCATGCCATTCTTCATGAATACCTTGAACAAGCTGAACTTAAAAATATCGACTCACTGGTACTTGCCTGTACCCACTACCCCCTGATCAAAAAGGAAATAGAGGAATACTATGGACCAGGAGTCAATATCATTGATTCGGCTATGGTGGTCGCAGAAAAACTGAAGTACCTGCTCACCAAAGAAAATCTGCTCCACCCTTCAGGAAAGAAAAAAAATGATCAGTTTCTGGTCACGGATTATGCACCCCATTTTGAAAAAACGACCCGCATATTTTATGGGGAAGGCATTCATTTGGAGAAGATCGATTTATAGCTCTTTTTTTGGCACACAGGATCTCAGGATCTTACTGCTTAAACAGATTTGCGTAATCCAATTTCCTCTTTATATAAAGTTGAACAGGTATACATGTTGAAACAGGTATTTTTCGCCGTCTGACTTTGGACTATTGGACTTTTAATTTTCAGAATCAGATCGGCTACTCAACCATCAGTTTTCTTACAAAATTCCCTCTTGAGTTGGTTACATTCAAAAGATAGATTCCCGGTTTTAATTGAATGTGAAATTTCTGCTCTTTTACAGCTTCGCTTTGCCACAGATGAAGGACTACACCCTGAAGATCAGAAATAGTTATCCGCTGTCTTTCTTCCATAATGTCTACGTTTTTAAGTACGAAATAAGACCGGGCGGGATTGGGATATATCTCCAATAGTGGATTCCTTTCATCCCGGATCGCGGTAGCGGAGGTAGTTTTGAAATATTGAGATGAAGACCAACTGCTGATGCTTTTTTCAGAACAAACAACCAGTACCTGAAATTCATATTCAGTTTCCGGCAAAAGGGAATCCAGCAACAAAAATCTTTTGAATACGGGGTTGGAATTTCTGATACTCCATTCGCCTTTGCCTCTTTCGCGAAATCTGAACAAATAGGTTTGTTTCAGATCCGAATCACGGTGACTCAATAAAGCGGCATGGGAGCTCACGGAATCCACATTGAGATCCTGAGTAGAAAGCCCCTGACATCCCACCAAGGTGGTGAAATTCCTGCTGTACGAATAAGGACTTATCTGATTGTCCGGACAGAGCACCCTGATCTGATAGACATATTCCTCACCTGGTTCCAGATCGGTGAGCCTGAAAAATGCCTGACTACTTGTGTCGGTATCAGTCCAATAATCGTTGCTCGATTTTTTATACCGGATCTGGTAAAGAGATGCCTGCACAGATATAAAAATATTGACAGCGGTAGCACTCAGTCCCTGTTCATAAATGTACTCGGAAGGTACTTCTGCACACACATCAGGTTGTAATGTGGTAAAAGTTTTGGATTCAGAATAGGTACCCGAAAAGCCATTACAACTAACCCTGCTTTGATATTCATAAATCATTCCGCTTTTCAGACCATTCAGCAACAAAAAGCTTTCCTGTGTGGAAGGCCCTTCTATCCAAATGGAGGAATTCAATTCGCGGTATCTGAACTGATAGCCATCAGAACCCCTTCTGCTTAATAAGAGGGCGGACTGAGTCCCAATGTTTCCGGCATAAAAATCAGACAGGTAGGGAGGAGGACAAGCCGTAGCCAAACCCTGGGTGAAAGCCTGTGTCCTGAATCTGCTCGTATCGGACCATTCGCTGAAGTTATTGCCACAAAGAACCTTGACCTGAAACTGATAAATACTGGATGGAGTCAAATTGATGAGTTGATAAAATCCATCTGTCAATGCAGGTGACTCCTGCCAATTGGTTTCGGATGTCTTTTTCACTCTGAATACATAGGCATCAACTCCTCCTCTGCTGCATCCCAGATCGGCAGTGGTTGAAGTGACCTGGGTGGCTTTTATCTCAGTCCTGAAAACCTTCCTGCAAAACAGGTTTTCGTCCTGGATCGTGCTGGCAAATTCGGATAATGACCAATCACTGCTTTGTCCGTCACAAATCGATCTGACCTGAAATTCGTATTCCGTATCAGGCATCAATCCATCTGCAAGTATGAAAGTTTCGCTGCCTCCGGGAGGACGGATCCAATTGGTATTGCCCGCCCTCCTGAATCGGAATTCATAAATATCTGCTCCAAGATCAGAGGCATGAGCCTTGATGGAATTTAAAGTGATTCCAGAAAATCTGGTGATTTTGGAAGCACAGCCAGTAGTAAATGTTTTTATGGCACTCCAATCGCTGAATACTGAGGGTTGCTCGGCACAGCTCACCCTCAAGCGAAATTCATAATTTGCATTCCTGACCAGCGACTCGATGCTGATCTCATTTTGATTGGTATAAACCTTTCTCCAGTTGGAATTCCCAACTTGTCGAAACTGCCATTCCAGTCCGTTTAGTACATTTCCATTGTAATTGAAAGTCGCCGAAGTATTTTCTATATCGCTTACAGTAATTTCATTTTCAGCCGGGCTGCTGCAGAAGAGGGTGGTAAAATATACAGGTTCTGTAAACTCTGAAACTTCAGTCCCGCAGATAACTTTGACCCTGACCTGATATTCCTCTCCCGTAGACAAGCTGTCCACCAAATAGCTGTTTTGAGTGAGCTGGTTGGGTATTCGTACCTGTCTGCCATTACTTACCCTGATCAATTCCCAGGTATAGGCATCTCTGTTTTTTTGGCTGCATTTCAGGAGTGCGGATTGATAGCTGATGTCCTGTACAGAAACAGCATTTGACTTGATTTCACACGATTGATCTGTTTTGAAAAATACGGAACCGGACCAATTTCCTGTCACCTGATTGGTACATTCATGTTGCACCTGCATCACATAGTCCGTATTATCCTTGAGCCTGTTTACCTCAAGTTGATTGGCTCGGGTAAACTCCTCGGTCCAGTTTGATCCGGATGCTTCCCGATATCTGTAAAAATGACCCTCAGTCACTCCGGATGCATGCCCTGAGCGGCAGAAAAACCGGGCTGTTTTGTCTGTGATCTGGTCTGCACCTATTTCCCCGAAAACAGGTTGGGGGCATTGCACTGGAATGGCATATTCTTTCACATCAGACCATTCCGTCCATTGACCACCGCATTCGATCCGGCACTGAAATTCATATAAATCCCCTTTATCAACCGGTGTCGGAAAAGTATAGTTATCATTTTGGATCATGCCCGAACTGATCCAGTTTGATGTTCCCTTGGCGCGCATCCGGAATTCATATTGTTCAGCATTTCTGGCACAACTCACCCCCATTCGGGTACCCATATTCTGAGAAAAAATATGAAGATCGCCCGAAGCTGGCTTTCTGCAATGCGTTTTTACCCTGGCAAGCGGAGTATAGGAGGTCCATTCTCCCGATTCACAGCGAGCACGGCATTTGAACCAATATTCTGTATTGGGTTTCAGATTTTGAAAACGCAACTCCTGATTCTGATAATTACCGGTCTTAAAAAAACTTCTTCCCTCATCTTCGCTGAGCCTTCCCTGCTCTGCATTGGGGTCTCTGTAGAGAAGCTGTTCCGCATCGATATCATCAGGCTGGTTCTCCAGACCTTCACTTCCACAATACGAATTAAAATTCAGCGTGATCCAATCGCCCCAGTCACTTACTGAGCAGCGTAAGCGAGTTTGCATTTCGTACCTGATCCCACCAAATTTTGGGTCCAGTGTAAAATCCCCATTAAATATGTGTAAAACTGAGGGTGGAAAAGGCAAAAACGGAACTGATAAATTATTATAACTGCCTGATGCCGATATCCAATTGGAACTCCCGAACTCGCGGTATCTCACTTCCGCTTCGTTTGCAAAATCGAGAAGGGGCAGAACCTGGACGCGGTCCCGATCTATGCTCAGTGTAGTGGACTCAGGTCCTATTCGCAAATTCAAGTTTTCTGGCTTCAGATCATTGCAATCCTGGGAAAACAGAAGAACGCCGCTCACCAAATAAAAAAACAGAACTGGCACTATCCGACCTAACTTAAATCTATGGAACATAATCATTGTTTCAGGATCAAATTTATCGAAAAAATTTACATCCGCCATTCTTGAAGTGCACTGCAAAATAATTTTCCGGCAGCGCAGCCCACCAGGTTACTTTTAAAATAAAAAGTTGCTGTATGGTTTTATATCGCCTCATGATCTTCATCAATAAAAAAAACCTGACCTTTCTGACCTTACCGGCGCAGGAACCAGTCAGCGTGCCATGGTTATTAATTTATTTCTGGAGGATCAGGATCGTTTTCCGTGCAATATGAAAACGTAAAAGATGTGATAGGACCAGCACATCCTGCTTGGAAATCGAAAACGCATTGAGAAGACAGGAAGTTTGAGTTTCGAAGAAAATCAGTAACTCATTGACATGGAAGTTGAAAACCTTAGATAGCCTAAAATGCTTAAAATCCAAAAAAAAATCCCGCCTTTCGGGCAGGATTCTTTTGTGGTACCTCCAGGAATCGAACCAGGGACACACGGATTTTCAGTCCGTTGCTCTACCAACTGAGCTAAGGTACCAGCCTGTTTACCTGTGCGCGTGTCGCATAGGGGCTGCAAATATATGGGTTTTTGAAAAATGGCTGAGCTTTTTTCCGTTTTTTTCATTTCGGCCTTAGCAGACAACCAGATTCTAGTTTAAATTATTGATAATCTGTATTTTATAATATATATCCGTCCTTCTAAAAATGGATCTGTGCCTCAGCCGGATTTTCGCTTTATCTTTACAAGCCATAGCCATACGTTCTACATACAGGTAAATTCCTGCATTATGCCACATCGTTTTATTCTTTTGCCCCTGCTGGTCATCACGGGTATCTACTTTTGGATCAGCTACGAAAAAGAAGGTCCGGATCCCTACCTATTGACGGCTCTGGTGATTGCTGCAGTGGGAATTTTTGTTTTCAAATACCAGATAGATGACTTTTTTTATAAAAGTTTTACCCCTCGTCTGGAAGAAAGAGAAAAGAACTGGCTGCTGATCCATTTGCCCTATCTGGCCAGCCTTTCGGTAGAAGAGAGAGAAACATTCTTTACAGCACTTTCAAGGCTTTCACTGACGCATGAATTCATCCCCATGAACATCCCTACCGTCTATGAAGAAATGAAATGGATGGTCCTGGCTCCGGCCATCAGACTGGGGCTTTCAGAAAATGCAGGGTTGATGAAACTCTATCAAAGAACTGCCATTTATCCACATCCTTTCATAACGCCCTTACAGGATTACGTGCATGTCTGCGAACACAACCGCGAAGATGGTATACTGGTCTTTTCGGCTGAACAAGTGAACGCTGCGCATCTCCAACACGAACGATACCTGAACCCTGCTTTATACGAGTGGTGTTTGATTTACCGCGAAGAGATCTTGCATCATGTTCAGGATCCCGGAGCAGATCCAACCTCCGAAATCTGCGAGAAAGTACTCGGAAAGAAATTGGAAGAAATCGCAAACTGGCTGGGACAGTCGAAACTTTCCTTTGCAGCCTTGACCCTTTACGCCTGCATCTGCAAACCTTCTGTGATGCAATCCGAGTATCCGGATTTGTTTGAGCAATTTCATGTACCCTATTCTGTCACCCCAAATAAAAAATCCTGATTTGTCAGAATCCAGATGGGCATTGATACTGGGCACACACGATGATTCATCCAATCCGGTGACCCTGTCTGCAGAAGAGAAAAAACTCGAGGATCTGCTGAGTGCCTTATACGGTTCAGGAGGTGAAAAAGGCAGTCTTGCAAAAAGGCCACAAAAGATCCGAAAATGGCTGGAAGGGGTGCGAATGCAATTCAAGCCCGAGATCATCCGACTCATGCAGCAGGATGCACTCGAAAGGCAGGAACTAAATCAAATGCTGCTGGAGCCAGAACTCCTGGAACAAATTGAGCCTGATATCGAAATGGTCTCTGCCATTCTTGCACTCAAGGAATTATTACCCGATAAGACCCGGCACAGTGCCCGGATGTTTGTCAATAAATTGGTGGCCAGAACAGAAAAGAAACTCAAACCCAAACTCATTGTCTGTACCCGGTCTTCTTATCTGGGTCGTACCAAAAGAATCCACCCTGCATCAGGTCGCATCAACTGGAAAAGGACTATTCAACAGAACCTTAAGAACTATCAGGTCGATCTCAAAACCATCATTCCGGAAACCTGGTACGGAACCCGTCACGGAAACAGGCAAAACGAAATCGTCTTGCTGGTAGACAAAAGTGAATCCATGATCCGCTCTGCGATCTATGCTTCCATCATAGGAGCCATTCTGGCTTCCATCCACTCCATAAAAACCCATCTCATTTTTTTTGATACGGCTGTGACCGACATGACAGATCAATTCAAAGATCCTGTGGATATTCTTTTCAGTGTACCCATGGGAGGCGGCACCGACATTGGTCTTGCTCTGCAATACGTGCAACAGAAAATTCACAATCCGTCGCGTACCGTACTGTTTCTGATCAGTGACCTGGACGAAGGCGGACCAGTCCGCGAGATGATTGCCACCAGTACCCTTTTGATTTCAAAGGGTATGCACATGCACTGCATACTGGCTATGGACGACAGCGGGCAACCTGAATATCACGAAGTCAATGGTCAGAAAATGGCAGACCTTGGAATTCCTGTTTTTGCCTGTGCGCCGGAGCTTTTTCCGGAAGTACTGGCAGATGCCCTGAATAAGATATCGTGATTGAAAACTAATTTTCAATCTTCCAGGGGATTCGTTTCGATCCAATTTTCTGTTTGCTTGCGCGAACGCTCCACTTTTTCCAGTATTTTATTGAAGAAAAGGCTTTTGTCCCTTATGTTTCCACCTGAAATTTTAATGGAATTATCAATAATCCGGTTCAGCCATTTTTCTGTATAATCGCAGAGGCGTGGATTAGAGGAGTTAAGAAAATTTGGATTGTCAAAGGTCGTGTAGACAGCTCTTATGGAATCGCTGTGTACGTATATCAGATTGCCGGTGAAGGCAATTTCATTGTTGTATAACTGCAATCCTCCGGGGTATTTGGAGCCGCGGATAAAGGGTTCTTTGTTTTGAGACAAACAGGCATCCTGAAGTTTCAGGATCAGCTGTCTGACCTCGTCGTGCAGTGTGATGGCTTCGTTGGGATCTTTCATCAATCCTGATTCCAGAAAATACCGGATCTGATTGAGGGTATTGTCAAACACGGTCACATTCCATACCTCCACACTGTCCATCCTCATATAGGCTGATGAGATCACTTTTAATTTTTCAAGATAGAGTGCATCGGTCTCGTACTCCTTATAATCATAGGCACTCATTTTGAAGCGGTCATCGCGCCAGTTGATGTTGTAAAAAACATGAAATTTAAATGCAGAAAGTCTCGGAGAGGTGTAGTAATAAAAAATTGGGATCTCCCTGGAGGTGTAATAAATCACCGGTTGGATGCGCTCTACCCGTTTGATGTCCTGCTCAATAGGAGTAAGATAATCTATGACGTTGCGGACTACTCCGTTGAGCGCCGGAAAATCAAAATAGATCCTGTCGAGTTGGATTCCCAGCAGATCGTCAATGCTGAACTGATAGTGCTTGCCCAAGAGTGCGATCTCATCGGGACTGAGGGAGGATTCTCCCCTTATTTTTTTGTAGGCCGATGACTTTTGAATAAACAGGATGGAAGCAATATCATCGACCATATTCTTTTTCTCTGCATACCTCGTTCGCTCAATATAGGAAAAGATTTCGGCTGTAAGTTTATCAGGCATAGACTTGCTATTAAGTGGGCTAAATATACATCGTTATTTGAATTACTTTTGCCGGATCAAGGCATGGAAAAGCGATCGAAAACAGATTACCGGGCTCTTCAGGAACAACTCCTTGGCGAAATCCACTGGGATTCACTTTATCAGGGAATTTATGCGACAGATGCCAGCAATTATCAAATCAAGCCATTGGCTGTAGTGTACCCAAAGTCTGAAGAGGATGTAGTGGCTACCCTGCAGTTTGCAAACCATCACAGGATCCCCCTGCTCGCCAGAGGGGGTGGCACCAGTCTGGTAGGACAGACCGTGGGTGAGGCCATTGTGCTGGACTTCACAAAATATATGAACAAAATCCTGGACTACGATCCGGAAGGTCGTTGGGCCTGGGTTCAGCCCGGCCTGGTCAGAGACGAAATGAATACCTTTTTTAAAACCTATGGACTTCATTTTGCACCTGATCCCGCTACTACCTCCAGGGCCACTGTGGGGGGTATGATCGCCAATAACTCTTCCGGGACGCGCTCGATTCTGTATGGAAAAACACTGGACCATACCCTGGAACTCAGGGTTCTTCTATCCGATGGGAATGTATTCCACTTTCGGGACCTGACCGCAGCGCAACTAGAAGAAATGTTGTCCGGCAACAACCGGGAAAGTCAGCTTTACAAAGGACTCTTCGAAATCGTCAGCAACAACCGCGGTGAGATCCTGGATAGATTTCCCAAAGTAATGCGCCGGGTGGGTGGATACAATCTGGATGAATTTCTGGGCGACCACTGGAACCTGAGCCGAATCATCACAGGAAGCGAAAGTACCCTTGGCATCATCCTTTCGGCCAAAGTAAAACTGGTCCCGAATCCTGCTCACCAATCCGTCTGTGTGGTACATTTTGATTCCTTTTACGAATCCATAGCCCATGTTTCCGAAATGGTCCGGTTTGGTCCGGCTGCTATAGAGCTTCTGGATGAAATGCTGATTCAGAAAAGCAGGGAAAATATCGAGACCAGAAGATATTGCGGTTTCATTCAGGGAGAACCCAAAGGAGCCCTTGTGGTTGAATTTTATGGAGAAAACAAAGAAGACTCGAGAAACAAGGCCTTGAAAATGGCCGTGCATCTGAAATCAAAGGGCATAGGTTACTCCTATCCTGTTTTCAGCGAGGCTGAAGAGATCCGCCAGATTTTTACCGTGAGGCAAAAAGGTCTTGGTCTGCTCATGGGGGTCAAGGGAAACCGCAAACCCATTGCATTCATAGAAGATGCAGCTGTCCCGCTCGAACATCTGGCTGATTATATCATGGAAGTCTATGAAGTATGCCGCGAGGAGAATACGCCTGTAGTAGCCTATGCACATGCCAGTGTCGGACTGCTGCACGTTAAACCCATGCTGGACCTTCGGGATCCCGAGGATATTCTTCGGATGAAAAATATTTCTTTTAAAACACTGGCCCTCGTTCAAAAATACAAGGGTTCATGGAGTGGAGAACACGGAGACGGTTTGGCCAGAGGACCCTACAACGAACTTTTTTTTGGCAAAAAACTATATCAGGCTTTCCGTCAGGTAAAAGAGCTCTTTGACCCCTTACACCTGATGAATCCCGGAAAGATTGGGGATTCTCCACCCCCTGATCAAAACCTTCGTTATGGTCCTTATTACAGGGACCAGGATTTCAAATCCATGTATCATTACCGGGCTGAAGGGAGTTTCCACGAAGCCACCCATCTGTGCAACGGGGTCGGCGAATGCCGCAAGACTTCCGGTGGAACCATGTGTCCCAGCTTTCGTGCCACCCTGGACGAAAAAGACAGCACTAGGGCTCGGGCCAATGCCCTGAGACTCGCACTCAGCGGTCAGCTGGATGTGAAGGGGCTGTATTCTGAAAGTTTGCAGGAAGTACTCGATCTGTGCCTTTCGTGCAAAGCCTGCAAATCCGAATGTCCCAGCAATGTGGACATGTCCAAATTGAAATCTGAAATCATCCACCTGCAAAAATCGAAAAAGGGATTCAATACAACAGATCTCCTGGTCAGGTACCAGGGTGTTCTCTCAGGCATTGCGTCCGGCAGGCTGTCCTTTCTTTTTAATGCGGTTTTAAGATCGACCTGGTTTCGAAAGCTTTTGGAACATACTGCCGGCATCGACCAAAGAAGAATCCTGCCCATGTTTGACTCCAGGCCTTTTAAGGGACAAAAGAAAAATGAGATCGGCAGCATGGGAAAAGAGGTGGTTCTTTTCGCAGACTGCTATACCAGACACCATGATTCCACAATCGGAAAAAACTCCTTGCGCCTGCTTGAAAAATTGGGATACCGGGTCAATGTGATGGAACAGCATTGCTGCCAAAGACCAGCCCTGTCGAGAGGTATGCTGGATATCGCCCGAAACAGAGGCCTGTCCACCTTCCAGGCTCTCGAACCTTACCTCAAAAAAGGAATCCCCATCTTGCTCACCGAACCCAGTTGTGCCAGCTCCTTTTCAGACGATCTGGCCGACCTGATGACGGATGATATTTGGTTTGCGTACCGCGAACAATTTATGCTGCTGGAGGACTTTCTAGTGAAGGAAAAAGAAAGTGGCCAGCTGAAGAATTTTCCAGGATTTAAGAAAGGTTCGTATCTCCTGCATGGCCATTGTCATCAGAAAGCGCTGAATACGACACAGTCTGTCCACAAGTTATTTGAAACATCAGAAGATGTGCGACTTTCAGAAATACCTTCCGGATGCTGCGGAATGGCGGGTATGTTTGGCTACGAGAAAAAGCACTACGACATTTCCGAAAAGATTGCTGAGTTATCCTTGCTTCCTGCCATAAGGAGTGCCGGTCAGGATGTGACTGTTCTGGCGCAGGGATTCAGTTGCAGACACCAGATTGACCATTTTGGCGAAAGGAAGGCCATCCATTGGGTGGAGGCGCTACAGCTAGATTAAAACATATTTTTATTCACTCCACAAATCATACCACAGTTTTGAAATACACCGATGCCCTTAAATATATATTCGATCACCTGCCTATGTTTCAGCGGGAGGGCAAGTCGGCATTTAAGAAAGACCTGACCAATATTCTGGCACTATGCCAGGCTCTGGGTCATCCCGAAAGAAACCTTCCCTGCATCCATATAGCCGGCACAAACGGAAAGGGTTCGGTCACACATCTGATCGCAGCCATGCTGCAAGCCCATGGAAAAAGGACAGGCTTGTATACTTCTCCGCATTACCGCGATTTCAGGGAAAGGATCAAGGTAAACGGAAAGATGGTGGACAAGCTTTACCTCAGTCGCTTTATCGAGAAAAACATGTCTGCATTAGATTCGATCAAACCTTCCTTTTTTGAAATGGGATTTGCATTGGCTCTGGATTGGTTCAGACATGAAAAAGTGGACCTGGCCGCCATAGAAACCGGTCTGGGTGGCAGATTGGATTCCACCAATATTGTTTCTCCGGTGCTGAGTGTCATCACCAACATCAGTTGGGATCATACCGATATGCTGGGCGACAGTTTGGAGAAAATAGCCACAGAAAAAGCGGGAATCATCAAAAAGAATGCAGCGGTTTTGATAGGAAGGAGACAGGATGAAACTGCTGAAGTTTTTAGCCAGAAATCGCGAGAAACAGGATCTGCCCTTTACTATACCGATGAGATCTCAGAAACAAATCAATTTTTTGATCCGTATGGTAAGCCACTTTTCCAACCTGCACTCCAGGGTCCCTATCAGTTGGAAAATTACCGGACCGCCCTGGCTGCGTTTTTTCTTTACTGTCGGATCACCGGAATGAATCCGGACAGGGACAGGATCCGGTATGCACTGGAACATACCGCCTCTCTTACCGGCATCCTGGGAAGATGGCATTTTACCAAAGGTGTCTACGATCTCCTGCTGGATTCCGCACATAACGAGGACGGAATCCGATTTTTAACCAACTGGATCAATGAGCAGAAATACCTTCGCATCCATTTTATTTGTGGATTTGTCAAGGACAAGTCACTGGCTAAGATCCTGAACCTATTGCCGCGAAATGCCATTTACTATTTTACACAGGCTTCCATTCCACGGGCTTTGGACAGTGGGGAACTTCAGAAACAAGGCCGCCAAGCCGGCCTGGAGGGAAAAGCTTATAAGAAAGTCCGGAACGCCCTGGCTGCTGCAAAGAAGCAAGCAGCAAAAGGCGATCTGGTGGTGGTGGCAGGAAGCATTTTCGTCGTGGCAGAAGTAATTTAATGCAGATCAAGGTATGAAAATAGCAATCGGGATTTCGGGTTCCAGTGGTGCAGCTTATGCACGCGTGTTACTGGACAGCCTCCAAAAAATGGAGGATCTGGAAATTGGTCTGGTGGTCAGTGAACAGGCCAAGGTTAACTGGAAAATGGAAAACCCGGAAAAATCCTGGGATTCCTATCCCTTTCGGTATTACGACACCCATGATTTTCATGCCCCCTTTGCATCGGGTTCGGCAGGTTGGGATGCCCTGATCGTTTGTCCTTGTTCCGCAGGTTATCTGGCCAAAGCGGCCCATGGACTGGCCGATGACCTCATGAGCCGGGCTGCCCAGGTGATGCTTAAAGAGCGCAAAAAACTCATCCTGGTACTCCGGGAGACTCCTTTTAGCCTGATCCATATTGAGAACATGCGTATGATCACCCTGGCTGGAGGAATCATCTGTCCCGCTATCCCATCTTTCTACTCCGGACCTACCCGGCTTGACGATGTCCTGGCCACGGTGACCAACCGGGTCATCGACTTATGCGGATTGGACAGCAAATCTTACCGCTGGGGTGCTTAGTTGGAATGAAATTTGTACTATATTTGCGGCGAACTATTCAAATTATTAAAAAATCAATATTTAGAAAAATGAAAACCAAATTCTTTGTTTTATTGATGGCAGGACTTTTGGGAACTTTCTCTTGCGTTTCCTCCAAGAAGTACAAGGCCCTTCAGTCTGAAAACGAAAACCTCCAGAAAATGCTGGAATCGCAAAAGTCAAAGCTGACCGGTTGCGAAAATGATAAAATGGGTCTGGAAAAACAGGTTTCCAAGCTGAATTCTGACCTGAGTGCTGCCAATGGCGAAATGAACAAATACAAAATGCAGGTGACTGACCTGGAAAAAATGGCCAAGGCAAAAGATGATGAAATTCAAAGAATCAAATCTGAGATTCGCAAGGCGTTCTCTGCCCTCGAAGGTACAGATCTGACGGTTCGTCAGGAAGGCGACAAGCTCTATGTTTCTTTGCCAAACCGCGTGATTTATTCAAAAGGATCACCAAACCTGAATAAGAATGGTCAGAAGATTGTCATGGGTCTGGCTGATATCTTCAAGAAGAGCCCGGCTATTCATGTATTGGTTGAAGGTCACGCAGACAAATCCGGTGTAAAGACTGATGCTCCTTACAAGGACAATCTCGAGCTTTCTACACTGAGAGCGACCAACGTGGTAAGATACCTCCTGAACCAGAAGGTGGAAGCAGCCCAACTGACTGCTGCCGGAAGATCAAACTTTGAGCCTACTGGACAGGGTGCCAACATGGACAGAAGGATCGAATTTGTGATCACTCCGGATGTGGCCAAACTGTACGAACTCTCCAAAAAGAAATAGTAGCAGGTAAAATATCGAATTCAAAAAGCCCTGTGTTTATTAACACGGGGCTTTTTATTTAAACTATTGAGCATTCTTTCATTCCATTTTTTTTCATTGATCTTCCTTACTGACCAAGCTATAAATTTCTGCTAAGGTGAATATGGGCTGGAAACAGTTCGCTCCGGAAGCCCAATACCTTTTCAGCAAGATGCGAATGAGTTGAATACATTTTCATTCACTTCCTTAAAATACGGAATTAGTGCTCGTTTAAAACTAGATGAAAACCTTAAGGCTCATGAGTTGAAACATCCATCCAGGAAGAATGGGTTCCATAATAAGTTTTTTAAGTTGTAAAATACGAATAACAGGTTTTGCCTACCTGGAAAATCATCATATTCCCAATTCCACCTGGAAGGCCAACTGCCAGTTGTTTGATTTGTTTTGAGGAGCAGCGTCCACCTTCTGAATCGTCGTCTGGTAAATCAGATTGGATTGGATTTTGAGCCTGTGGTGCGCCAGATATTTGGTTACGCCCAGGGTATAATTGCTGGTAGCGGGATGAACAAATTGTACGCGATCTGAAGGAGTGACAAATGCGTAGCGGCCTGCAATTTCGACATTGTTCTTAAATATATAACTCAGTTGAGACATGGCACCTTCTCCTTCATAGATCACCCGTTTTGCTCCCGTGGCATTGACGGTAAAAGGATCGTTGGTCATTCTTTTCATGTATTCGGCACTCAGCGCCAAACCGCGGTATTTGAAAAGCACATCTGCTTCATAGTATTCCATATTCCTGGACTGGTACAGATCATTACCCAATTGGCCTGCAAGTCGCTGCGCTCCCTCATTGTGTGAAACCGTGGCACAGATTGACAATTTTGGAGTTGGCTCCCTCTCCAGATCACCTTCAAAATAATCCCCGCCATTGGTGAAATGGCCCAATGGCAATAATTCTATTCTTCCGGTATAGGCCAGTCCACCTCCTCTTGAGAGGTTGGAATTCCTTCCCTCTCCTGAAGTAATGGCTCCCTTTAGGACATAGTCCAGGCCGATGATGCGGTTTCGGTAGTTAAAAAATGCACCGAAGTCCCTGTCAATATTAAAAGTTGCATTGACTACAGTCCGGTCCATAAACTGTTGTGCCCCCGATGAAACGACTCGCTGCCGGTTACCGGGCAGTTTGGTTTGACCAAACGATACTTGCAGATTTTTTGTAAACTGGTAATTTAGGACCGCGTCACGCACCACATTGGGGCTGTTGTTGATACTGGAGTTATCCGTTCCGTTCCAATCCATGTCTCCCCTGGAAAACGAAAGCTGGATCTTGTAAGTAAGCTTTCTGGTATAAACATGCCCATCCAGGGTCAAGCGCAATCTTCTGACGCGTGCCTCGATGTCCTTTGCCGTGAAGTCATCCTCACTTACGGATGTGTATAATGCCCGGTTTTGCATCCGGAATCGGAGATTAAGAGAATACATGGAATCAACCGAAAAGACCTTTATGCCTCTGTCCGGCCATCTGAAGCTACTTTGAGAAAAGATTGGCAGGTTGGCCAGGGAAATCCAAATAAGTGATAAAATGATTCTGTTGGTTTTCATTTTAGATTGAGCTTGATTTTGAAAGGCCCAAAGCTATCAGATTTTACTTATATGTTAAATAATTATTAAATTTTTAAGTCGCCTTGATTCCCAATTCCGGAAAACCAATCCTCAGGATGAATAGACTTAAAGTGGGAAGGGATGATTCCACTCGCCGGAATGCCCAAAAGCAGCCTATATTTGCATTTTAGAAAACTGCCAAGAAGCCCAAATGGAGAAAATCAAAATCGGAATCACCTGTGGTGATATTAACAGTATCAGCCTGGAGGTGATCCTCAAGTCCCTTTCCAAGGAAATGATCCTGGATCACATCATACCCGTCCTGTATGGAAACATCAAGATCGTCTCCTATCACAAGAACATAGTCAATCTGGAAAACCTGTCCCTGTACGTCTTAAACCCAGGTGAAAAACCCAAGGCCGGAAGGATCAATGTGGTCAATGTGTGGCAGGATCAGGTCACCCTGAATCTGGGCAAACCTTCTGTGGAGGGAGGCAAGTATGCCCTTATGGCCCTGGATGCAGCTCTGGAGGACTTCAAGAACCAACAGATCGATGCCCTGGTGACAGGCCCGATCCATAAATACAGCATGAAGCTGGCCGGGTTCGAATACAAGGGCCATACGGATTACCTCAGTGCCAAAATGGGATCCAAAAATCAGCTGATGATGATGGTCAGCGATAAGCTCAAAATGGGACTGGTATGCGATCACGTGCCCCTCAAAGAGGTATCGGGTCTCATCACCAAAGAACGCGTCCTCAAGTGCATCCAGATCATGGAGCAATCCCTTATTAAAGATTTTGGATATGAAAAGCCGGCTATTGCTGTGCTGGGACTGAACCCCCATGCGGGAGAAGAGGGAATTCTGGGTAGCGAAGAAGAGGACTTCATACGACCAGCGATTATTGAATCCAAAAAGAATGGCGTTTTTGTTTCAGGACCTTACGCAGCCGATGGATTTTTCGGAAGCGGCCATTTTTCAAAATTCCATGGAATTTTGGCCATGTACCACGACCAGGGGCTGATCCCCTTTAAAACCCTGAATTTTTCAGAAGGGGTTAATTACACGGCTGGCCTTCCAATTATCAGAACCTCTCCCGATCACGGGACGGCATTTGATCTGGCAGGTAAAAATGAATCGGATTTCAGATCGATGTTTCACGCAATCCTGATGGCTAGGAACATCGTCGCTACCCGCAAGGGCTATCATGAAATGAGGCAGAATCCTTTAAAAAAGAAGCCAAAGCTGTCAGAGGAATCGAGCGAGTAGGTTATTCACTCCATTATCATTCGTCTTAGGTTTGAGATTGGTTTATTGACTCCGACAACCTTGGCACTGCAAAGATAACGAGTCTGAGACATATTTGTTTTTTATTTATATAACTTTTTTCTCTTTCCCTTTCCTTTCTTCCTGGAAGTTTGATTGCTCTCCTGTTTTACTTTCACAGGAATGCCGGGTTTTACGACAGGCCTTTGGATGAGTTGGGGTGATTTGACAGCCATCGGCTGTGTGGGCTGATGGACTCTTTTCTCAGCCTCCAGCTTAAGCAAATCAAGGCTTAGATCCGATGGAGTCTCCACTTTTGTTTCGGGTTTGGATGGAGCCTTCAAATCTGCCAGTTGGGCCGCCATCACTTCCTGATCCAGAACATAAAGGTTATATTTTTCAATGGTCTGGATAAGTTTGGTAGCATAATTGGGATCCGTAGCATAGCCTGCTCTCTTCAAACCATTCGCCCAGCCCTGGTAATCATGTGCAGGGAGACTGAACAAGGACTTATAGCGCGAGCGGTTCTTTAAAAATTCAGAGTGATCGTAATAGGAATCTTCAGGAGATTGGTACAAGCGAAAACAGGATTGCACCAGATTGCCGGAAGAGTCGCGGTCATCATCTACATAAAGATAAGTTCCGCCTTGCCAATTGGCTTTGCATTTAATTCCAAAATGATTGTTGGCATTGACAGCCAGCTCGCTTCGTCCAGCCATGGACTCCATGATGCCTTGTGCCATTTTGATGGAGGCGGGAATCCCCGAACGTTTCATCTCCTCCATGGCAATGTTCTTAAAGCGATCCATATATCTCTCCTGGACGGTGGCCGGACGGGTATTGATAAAACAAAAACCCAAGACCAAGACAAATACTGATTCCAAAATTCGTTTCATCTTCATTCCGTTTATACACTTACGGATATGGGACTACAAAAATAATACCAATTTTGAAATCAGCAAAAGAAATTTAATACATATGGCACATCATACCAATGTATTACGCTTGTAATAAATATTTAATTTGTTTTCGACAATCCCACCGATCTGTGATCCCTTACATTTTTACGATCCTGATCTTACCCACCTGACCATCCTGACTCATCCAACTGGCCAGATAGAGACCTGGAAGAAGGTCGCCTGCTTCGATCCGGTATTCAGTCAACCCAGGCCGGCAACTAAAGCTCTTCACCACCTTGCCACCGAGGTCAATTATCTGAAAATGAAGTGGGGATGAAACGGGTTCTGAGAACCTCAGGGACAAATGATCTGAGAATGGCTGCGGGACCAGGCTCATCCATCCGGAATCTGATACATCCTGAGTTGAGGTGGCAGCTTCGCGGATCACAATGTTGTCCATCAGGGCAAAATCGCTTTTCTCCTCCTCAGGGGTTCCTGAAGGATCCAGTTCGCCCGTGATGGCTAGTGTCTGGATTTCCACCAGTTCAGTACCGTCGGGTATGGAAAGGGATATTTTTTCCTGTATCAACTGCCTGCTGGCTTTGCGAATGAATTCAGTCCCAAGGATCTGGCCCTCTGTATTTCTGAAAATCACTCTGCTGATCACAGCAAATTCGGGATCAATCCCCAGGGTACTGTAATCCTGATCTCCTAATTTTTGAATCAGATCAAACTCCAGGAGCGGGTCAGACATTCCCTGGGTCTGGGCACACAAAAATACAGAAGTGACAAAGCGACTGTTGTTGTTCATAAAGGCAGCAGGATCGGGATTGGTCCTGATCCGGGTCTGACCATTTGCCTCAAAGGCGGAACTGCCGGAAATGATTAAATAGCCTTCTCTCGGTTGACCGGGACCGGGAATTTGATGAAGACCAAAAGAATCCGTAAAAATCTGGATCTTTTCCCTGTTGTACGTTCCGTTTGTGAAGCTCTCCGGTTCGTCGCGGAAGGTATAATCAGCAAACACGATCTGAAATCCTGCCTGGTTGTTGTTTAAAAAGGTATCTAGCGGCCAGACCAGACGAGCTGCTACCGTTTTGACACCAAAGAAATTTCTGGGTATCTGAAAAGCTGAAGGTCTAAGCTGCAAGCCGGGATAGAGCGACCGGTTGGTCGTAAATTCATAGACGGCCAGGCTGTCATCAAATTTCATTTCCATTCTCAATTTACTGCCTGGAGGCACAACGGTACAGCCATTGTATGCAGCAACCAGGGATGCCCGATAGCCTTCAGCACTGGAAGGACAAGCAGAACCTGTCAGGGTAATCCGGACTATGTTGAAGTCGTGCTCCGTTGCATTCGGGTTCCGGGATAGCAAAAAAGTATAACGGTTATTGCTTGTGTCGCTGTCGCTGATCCCCTCCATTCGCACTGTAAACCGGACACCCCCTGCTCTGGTGATGACAGGTCTGGTTGAAAAGTTAAACAGAAAATAATCTCCGGGCGCCAGGCTGCGATCCAGGGTAAAATTTTCAGATACCGGTGGCAGGTTATCCTGTTGATAGGAAGCGGTAAACTGTGTGCCCGCAGGAATACTGACCGTACAGGAGTGGTTGATCAGCCTCGTGGGCAAATCCACACTGCCATCTTTACAAACCGTATATAATATCCTATCGGTCACCAGTTGAAGATCGTTCTCATTGGGGCCAGTACCCAATCCGACGGCCTTCCATGCTTCAGCTACGTTTTTGTATTGATCTGAACACAGACCCCACCATTGTCCAATCATCTGCATACACAGATTGCGGGCATCCTGATAGGTGGAAGTTGGGGTCAGGAAATCCCTGAGTAAATGATAGGCAATGAGAGTGGCCGTATCGAAGCCCATGGGCCTCACCTCAAAGGACTGACTGCCTTCGTTGGTACCCTTTCCGCCTGAACAAAGTAAATAATACCAGTAATTGAGCACGCCGCTGTTGCTGTGCACCCCTCCATTGTCTGAACTGCTGGCTACCCAGGACCTGCCCCTGTAATATTTGGGATTGCTGAAACGGTTGGGATCCTCCATACTCCTGATGGCGGAGCCTGGGGTGGTGTAGATCTTACCGCCAATGAGCCAGTTGAAATTGGATTGATCGTAATAATATTCAATGGCCTTTCCAAAGATATCGCTGAAAGCTTCGTTGAGGGCACCTGATTCGTACAAATATTCCAATCCAGCAGTGAATTGTGTCACTCCGTGAGCGAATTCATGACCGACGATGTCCACGCTGGTGAAAGGAAGAACAGTGGTGCCATTGCCCAGACCAAAGTTCAGTGTTCTGAGATTGCCATCCCAGAATGCATTGCTGTATTTTCCGGTATCGAGCAAAATAGCCCTCGTGACCAGTCCGGCACCGTTCGCACCAATTCTGCCGTATCTGTTTTCAAAAAAATCATGAGTGACCTGTAAGCCCCAGAACAGATCATACACACCGTTTTTCTGGTCTGCGGAGCCTGCTTCCCAGTTGTTGTCGTCATCTGTATAAACCGCGCCATTCACTCCCTGCACCTGAATACCTCCTCCACGACTTTGGTCCCTGGTAACATACAGATTGTTTTCCCGGTCCGTTTCCACATCTTGCACTCCATGATAGAGTGTGTGCATGGTGCCAGGTTCTCCTGCGCAACTCATCAGGGTATTAATGTCGAGCAAAACACTTCCGTTTCGGGCATCAACGTACATCCTGCGACTTAAATGGGGTTCTTCCAGATGAATGTGCAACTCCCAGGCCAGCATATATGCACCCCCTGCCAATGGATAATTGCGGTTGATCAGGACGAGGCGATCTTCTGCGTCACTGTGACCGCTCAAATCATTTCTGGAAACAAACGGGATGGCCAAAAATTGCAGAGCTTTGGACTGAGCCGCTTCCCGGCTCAGAGCCGGGGTGAAAACCTCATCCTGAGGAGGAGCCACCAAGCCATTCACAGAGATCAGTTCTCCGTTTTTCTCGTGCACGATCAGTTGGCCGCCCAGCACGGGAAAGCCCTGAATCCATTGACTCATCCTGTGGTGACGCACGGCAGATTGATCGGTATAGACCTGCTTTGATTGCCATACTGCATCCATGGGAAAAATTTCATGAATGAGCAGGGGGATATCCTTTTCGGAAACCTTTTGGCCTTCCTCAAAACGGACCATCCATTGATCAGAATCCCCAGATGGATTGTTCTCCACATGATAACGAAATTGAGCCTGAAGGAATGAGAACAAACCCAGACAAGCCGGCAGAACCAGTAGTAATTTTTTCATCATCGAAATTAAACAAGTAAAATTACAAAGGGTTTGCCTGCTACCCGGCTGAAATTTTGATTTCAGAACCTTTTCAGATTAAAATTGTTTGTGGGCACTATGCTCAATCACAACATAACCCGGGCCTCCTAACAGAGGCCACTTGGTGATCCGGCAGTGAGAAGCCAAAACGGCTGGGCATCTAGCCAGTATTTCTCCATTGATCCTGCAAGCCAGATTTTCAATCAGGCCTTCATATTGGTTCATACATGCCTTGACCAGAGCATAAACTTCGACGTAATCAGCCGTCTGATCCAGAGTCAGAGCCGGACCTGAAGAGGCCAGTTCCAATCGAAGGTCCACAACAAAGTCCTGAGGAACGGATTGTTCCAGTGGATATAAGCCATGACAAACATTAAATTTAAGATCTTTGAGTTCGAGGGTCAACATATTTCTTATTCAGGGCCAATGATAAGAAAATTTACATTCGTGTCAGGCATTTCCACGTTGATTTCAAATTATATTTTTCCATAATATGAGTTACCTTTGTCCTCTCAAACAACTGTCCTATGGCACTACAGCATAATTATACGGAGGAAAACATCCGGTCACTGGATTGGCGCGAGCACATCCGACTGAGACCCGGTATGTATATTGGTAAATTGGGAGATGGCAGTCACATAGATGACGGGATTTATATTCTGCTGAAAGAGGTGATAGACAATTGTATCGATGAATTTGTGATGGGGTATGGACGTGAGATCGAGATTGAGATTCAGGATGGTTCTGTCAGGGTCCGGGATTATGGTCGCGGGATCCCTCTCGGAAAAGTGGTGGAATGCGTCTCCCAGATCAATACAGGAGGAAAGTATGATTCCAAGGCTTTCAAAAAATCGGTCGGTCTGAACGGGGTCGGTACCAAGGCCGTCAATGCGCTATCAGATTATTTCAAGGTACAGGCTGTCCGCGATTACAAGGTAAAGACAGCTGAGTTCGAACGCGGATACCTTACCAAGGAATACAACCTCAAAAACACGGATGAGGCAAATGGGACCCAGATAGAATTTCATCCGGATCCCAAGATCTTTCCCAAGTTTAAATTCATGCATGAATTTATCGAGAGCAGGATCTGGAATTATGCTTACCTCAATGCAGGCCTCAGGATCCACTACAACGGCAAGACCTATGTATCCAAAAATGGTTTGAAGGACATGCTGGAACGCCGCACAGAAGGAGAATCTTTAAATTATCCCGTCATCCATCTGAAAGGTGAGGATATAGAGGCCGTGATCACGCACGGTTCCCAATATGGCGAGCAGTATTACAGCTATGTGAATGGTCAGTATACCTCCATGGGTGGGACCCATCTCAATTTTTTCAGAGAAGCCATTGTCAAAACAGTCCGGGACTTTTATAAAAAGGATTTCGATGTAAAGGATATCCACACAGGCATCATCGGTGCCATCTCTGTGAGGATCGAAGAACCGGTTTTTGAATCACAGACCAAAACCAAGCTGGGATCTACCACCACTTCACCTGATGGTGCTTCATTGCGATCCTTTATCGTGGATTTTATCAGCAAGGAACTGGACAATTACCTGCATAAGAATCCTGAAACGGCCAAGGAAATGCTGAGCCGTATCCTGCAGTCAGAGCGCGAGCGCAAGGAAATCGCTGGAATAAAAAAACTTGCCAACCAGCGCGCCAAAAAAGCAAACCTGCACAATAAAAAACTAAGGGATTGCAGATTTCATCTCACGGACGCGAAAGCCAAACCGGAGGTAATTGAAAATACCACCCTTTTCATTACGGAAGGGGACTCGGCCAGTGGTTCCATCACCAAATCCCGCAACGTAGAATACCAGGCGGTGTTCAGCCTCAGGGGTAAACCGCTCAACTGTTTTGGCATGTCCAAAAAAATCGTGTACGAAAACGAAGAATTGAATCTGTTGCAGCATGCACTGGACATTGAAGATGGCATTGAAAACCTCCGGTTCAACAAAGTGGTGATTGCCACAGATGCAGATGTGGATGGCATGCACATCAGACTTTTGTTGCTTACCTTCTTTTTACAATTTTTCCCGGAGCTTGTCAGACGAGGTCATTTGTATATCCTGGACACCCCTCTCTTCAGGGTCAGGGATAAAAAACAAACCTTCTACTGTTATTCGGAAAGTGAAAAACAGAATGCCATCAAGGCACTGCGCGGCAAAGCAGAAATCACTCGATTCAAAGGATTGGGCGAAATATCTCCCGAGGAATTCGGAAGATTCATTGGACCCGACATGCGCCTGGAATCTGTGGTACTGAACGAAGACTCGCATATTGAAACCATACTCGGCTATTACATGGGCAAGAACACGCCGGATCGTCAGGATTTCATCATCAACAGGCTGCGGGTAGATCTGGATCAGATCAGGCCAGAGGAAGTAGAGCTGATGGCAGAAGAAGCCTGAGGTGACTTGAGTGGCAACTGAAATACTCAGCATGGGAAAGGGTATGAATCCACTTTAAGTTCATCACCCGTTGTTTTTTGACCTTCCTTAGTGGACTGTCCGTATTTTTGTGAGATGGAAAACCACTTCAGGAAATTCAGAGAGGGCATTATCGGTATCGATCACAGTTTCGTCAACCCCTATGGAGAGACCAAAAGAATCGTATATGCTGACTGGACAGCCAGTGGCAGGATGTATGCACCTATAGAGCGCACCTTCCTCGAAGAAATCTATCCCTACGTGGCCAACACCCACACGGAAACCAACAGTACGGGCAAACTGATGACCCAGGCTTATCATGAAGCCTTGCATACGATCAAAAAGCATGTCCACGCTTGCCCCGAAGATGTGATCATTTCTTCGGATTCCGGCATGACCGGGGTCGTCAATAAATTTCAGAGAATCCTGGGCCTGAGGATACACGAAAAATTCAAACCCCTCGTGAATCTGAAAGAGGAGGAGCGACCGGTGGTGTTCATCACGCACATGGAACATCATTCCAATCAGACGAGCTGGCTGGAAACCCTGGCAGATGTGGAAATCATCAGGCCTGATGAAAACGGACTGGTCGATCTCGGGCATTTTGCTGAATTGCTCCAGCGGTACCGCAACAGGGAATTCAAGATCGCAGCTGTGACTGCATGTTCCAACGTGACCGGCATTCAGACGCCCTATCACACCATCGCCAGGATGATCCACAAGGAAGGAGGCTGTTGCTTTGTCGATTTTGCGTGCAGCGCTCCTTATGTTTCCATCGACATGCATCCACCTGCCGAAGGCGAACACCTGGATGCGATCTACTTTTCTCCGCACAAATTCCTGGGAGGTCCGGGTTCGACAGGTATCCTCATTTTTCACAAGAAATTTTATAAAAACCGCATTCCAGACCATCCGGGAGGCGGGACCGTACTCTGGACCAATCCATGGGGTGAGCACCGCTATTACGACGATATAGAATCGAGGGAGGATGGTGGCACACCAGCCTTTTTGCAAACCATTCGGGCTGCACTGGCTGTAAAATTGAAAGAAGAAATGGGAGTAGATCCCATCCGGGAGCGAGAGCAATCCATGGTGGCCAGGATCTGGCCTGAGATCAATTCCATTCCGGGCCTGCATGTGCTTGAACCCGAAAAAGATCATCGACTGCCCGTTATTTCATTTTATATCGATGGCCTGCATTACAACATGGGTGTGAAATTGCTCAACGACCGGTTCGGCATCCAGGTACGAGGAGGCTGCTCTTGCGCCGGCACCTACGGTCATTACCTTCTTCACATCGAAAGAGAATATTCTCATCATGTAACCTGTTTGATTGACCAGGGCAACTTTTCTGAAAAAGCCGGTTGGATCCGCATGTCCCTGCACCCCACCAATACCGAAGAGGAAATGGACTTCATACTCGAAGCGATACGGGAACTCGCCCGCAAACATGCATCCTGGAGCGATGACTACCGCCTCGACAGAATCAACAATGAGATCTCATTTAAGAATCCAAACAGGGACAACTGGTCTTCCGAAAGGATAAAAGGACTCTTTCATTCTGAAAAAGCCCCAGTCATTCATAATTTATAGGTGATTGGCAATGGCCTTTGCTGTAGCAGCCATTTCGTCATCTGAAATTTTGACCCTTTCATTGGAAAAGTTCAGATCGCTGATCTGATTCAGCGGCACCAAATGAACATGAGCATGAGGTACTTCCAGACCTATTACAGCCATGCCCACCTTGATACAGGGTACTTCTTTCTTAATGGCAAGCGCAATCCTTGATGCGAAATGCATTAATTCGTTATAATCCTGAGTCTCGAGATCAAAAATGTAGTCAACCTCCTTTTTCGGAACGACCAGGACATGCCCTTTGGCCAATGGTCTGACATCCAGAAAGGCAAAACAGGAATCATTCTCAGCTACCTTAAAACAAGGAATCTCTCCCCTGATGATGCGGGTAAATATCGAGGACATATCAGGCAGTAATTTCAAGTATTTCAAATGTCATCAATCCGGCAGGCGTCTGTATGTTTGCTGTATCTCCCACCTTTTTCCCCAGCAGTCCCTGTCCGATGGGTGAAGTGGCAGAAATTTTCATGACCTTCAGATCGGCTTCGGCTTCAGAGACAATTTTGTAAACCACTTCTTTTTTAGTTTTGTGATTGAGCACTCTTACATTGGTCATGAGTACGACCTTTGAGGTGTCGATCGATGACTCGTCTATGATGCGGACATTGGCCAGTTTTTTCTCCAGGTCGTTTATTTTTAATTCGAGCATGCCCTGAGCGTCTTTGGCGGCATGATATTCGGCATTTTCAGAGAGGTCACCCTTTTCCCTCGCTTCGGCTATTGCCCTGGCAACATCCTGTCTGCCGGTGGTCTTCAGAGTATCCAGTTCGGATTTCATTTTGTCGTAACCTTCCTGGGTCAAATAGTTGATTCCAGACATCTTTGATTGGTTTTATTGTAAAAAATAAAGAACGTTTCCCGTCGGTGACAGAAAACGTTCTTGACGTTATCTAATTAACTAATAACTTAATTCAGATCCATTTGGTTCCGCTTGAGACCAGAATTAGAAATTCAGGCCTACTCCAATGGAATGGGATCCCTGAAAGGGGTTTGAATGGCGGTATCCGTAATCCAAACTCAACATGTTGTTTCCTTTTTTATCTAAGGGAACATTGAGACTGGCTCCGGCAGCCAGGCCGGTGAATGCATTGTCACCTGCCCCTGCAGAATCACCCAATTCATAAGCATAGGAAGCGCGCAACCCGAGGTATTCGCGGAATTTAAATTCGCCACCTACTCCGATCACATCTCTTCCAAAAGAATTGGAAGTAAAATTAGCGACTGGTGCCAGGACGAGATTCTCCCCGAAAATAAAATCGTAAGAAAGTCCGATATGCAAAAGAGAAGGAAGCTCAAAGCGTGACAACCTCACATCATAGGTAAGAGAGGTCCCTTCCGGACTGGTCAATTGAGTAGAAAGACCATCGCCGCTAAACTTCATGGGGCTTCCAATATTACGGACTGCGATTCCCATTTTAAAATTATTCTGAGGCCCGGTGACGTACTGTACACCGCCATCGATGCCAAATCCAAAAGCACTCAGGTCAGAAATACTTTCTGCAACACCTCTGACGAGTACTCCTACTGAAACCTTTTCTCCGAAATTGTGTGCATAACCCAAACCAAGGTTAAAGAAGTTTGGCTTGTAGGTAGCACCTGTTCCTTCGGGAGAAGCTGTAGTGGTGACCCTTATTTCCCCCAGGTCCAAAGCCATCAATTCAAAACCAAAGGCTCCATTTTCACCCACACGGGTGGCATAACCAAAAGCATTCACGCTTACGCCACTCGGAACGAGCCACCGGGTGTGACCTATCATGGCTTCAGACTTACGGATGCGTCCGATCCCTGCTACATTGACGCGGAGTGCTTCTACTCCACGTACATAGGAAGCGTTGAGCGAATTCATGGCCATCCCTTTTGCCCAGGGATTGATCAGGAGTTCATAAGCTCCGGCTTCACCCTGTCTGTCGGGATTACCGGCCCACAACGTAGAATTTCCAAGACCGGCCAAGATCACAAAAAGAATGAGTATAGATTTTTTCATTTTTTCTTTTTTATTCTTGTTCAAAAGAGCCGGGGGAGTCCATCAGTTTGGACCTCCCCGGCAGATAATTCTTTTATTACAATCCGGAGGGGTCAAACTTCCTTGCCACACCAAACCACTTTACAATTTTCTCAGCACCCGTATCGGGTTGCTTGATATAGATCAGATAAGCCCCGCTCGAAACCGGAATGCCCCTGAAATTTGTCAAGTCCCACTCGATATCCGGACCGATTTGTCGTTCGGTCACACCTCTGAATTCGCTGACCACTCGCACAGGTTTTTCATCCCGATTGTATTCCTTGATGAATTTTCCATCGATAGAATAAATGGTCACCTGACACTTTGGTGGCAGATTGGTAATCTTGACGATATTGGAAAACTGACCGGATTCGTAGCTGGAGAAACCATAATACGGGTTGGGGACCACATTTACATTGTCCAGTGCGTTTTCATATTCTTCTTTGGTAGCCACCGCTCCGGCCTGCTTTCCTTCAATTTTAAAGGAATACATATTATGGCCCAAATTCTGATTGGTACCCACCGTAGGATTGTAGGGGTTATCTACCCTCAATCTGACGATGTAATCGTTGGGGATCAATCCTGTTTCTCCACTGCCGTAAGCGTTCAGCTTGGTACCAGGAGCCATTAATGGCATGGTGGTCCAGGTAATGAAGTCTCTGATCGCGCGGGTCAACAAGGCGGTTCCGGATCTTTTGCCTGGATTAGTATTATTGGCTAAAAATCCTCTGATCGCCCTGCAGGAATCATAAGGTGACCTGGTTACATAAACATAATGGTGACCTCCAAAAATCAGGCCCAGCAAGGACTGACTAAGTCCACATTCAGGATCCAAAACTATCTGATCAGTAGGATTCCACATCAGATCATCACCGAGATTGCTCTGTTCGTTGATACAAGGAGCAGCAAGAAGGTTGACATCAGAGAAGAATGTATTTTCACCGAAGAAAATATTCAACCTTCTTCCGGTTTCCACATCGACCGCGTATCCAGGGAACCAGCCCATTCCGGTCAAGGGTCTGCCACTGCCATCCAGCTCGCCATCCGGATCGGCATAGCCATCTCCATCACGGTCATATTTACCTACGGAAGGTTTGGTCTTCAAGGAAAAGCAGTCATTTCCTGTATTGGGTTCAGTCCTTGCACTACCGGGATCTGCGTTGTTCTCATTCCATGTCTCGATCACCACACAACGGGACCATTTGGATTTATCGGAAGTGAAAACTATGTCGACATTGTTCAGGGAATCCAGCCTCATGGCATTGGAAGGAGTCCTGTTGGCACCGTTGGTCAGAGCAGGAGTAAGCAGTACAGTATCCACACAGAGTTTATAGGGGTACCAGAATCCGCGGTACTCGTCTTTGCCCAATTTGCTGAACAACTCTTGTGGATCGAGAGCATACTGCAGCGATCCCAATGAAGTTTTCATGAAATCCGTGAAAGGCGTGTTGAAATCTGCCTGAGCGATAAACCACTCCACTCCATTGGGATTTTTATACTCAGCTTCCAGACCCGGGCCGATGATACCGTTTGATTCCAAAGGATTCTTTCCGGCCTCTTCCGTCTGAACCATTCCGACGGATATTCCCAGTTCGGAAATGATCTGCTCATTGAATCTGCTGATAGGACCTGTTGATTGAATTACTTTAGCCGGATCTGCCAGATTTTTCAGCGTCCAGGTCACAGGATCATCCAGTTTGTTGTTGTCCGGGATGGCATCCACAAATCTCACTTCATATTCACCATCCTTTACTTTCAGCGGGTTGACCACTTTCACCTGTATGGGAGCCGATCCCGGTTGGTACTCTACTTTGCCGCCAAAACTTCCATCGAGAATTTTGTCATACATGCCATCTGCCAGTCGAAGGAAATTACCACCAGCACCCAAACCATCCAAACGGGTTACAGGGAGACCCTCACCGTACTTGGAATTAACGTTTTCATAGATCTGGGGTCTTGGCGTGACGACATAAGGTTTTCCATCGCCCCTGGGTCCAACATTCAGACGTCCCAGGCAGTATTGTATTCTTTGTCCTGAACTTTCCTTGACGTCGTAATCCTTGTAGTTGTTGTAACTGTAGGCTACTACCAGGAAATAGTACTTTTCGTGGTTGACCAGTTGTTTGTTCAGGCCTGTAGCAAAAAGGTCTTCCTTTATGCTGAAAGAGTGTCTGATTCCTTCATCCAAACCACTCACTCTCTCTACGGGATAATAAACGATAGGATGCGTGACACTTGGATTGGGGTTTCTGACGCCGACCCAGTCGTACACCTTTTTTACCTTGTTCTTCAGGTCAACCGTCACCACTTCTCTTACGAGGCTGGGATCATTGAGTGCCCTGTCAGACAGGGAAACATCCGGACCAGACATCTGGAATATTCTGTAACCTTCAAAGCGATACAGTGAATCCACACCCGGAGGAATACCGAGTCCCGGTTCCATATGGCCTTCGTTAAAGTTGTTGGAAGCAGGATCGTTGCTCAAGAGAATGATGATCTCTTTGTCGAGTTCGACGAAGTCAACATCCGGAGCGGTAGGTCCATCCTTGATGTCAAAGCAGTTGTCAAACAGATCCTGACAAAGCTGGTCTGCTTTTAACAGTTCATCCAGGGCTGGACAAGGATAGTTCTGGTCAGGTACCCAAGGCACCCCGATGATCAATTCATTGACAGCGCCCGGATCCAGTCTGAGGGGGCCGGACACCTGCAGGGTCCTCCTGTCTCCTTCTCCTGCGGAGCTGCTACACATACTCCATCCGGCTCCATCGTTGGGTGCGCCGGGGAAAGCATATCGGGAGGCGGTACCGCCTCCTCCGGGAAGATATCCGATTCCACCACTCACCAAATTGGTATTATCCCTCCAGCGGCCGGTGAGGTATTGGTAATATTCCAAAGCACTGGTGGGGTCCTCGGTAGCAGGTGGGTTAGATCCACCGAGACCACGACCGTTGTAATACATGAAGTAGCTCATACCGAGCTCATCTCCATTTTCATCGAGGGGGCCACGGAAATAGTCTACACCCAGGATGGGGATATTGTTACAATAAGTATTGACGTTCTGATCACAGGTACAACCGTTGCTACCATCCGTTGCATCAATATTGTAGATGTACATGAGATCGCGGAATACAGGCTGAAACTGAGTCGTATCAGATAATTTGCGACGCAATCCTACAAAAGTCGTATCGCAACCGATATAGTCATCACTGTAACAACCCAAATCCGGGTCAATCCACATGGCGAAGTAACAATCTCTGATTTCCTGAGGAGCCCGGTTAATCAGCTTATACCTCTGGAAAGTCATGTCATTGAGTTCATCAGCCGTTCTGAAGCCGAATGCCTGTACTTGTACCTCCATACGGATGGGGTCTCCTCCTGAACTGGTATGGATACCTCCCGCATCGTTGTAGATCCAGAAGATCATTTCGTCCGGATAGATCCCGATGGGACATCCCCTGATGTCGATCACGGGATATTCTCCAAACTGGGGTTCATATATTCTGTTGTCGTTGATGTCGTCAAACAAGGCTAGACCCTGTCTGGCATCAGGTAATTTGAAGCCATATTTTGATTCAAAGAACTCATTGCCTTTGGCCGGCCAATATTCAAGGTCATCGGGAATCTCTGAACGATTGAGTTGGGACCTTCCTTCGCGTTGTGCGTTGGCCCATCTTTTTCTCAGTTCGGTGATGCTGTCTCCATAACAACGGAAAAACTGATCCCAGTTTTGACAATCTTCTGCCTGGGTTTCTCCCTGTTCTGTAAGCGGACCAGGCCAGCAATCGTTGCGGGTAGCAGAGCGATAAGTCTGTGCCATCAATTTGAGGGCTCCGGCTGGATCGTATCCTCCTACCCACACGGCTCCAGCAAAAATGGAAGAAACTTCCAGCTTACCTGAACCGGCGACCACCTTGGGTACGATATAACGGCCCCTGTTGAGGTCCCACCAAACGTCCCCACCATTCAATAACCTGGCGCGAACGTTGTTGATATCCTGGTCAATTTGCTTGGTAGCAGGTGAACAGTTACCTTCTCTTGGCTGAAGCTGCCTGTTGCGCTGGGGTGTCTTGTTCAGATCCTTAGGCTGATGCCCGTATGCCCATGAACCGAGACAAAGGCTCAGAAGGGCCAGGATCAGGTACTTTTTTACTTGTATCAATTTCATATATCCGGAAGATTTTAGAATTCAAAAATTGCTCCTATGTAAATCCTTCTGGGCAGGGTATAGAAGTCTGGATTCAGCAAAGCCCAGTTGTAAGAATCCTGAAAATAACTCAGGTATTGAGCACCATAAGTGTTGGTGACATTATTTAATTCATTGACTCCGCGGGATGAAGCCAGGTAACCGTCATCGGAAGCACTGCCTGATCCACGATACACACCAATGATGTTTCTCGTATCCAGAAGGTTTTGCACCCTTAAGTAAACGTTGAGGTTGAGCGGATGCTTGGCCCCTGGTTTGCTGAGAGAAACATATTTGTCCGCACGGAAATCGATATTGAAGTTCCAGGGTAATCTGGCACCGTTGATGTTTCCTTTGAATCCGGAACCGTCATACCTCACCACTGTAAGACCCGGTGAATAGGGACGTCCGGATGCAGTGATCAACAATAAATTCACACCCGTATTGGCAAAGATGTCTACGCCACCAATTCTTGGGCCATTGTATTGTTTTCCGGAACCATAGCGATAATCCGCACTGAAGGAGAATCTGTGTCTTTCATCATAAGTGAAAGGGAAAATATTTCTGATGTTGATACCTCTTCCGGTCAGACCTTCCTGTGATCTGGCATCTGAACCTGTGCCGTCTGCAAACTGAAGCGTGTAGGCAGCATTGAACTGGAAGTTATTGACCCTTCTCAGGTCATAGGTAAAGTTGAATCCCTTTACCGTTCCGAAGTCGAGGTTTCTGAAAGTATTGTACAAACCAACGGTAGCCACTTTACTCAGAGTGGTGATCTGGATCATATCCCTGAGCTCGTTGTAATAAGCAGAAAAGATAACAGAAGATGAGTTGGTAATCTTTTGCTGGAATCCTACTTCGTAATCCACCTTACGGGAAGGTCTCAGGTTGCTGTTGGCGCTCGGCGTACGACCATTGATGTCCCAATAAAGGAAGTTAAGAGGCGTGAGGATGTTTTCACCCGTTGGTCTTTGAACGATGATATCATAGTGGGCGAAGAAGTTGGCTGCATCAGAAATCGGGAAAGAAAATGCGATACGGGGCATCCAGTTGATCTGCGGCACATAGTCCTCAAAGGATTCGTCCACCTTGAAGTTGTTTCCGCGGATGGATCTCAGTGAATCCACTGGCTGGATGTAAGCTGGGTTCACCAGGTTGTTGTCTCCGAAGATAGCCAGTGAGTTGTTGGCAGGTGTGCCATTTGCAAAATACCACTGATCTCCGTTGCGATAAGCTTTCACATCTTTGGATCCGGGATCGGTCAGATAGACTTTATAATCATCTCCAATAGTGGAAGGTTTGGTGCTGCCTGTTTGGTCATGGAATGACCTGGCGCCAAGTATACCGTACAAACTATAGGGATCTCTGAGCACTTTGGTGTTGGCATCGTAATAATCCACACGTCCTCCTACACGGAAGATGATGTCCTTGTAGGTGAATTTATCCTGCAGATATCCTGCAACGTAAATTGGGGAGAAAGGAGCTACCGGGTAAGTCCTTCTTCCGTTAGCATCGCGCGCTGTGAAGAAATCGTCAAAAGTAACCCTGCCGGTTTGTCTCTTGCCCAGATAATCATAACCATTGAATCCGACAACACCCTGATCTGTCAATTCGCGCAAGGAGAACATATCCAGACTCAGCTGATTGGGGAGGAAACGGTCGATGTCGGCATAAAGGTGTTTGGATGAATCAAACGGTACACCCGGGAACTGAAGATCTCTGATCCTTTGATAGAACTGACGATCTGACTGATCCAGAACCAGGGTATTGAACCTTGGCAAAATAGTAGGCGCACCATTTACATTGACGGTATCGTAGCCAATGATCTGAGTGGAGTCCACCCCTGTAATATGGTCGTTCTGATACAATCTGCCGAGCCTCCATAGGTCAAACGGAGCCAAAGTGTAACTGCTGTTTACGCTTTGTTCGAAAAGGATACCGAATTGGATGTTGTGGCGTCCTTTCTTGGATCCTCCCGGGATAAAGTCAAATCCTGAAGTGATTTGAGCGATGTATATATTGTTGTTGAATTGGGTATAGCGGTTGTACACACTTCCCACATTGGTATGGATACCTGACCAGATATCTGAGAAAGCTGTTGAGATATTTGAGTTAAAAGCCCTGTAGGCCTGGATATTGCCCGTATCTCCCTGGGGAATTTTGTTGTAATTGCTAAAGGCAGGATTGATCGTGCCTGGTGTATATCGAACAACCCTGTCGATATAACCCACATGGATGAGTTCTTCATTGCGCACAGGCAGCCATTCCCTTTGAAATTGTGCCACATGTCCATGATTGAAGAAATTGTCGCCATGTCGGAAGTCTCTTTCTCCCCCTGTCCGGTTTTCATATCCCAACTGGATGGTGTAATAAGGGTTTTGAATGATGGATAATTTTTTACTGACTTCCTGTCCAGCCAGCGCTTCGGGTGACAGGTCCACCAGTTTGCCCAGCCTGTGTCTGAATCTCAGGTTTCCCCTCAGGGCCTGACGCTCCTGAATGGGATTATCTACCCAGTTCAGTAGTCTCCAAGATCCTCCTCCGATAAAATCTCCTCCGGGTGTAAAGCGATTGTTCACATTGGAAAAGGTACCTGAGACAGTCAGGTCGATATTCTGGCTGGGTTTGATGTCCAGTTTACCGGAAATGTCTATGGCTTCGTTCTGCTCGTTCAGGTTGTATTTGGAAAATTCCACATCCTGTCCTTCCGTAAGGAAATATCCATTGGTCACCGGATTGCCATTGAGCAGGGTGATGGGGTCTTGAGTCAGACGGTTAATAGTGGACTCTTTTGCAAAATAGTCTCCGAATGCCGGAGGATCATCATCTTTCAGATAGGTGTACTGTCCTGAAAGTCTGAATCCAAGCAAGGTTCTATCCTTTTTCTTCCAGATGGGACCCGATACGTTACCACTGATAAAAGTATAACCATAAGGATCCAGATAATTGGAACTTTCTGCTTCCAAAGAACCGGCAAACTGAGATGAGGGGCCCTTGGTCACAAGAGAAATGATACCCCCTGTGGCGTCACCATACTGGGGCTCAAGTCCACCTTTGATCACAGTGACCTGTTCGATATCCACCGCAGAAGGAGCCCTTCCTGTGATCCTTACACCATCCAGAAAATATACCGTTCCATCCGTCCGGGCTCCCCTGATGGAGATATCTCCTCCGTCTACACTGGAGACACCCGATACTGTGGAGGCGATGGCGTTAATGTTCCTGGTACCCAGGGTTTTGATGTCCTCCGCTGTGATGGTCTGGTCACTGGTGGTTTTGTCAATTTCGACAATAGGTTTGCGGTATTCCTTGATCTCAATGGCTTCCAGCTGGACACCCGATGAGATCTCAAAATTAACCTTGGTCACTTTGCCACCTGTGACCCTTACGTTCTCAATCCTTTGGATATTGCTTTGGTAACCTGCTTCCACGTTGTAGGTACCGGGATCTACGATGATGGAATAGTTTCCGTCAAAGTCTGTGACCGCACCGGTTATCAGAGAGGTACCCTTAAAGACCTTAACATAGGCGTTGATCAGAGGCTCCCCATTGTCTTTATCTACAACGGATCCTTCGATCTTGGCCTGTGCAAGCAAAACCGGGCCGGAAAAGGCCACAGCAACAAGAAGGATGAAAAATGATCTGAGATTCATGTTTCTAAATGTTGGTTTACATTGATTAAAAAGCCTGCAATGTTAAGTAATTCCTAAAAACTGACATATAAGCAATATGCAAACCCTTTGTGATGACTCGGCCAAAAGAGACGGGAAAGGAGCCCATTTTTCAATACATCTAGTTTAAAATCAAATATATACATAATAATTTTTTAATCTTTTACCTTCAATAAATAATTCTATTTTTTTGTCCTGAGTGACCCGGTCCCTGCCCTTTCGGAAGAAAACAAGGTTAAAGTCTTCTTAAAACCAAACGAAATGGGGACCGCTACGCTGCCCGTATCCACGGAAAAGATCAGACTTTAACATTTGCATTCCTGCAAGAAGCTCATAGTCAGCTCCATTGACCCAATACCGATCGGGCGATGCGTTCCTTGGATTCATGAGTCCAACCTGCAATATGGGGGCTGAGCACCAGATTTTCCATTTTGTGCAGGCGATTGTAGATATCCTGCTCCTGAGGGGTATAACTATTGGGCCGTTCATTTTCAAAAACATCGAGACAGGCTCCCAAAATTTTACCGGTCTGAAGGGCATCCAGCAAGGCTAGGGTGTCCACCACCGGCCCCCTGGAAGTATTGACCAGATAGAAAGGGGCTTCCATTTTTTCAATAAATTCCTTGTCAACCATATGCCGGGTCTCTTTTGTAAGGTTGACATGCAGACTGATGAGCCGGCAGTTGGATAATTGTCCGGGTCGATCGGCCTGAATAAAACGATCAGACTGTTTTTCCAACGCAACATAAGGATCGTAGGCGACAACGGTCGCACCAAATGCCAGAAGCAGATCTACGAGTTTTTTTCCTACATGCCCCAAGCCCAACACCCCAATCCGCATGGATCCCAATTCCGAACCCCGGTTCTCTTCCCTTTTCCAAATATCCTTTCTCACCTGTGAGTCTGCTCTCGAAATATTTCGAAGCAGATTGAGGGCCATTCCAACCGTATGCTCAGCCACAGCTGTACTGTTGGCTTCCGGGGTGCTGATCACTTTTATTCCTTTGGAATGGAGATAAGGCACATCGATGGTGTCCATGCCTGAGCCCAGCCTGGCCACTATTCTAAGTCGCATTGCCTTATCTGCCAAAGACTTATCAATTCGTATCTTGGTATTTACGACCAGGCCTTCGTAGTCTTGCACACATTCATGTACCTCAGCCAAACTTATCTCCGGCAACCAGACAACCTGGTGGCCCATAGATATAAATCCCTCCGGAAGACAGGGGTGTACGTCATCCGTGATGAGAATTTTCATATTTTTTATCAGGAAATACCTTCCGGATACCGGAAAGGCCTAAGACCAACAGATTACTGTTCTGCTCCGCCGGTAGGGGGAACTATATCTGCAGGTGCAGGGATATCAGAAGCGGAACCGCTCAGAATAGCAGCAAAAATGCACAATATGAAAAGTGCTGCTGCCAGATACCAGGTCAGCTTTTCGATAAAGTCGGCTGAGCGGGCAGCTCCAAACATCTGGTTTGCGCTCTGACCTCCGAAGGTGGAGTCAACTCCTCCTCCTTTTGGGTTTTGAATGAGTACAACTCCGATTAACAGGAGACAATCAAGGGCTATCAGTATGGTGACCAGCGTGACGAGCATGGACTATGAATTTAATTTTTCAATAAGGGCTGCAAAGCTAAGCCTTTTTTCAGGATATTTCTCCATCAATTTTTCATACATATGGATCGCCTTTTCGCGGTGACCCTGGGCAGCAAGCAAAGCGGCGAGTGTTTCTGAGGCAATTTCTTCTTTAAGTTCCTGGCTTTTGCGTGCCTTTTCAGCAAATGAACCCTTCATTTCATTGGGCGCAGAACCGGTGAGGCCTGATTTGCCCTTTCGGGAGGTTCCCGGCTTCCCGGATGGCAGGGATTCCAGCCAATGGTAAAAATCTACTTTTTCTTCGGCTGATTCGGGAGCCTTTGAGACCGCTTTCTTTTTCTGAGCTTCCCTGTTCCGGACAGGCTTTGCCTTTTGTGGAGGTACTTCCTGAATAGCCAGACTTTGAATTGCAGGGGCCTGAGGCTTTTCTTCAGGTATTTCGGGAACTTTGGATTCCGTTTCAGGAATTATTTCTTCCTCATGGGCATTTCCAAGATCCTGACTTAAGAGGGTCGTTGCCTTCTGAGGAAATACGTCTCCTGTTTCCTCAACTATATGATGTACTGGTTCTTCAGCCTGCTGGTCGCTTTCCATTTGAAGGTTTTGGGCATGTCCTGTGAGACTTTGCTCGACAAAACCCTGATCAGGCTTAAGGATGTGAGCCTCTCTATTCCAGTCCTGGGAAAGCAGATAAGCGGCTCTCTGGCCTGTCAATCCATTTGCATTCCAGTCCGCACCTGGGACTTCCAGCAGATAGGGTGCTGCAAGCGGATAGGCTGCGCGGATCAGATCTGCATCTTCCAGAATGTGTCCTTCAGTTTTTGATTCTTGATTCATGGCGGGATGATTACCAGTTTGAAAAAGCCTTGTTGAAAATATCCTCGAGCAGAAGTTTGTTGACACTGGTCAATAGCCGGGTTTGCTCTGAGCTGAAGTCGAGCGATGCGTCAAAATCCTCGAATCTGGAAAAACTGGCCTCAAAGTTCTGTTTTTCATTTTTCTTATTGGTCATTTTGACTTTGACCGCGACCGTCAGGCGGTTTACGGCGGCAAAAGATCCCGCCACTGGAGCCTGGGGTGTGATGTTGAACTGGGTGATCTGCACATCGAATATCAGATCGGGATCGGTCGGTCTCAGCAACAAACGGGATTCTCTTCGGATCTTGTTGGACAAGGCCTCCTGAAAATCATTGGAATAGCCTGCCGGTGCGCTGGAGGAAAGGTCCGTGACAGGGGAAACATTGAAAAAATTGATATCCGGGTCAATACTCGTACCCCGGAAGGAATAGCATCCGGAAAATACCAAAATAAAGACAATCCACACGCCTTTCATATGTCGATGTTGAATTGTTTGATCTTGCGGTACAGGGTTCTCTCTGAAATGCCGAGCTCTTCTGCCGCATCTTTTCTCTTTCCGTTGAATTTCTTTAATGCCTTCAGGATCATATCCTTTTCCATATCGTGCAAAGAAAGATGCTCTTCAAGTACCTCCACTGCATCAAAATCGTCTTTTGGTCCGGTATAAAGAATAGGTTGGTCGGAGCCTGAGATTTCATTAGCCGGCCTTGGTCTTACAGGGCTGACTGGCTGACTGGCAAATGTGTGGGAGGGCAATAGTTCAAGCTCGGAATCGAGGATCTGGGGCATCGTCAGGTCATTGGTCTGGACCAGCTGTACAAACATATTCTTGAGCTGATTAAGATCCTGTTTCATATCAAAGAGAAGCTTATAAAGGATTTCTCGTTCGTAAAATCCGGATCCCTCTGCACCTCCATCGCCTGTGATGGTGGGCAGATTGGTATGGTGGATGTCGGGAATAATGCGGATCAGATCCTGAGGTGTAATCAGCTTCCTATCCGATAATACAGACAATTGTTCCACGGCATTGCGCAATTCCCTGATGTTGCCGGGCCATGCATACTGACTGATCATGGCAGAAGCAGCTTCATCCAGTTCGATCGGGCTGGTCCGGTATTTTTCAGCGAAATCCTGGGCAAATTTCCGGAAGAGGATCAGGATGTCCTCTCTTCTTTCCTTGAGGGAGGGAATCCGGATGGGCACGGTATTGAGCCTGTAGTACAGGTCTTCCCTGAATTTCCCTTTTCTTACCCGGTCCAGGAGGTTGACATTGGTGGCTGCGATGACCCGCACATTGGTTTTCAGGACCTTGGAAGAACCCACACGGATGAATTCTCCTGATTCCAACACCCTGAGCAAAAACGCCTGGGTATCCTGGGGCATTTCACCAATCTCATCGAGAAAAATGGTGCCGCCATCCGCTGTTTCAAAGTATCCCTTGCGATCAGAGGTAGCTCCTGTAAAGGAACCTTTTTCGTGACCGAATAATTCAGAATTGATGGTACCGGCCGGAATTGCTCCGCAGTTTACGGCAATGAACTGATTGTGTTTTCTGGGACTCAGGTTGTGTATGACCTTTGAAAAAACCTCCTTTCCGGATCCGCTTTCTCCTGAGATCAGCACGGTTAATTCCGTACTGGCCACCCGTATGGCTACCTCAAGTGCCTGGTTGAGCTTTTCGGATCGCCCGTAGATGCCGAATCGCTGTTTGATACTTTGCACATTTTCCATGTTCGGCAATCAGCTTTTGTTAACCAGATATCCTGAAAGCGTAGCACTGGAGGCGGATTCAATCCTGACCAATACATAATCTCCGGGTTTCAGACCATCTGCTTTTGGAAAAACCACCATTTTGTTTTGTGAGTTCCGCCCCTTAAACATTTCTGTAGAACGTCTGGAGTCTCCTTCAATCAATATTTCATAAGTTTTGCCTATGTCCCTGAGGTTATGTCGGTAGCTGATCTGATTTTGGAGGCGGATGATCTCATTGAGTCTTGATTTTTTTACCTCCTCAGTAACGTCGTCCTTTAACTTGCGGGCTGCAGGAGTGCCCGGACGTTCGGAATAAAAAAACATATAGGACATGCTGTAATCCGCATATTCCATCATGGACAGGGTGTCCTGGTGGTCTTCTTCGGTCTCTGTGCAAAAACCGGCAATGATGTCGGAGGATACCGCACAATCGGGGATAATCCTTCTGATTGCTTCTATTCTGTCCATGTACCAGCTCCGGTCGTAGGTCCGGTTCATCAGCGCCAGGATGCGGCTGCTTCCGGATTGCACCGGCAGGTGTATGTACTTGCAGATATTGTGTCTTGAAGCCATGGTTTCGAGCACCTCATCCGTGATGTCTTTGGGATGGGAGGTAGAAAACCTCACCCTGAGCAAGGGATTGACAGCGGCAACCCAGTCCAGCAGTCTGGCAAAATTGACCCATTCTCCAGTCTCGGGGTTTTGCCACTTGTAGGAATCCACATTTTGGCCCAGGAGGGTCACCTCCCTGAAGCCCCTGGCAAAAAGGTCTGTGGCTTCGGCTACTATACTATAGGCATTGCGACTGCGTTCGCGTCCGCGGGTATAAGGCACGACGCAGAAGGAACACATGTTGTCACAACCCCGCATAATGGAAATAAAGGCTGTGACTCCGTTTGAATCCAGCCTGAGGGGTGCGATGTCGCCGTAAGTCTCTTCGCGGGAAAGAAAAACGTTGACTCCTTTTTCCCCCTCATCGGCCCGAGTGATCAACCTCGGCAAGTCCCTGTATGCATCAGGACCCACCACAATGTCCACGAGTTTCTCCTCTTCCAGAAATTTATTCTTAAGCCTTTCGGCCATACAACCCAAAACCCCAACGATCAGGTCTTTCTTCTGTCCTTTGTAGCGCGAAATTTCCTTCAGGCGCTTGCGGACCGTTTCCTCAGCCTTTTCCCGGATAGAGCAGGTGTTGAGAAAAATCAGGTCTGCAGCCTCAATGTCCCGGGTAGAAGCCATACCTTCTTCAGCCAGCACGGATGCCACGATCTCTGAATCACTGAAATTCATCTGACAGCCGTAACTTTCAATGTAAAAAAACCGGCCCACCGAGCGTGCAGGCGGATGCAGGGTCAGGACTTCGCCCTGTCTGCTTTCTTCTAAAAGTTTATGTCTGTCTTCCAGGCTGTTATGATCCATTTTGAGACTGTTTTCAAAAAAAGGACTGCAAAGATACAAAACGACTTACGAAGTGACAAATTGTCAGCCTCCCGCTGAATCAGAAATCCCGGATCCTTTTCCCGATATCTGCGAACCGGATTCTATCTAAAATAATCAACAGGATTGCGACGGCACTCGTAAATATTTATGATTTTTGTCTCACAACTCGCCGGCAAGTGGATTTGCAGAGTATTTTTGCCTTCAGGCGGGGGCCAAACCGAATTTTCCGGATTGTGCCAGCTGTTTTTTTAACCAACCTAACTCCATATGCCAGAACCTGGTGAGCCGAAGCTGGATTTCAACAACACAGAAATCGCTTTTTCCTATAAATCCAACCGCGAATTAAGGAAAACCTATCTTCTCTTTAAATTTATGAACAACCCTAACCTGGTGAAGCTGGGAAGCGTCCTGGGCAACATCGCTGCCAAGATTCCGCTGGGCCTGGGCGACTCTTTCATCAAACTGACCATTTTCGACCAATTTTGCGGAGGCACCAGCCTTTTTGAATGCCAAAAGGTCATCGACAAGCTTACCTACCGCAATACACTGACCATCCTGGATTTTGGAGTGGAGGCCAAGGAACGCGACGAGGATTTTGAGCGCACGCTGAACGAAAACATAAAAGCTATTGAGTTTGCTTTTTCCAACCCCAACGTGCCGGTGATCAGTACGAAGATTACAGGATATGTGCCGATCGGGGTACTGGAGAAAAAACAGGCCGGGCAGCCCCTGAGTGAATACGAACAAGTGCAGCTGCGCAGGCTGGAGGAGAGACTGGAGACCCTGGCCAAAAAGGCCTATGACATGGGAGTTTCCATATTCATCGACGCAGAGGAGAGTTGGATCCAGAAACCCATCGACGATCTGGCCCTGAAGCTCATGGCTGAATTCAATAAAGAAAAACCCATCATCTACAATACCTATCAACTGTATCGCACCGGACAGCTCGATTTTCTGAAAGAATGCGCTGAAAAGGCCATGTCGGAAGGTTATTTGCTAGGTGTAAAAACTGTCCGCGGAGCCTATATGGAAAAGGAACGCCGCCGCGCTCAGGAAATGAATTATCCCGATCCCATCCAGAAGACCAAAGAGGATACAGACAGGGATTACGATGCAGCCGTTCGTTTTTGCGTGGAAAACTACCACCGCATCAGCCTCTGCAATTCCAGCCACAACTGGGCCAGCAATGCCCTTCAGGCCAGACTGATGGATGAAGCCCAGATCCCGCACGATCATCCACACCTGAATTTCTGCCAGCTCTTTGGAATGAGCGACAACCTCACCTTCAATCTGGCCGCTGACGGATACAATGTAGCCAAATACCTTCCTTATGGACCGATCCGGGAAGTAGTACCCTATCTCACCCGAAGGGCTCAGGAAAATACCAGCGTAACAGGCGATATGAGCCGCGAACTCAGCCTGCTGACCAGGGAGATGAAGCGGCGGGGATTGTTGAAATGAATCTGCCTGGCAGGATGGAGATCGAAACAATAAAATGATCTCGACACGAGGCATTGTCTTTCGCACCTTGCGGTACAAGGAGTCGAGTCTGATCATCGACGTTTTTACCGAAAGTCATGGTTTGCTCAGTTGCATCATCAACGGAGTTTTTAAAAAAGGAGATCAACGCCTGGCTTCTGTATTGGGGACGGGCAACATCATACAAATGGTGATCTACTACAGCGAACACAAGACCTTGCATCGCATCAAGGAGGCTCAGTTTGCATATGTATACCGGAATCTGCATCAAAAGCTTCACAAATCAGCTTTATCCCTTTTGATGCTCGAAATAAGCCGCAAATCCATACGGGAACATATGGTCAACCGCGATTTGTATTCTTTTTTGCAGCGATGTCTGATCTTACTAGACAACCAGGAACCTGTGGACAAAGATTTTCATCTGAAATTTATGCTCAAACTGGCAGGATACCTGGGCTTCCAGCCAGGCGGGAGATGGTCTGAACATGAAAACGCGTTTGACTTGCTTAATGGCTGTTTTGTAGCACACGATCTCAGGGACCACCATCATGCAGATCCGGAATCCAGCAAACTTATTTCACAATTGATGACGGGATGGGACGATGAAGGACAGGTTTTGAAGTTCCAATGCAGTCCGGCACAAAGACGGCATTTGCTCGATCTGCTGACCCGGTATTACGCCATCCACATTGAAAATTTCGGAACGCTGCAATCACCAGCTGTTTATCGCAGTATGTTCTTGCAATAAGCAAAGTGAAATCGGAAAACAAATTATCGGGATTTCCTATCCTGTATCAACCTGTCGATTGCCCTGGCCATGCGGTCATCGATGGACTCCTGCTTTTTGGGCGCATAGATCCACTGGATGAGTTTATCTCTTTCGTGCTGGAGCAAAGAATTGAATTGCTCCAGGGCCATGGGCTCCTCGCGTAAACAAAGGAGCAGATCCTCCGGCATCTCCAACGGCACATCATCAGAATAGAGGAGCACCCGCACACTGTCTCCCTCCTTTTTGCCTATTTTCTTCCGTATTTCTGCGCGTACAGGCAGGAAAAGACTTCCGTTGCCCATCGGCATCAGATGATAGGCTCTTAGTTCAAATGAATCCACTTTTCCTCTCACCCTTCTCCATCCGAAAGGATTGGAAGGGTCGGGAGCAATGCCCGGCAATTCTGCAAAGGTCCATCCTCCTTTTCCCGGAAACTTTTGCAGGGTGAGTACCTGATCGATCAGCAGTATATCAGTCGACATGACGATTAATAAACGAGAATGAAAAACGCTTGTATTTATTATTCTGAATGGTTTTCAAAGTTCGGGTTCTCTGCGATACAGATGGTCCCTCAGTCTTCTGTAATATTTCAATCTCGCGTAGTATTTTTTCAAAGCCTCCAGCACGGAATCATCCCTTTGTCCTGAATCAAACCGCTCCAGAAAAGGTCTGGCTGTTTCTTCTTCTTCCGCGGCAAGTTTCTCGGTCCTTTGTGTCAGCATCGCGATGCCTTGTTCATCCGAAGCGGCCACTGCCTCTTCCACTTCCTCGTTGAGGTCCATCATCTCCATCAGAAATTCAGGGCCGGGATGGTATTCCGTATCTACAGAACCTCCCATTAAATCGAGGAGATATTTCAATCTCAGACCATTGTCGAGCAGTGTCTTGTAGGCCTGGTTGTTGGTGGCGCTCAATTCCTGTACCTTCTCTTCGGACAGACCGGAACCCTCAGCCAGATCAGGATGAAGTTGCCTGCTGCGTTCGTAGTATCTTTTTCTCAGCAATGCCGTATCCAGAAAATAGGCTGGCTGCAGTCCAAAGTGTTCGAAATAATTTTTTGTTTCCATTATTTTCCGAATGCCCTGAATACATCCAGACCATTGGCATACAGCAAGAGTGCCAGCAGGATGATAAATCCGATCAGGGTGGCCTTTTCCACGATCTTATCCGGTACTTTTTTTCCTGTGATCACCTCGATCATCAGAAAGACCACGTATCCACCGTCCAGAGCAGGAATGGGCAAAAGATTCATAAAGCCCAGAATGATGGACAATACAGCGGTCATCCTCCAGAATGCGGTCCAATCCCAGGTTTTGTCAAACATTTTGGCGATGGAAGCGAATCCTCCCAAAGAATCCTTTGCCTTGATGTTGCCGGATCCCATCTGTCTGAATGCCTTGAGTTGCGTGGTAAGCAGGTCGACACCGGCAACTACACCTTTGGGGAGGGACTCAAAAAACCCAAATTTTTCATTCTCAACCTTGAATTTCGGATAAAGTATACCGATTGTCCCGTGCTTATCGGAAGAGGCATCAACAAATAAAGTATCCGCATTCCTCAAAATGCCCAGCCGGAAAGAGGTCTCAGCCGCTCTTTTGGTCACTTTAATCATCTCATGTACAAATCCGATGGACTGACCATTTACTTCAAATATTTTATCTCCCACTTTCAGGCCGGCAGATTCAGCCCCGCTGCCGGGTATTATGCTATCGACCACGGTCGGTGTACGTACGCCCATAAAGGCAAAGTTTTTCATCTCTGGTTTGGCAAGAATGGAACGTTTGTCCCAGGGTACATCCAGAGTCAGGTTTTGTCCTTCCCTCAGTAACTCTATGGTACTATTCTTTTCAAGGAGCAGGGTCTTGATGATCTTGTTGGGCTCAAAGCGCTCCGGCTTCAGGTCTCCTACCTGCAGGATCTGGTCCCCGTCCCGGAATCCCATCTCGTAGGCTATACTGTCTACAGCTATGCCATATTTCAACTCTGACATGGGAATGTAATCCACTCCATTTTTCCAGAACAACATGGAAAATATGAAAAACCCCAGGATAAAGTTGACTGTCACGCCACCCAGCATGATGATCAGCCTTTGCCAGGCCGGTTTGGAGCGAAATTCCCAAGGTTGGGGTTCACTCTGCAATTGCTTCGTATCAAAACTTTCATCCACCATACCGGATATCTTCACATACCCGCCCAGGGGCAGCCAGCCAATGCCATATTCTGTATCTCCGATCTTCTTTTTGATCAGACTGAAATAGGGATCAAAAAAGAGATAGAATTTCTCTACCCGGGTTTTGAACCAGCGGGCGGGAAAGAAATGGCCGCATTCGTGCAGGACCACCAGGATGGTGAGGCTCAGCACAAACTGGCTGATCATAATGAAAGTACCCATATTATGGATTTAATGGTTTGAGAACGGCAAAAGATCCCGTTTTGTTTGACGGGCGAAGGTAATCCTAAAATAAGAATGCTAGGCTACGGCGGCTCTTAGTTTCATTCTGAATAACTTTGCCCCAAATTCAGACCCTTGCAATTATTCATCGGCAACTGGGCCCCTGATGGCAGATTCATCCTGTCAGAAGAAGAAAGCCACCATTGTATCCGCGTCACCAGACACCGCACTGGAGACAGACTGCTGATCTCCGATCTGAAAGGCGAGATCCACCTGGGCCGGATAATGGATGAAAATCCCAAACAAACTTCCTGCCTTAAAGAGGAGGTCTGGAAAACAGAGCAGATCACACAAGGCAGGATTACGATTGGCATTAGTCCCACACAGCAATCAGACCGCTTCGAATGGTTCCTGGAAAAATCCGTAGAAGCCGGTGTCCATCGGATTCAGCCCCTGATCTGTCACAGAACAGAAAACCAGAAGGACAAATCCGACCGGTGGGGACGCATTATCCGTTCTGCGGTGAAACAGACCCTCCGGGCTTACGAACCCCAATTGCTGCCTGCAGTCAAACTCCGTGAATGGCTTAAAACAAAGGAGGATGGACAGCGTTTTATCTGTCACTGCGGACCCGGGCACAAGGGGTTTCTGGGCAGTCTGTACCAAAAGGGAAGCGATGTGACCGTCCTGATCGGCCCTGAAGGGGACTTTTCGGAAGAAGAAGTCGCTCAATGCCTTTCCTCTGGTTACACCGCTGCCGACCTGGGTTCCCTCAGACTCCGGACCGAAACCGCCGGCCTGGCTGCTTGTTTTATCCTGCAAACCGTAAACAATTGCAAATGAACCGATTCCTTTTCCTGACCCTGGCGCTCATCCTCAGTTCCTTTCATCCCGGTCTACAGGCTCCGTCCCTCAAACTGGCCTTGCTGAAATACGGCGGTGGGGGCGACTGGTACGCCAATCCCACAGCCCTGATCAACCTGTCCAGGTTTTGCAACAAAGAACTTCGGACTGACCTGGATCCCAATTTTGCTACGGTAGAGGTGGGTAGTGCAGAGATCTTTAACTATCCTTTTATCCACATGACCGGACATGGCAACGTGGTTTTTTCGGACCTGGATGCCCAAAACCTTCGCAATTATCTTCTTTCCGGTGGATTTTTACACATTGACGACAACTATGGCATGGATCCCTTTGTCCGACCTGCGATGAAAAAGGTATTTCCGGAATTGGAATTTGTCGAGTTGCCCTTCTCTCATCCGGTTTACAAACAGAAATTCGAATTTAAGAATGGCCTGCCCAAAATTCACAAACACGACAACAAACCCCCTCAGGGCTTTGGCCTGATCTGGCAGGGCAGGTTGATTTGCTTTTACTCCTACGAATGCGACCTCAGCGATGGCTGGGAAGACAGGGAAGTCCATAAAGATCCTGAAGAAATACGCAATCAGGCTCTCCGGATGGGCGCCAATCTGGTGCAATATGCTTTCACCAAATAATCATTACTGGAAATTTTGTTCTGCGATGTGATCCCAACAGTCTTTCCACTCCAGATCAAAAGGGCATAAAGATTCAAAACAAGCAGACATTTTCTGAAAAATAAAGGCTCAATCCTTACCGACCTGGTTCAGGCCATCCGCCATCAGGAAAAACCGGTCAAAGGAACAGCAACGAGGCTTGCGTATGACTTTTGATGTTGATGTTTTGAGAGCTGATCAGTACCCATTTCCCTTCGGTCATTTCATAAAGCTGCACCAGATATATGCCGGGATAGGCATATTTCATATGGATCCTCGGCTGAATCAGTCTCTGTCGGATCCCGTTGCCAAAATCGATCAGGTATTTATGGTCCGAATCAAAGGAGATGTAATAGAAACTAAGCGATTCGTTGGGTCTGAAACTGCCCTGCACCTGGAAGACTTCTGCCGAAAGGGATTCCCTTTGCAGGGGGGACTGAACGGATTGCTCGCTGCCAAAAATATTGGAGGACTGAGCGGACTCCGAAGCTGAGTCAAAGCCAACGGACTCCCGTATCGATCCACCCAGGATCAGATAGCTTCCAATGATGCCGATCAAGGTGATCACGGTGGCCAAAAATAAATCCTTGGTTCGTTCTGAAAAGCCCTTCCAGGGAAATGAAAGCCACAATCCTATATTTCTGTCCATATGATATCTGTCCGGTTTGGGATTGCAAACGTATGGCAATATTAAACAATATTACAATATAATAATCTATATTTTAATTATATATACATTATTTTTTAATGTAATACTTTAAATGGTTTTCCAATCGGTCCCTTGTTGGGTTTGCCTTGTGGACGGACTCTGTCCCCCGGCTTAATCCAGATTTCTTTTGCCGCGGTTCCTGCCGGAAATACCCAGCTTTCCCTCTGTCGGGTTGGGATATCTTGGTTTATTGTTGTTACCTTTGCGCCTTCTTTAGACAGGGTAATGGAGATATTGAGATATTTGTTGGATTTCTTATTGCATGTAGACACTCATCTCGTCGAGCTGACGACTAATTATGGCATCTATATTTACCTTATCCTTTTTCTGATCCTTTTTTCTGAAACGGGTCTGGTGGTAGCCGCCATTCTTCCGGGTGACAGCCTGCTTTTTGCGGCGGGTGCCCTTTCCTCCAGCGGCAATCTGAACCTTTTCATCGTCATGGCCTGCTGCATTGTTGGAGCCATATTGGGCAATACCGTCAACTTCTACATTGGAAGATGGGCCGGACACCGGATCTTTGAGGAAGACAGCCGGTATTTCAAGAAGGAATATCTGGTCCGAACGCAGAAATTTTACGACAAGCACGGGGGAAAAGCCCTGGTCATCGGACGTTTTCTGCCTCTGATCCGCACCTTTGTACCCCTGGTGGCCGGGATCGGCAGTATGCACGCAGGAAGGTTCAGCTATTACAATATTTTGGGTGCCCTTCTATGGATCATTCCCCTGTGCACGATCGGATATCTCTTTGGAAATATACCTTTTGTGAGGAATAATTTTTCCATCGTGATCCTCTGCATTATTGTGCTCAGCGCCATGCCACTCTTCATCGGCATCCTCAACCGCAAGGCTCTGTTCAAAAAATCAAAATTCTGATTAATTTGCCGGCTTTAACAACACGGAAAAGCCAGTGAAAGATTTCATAAAATCCAACTTAAAGTTTGTCATAGGAGCTATTGCTCTTCTGATCGCAATACTCTGCATCGAATCTCTTCTGAGTCTGGGCTGGTCTCCGGTCTTTTTAGCGGCTCTCCGATGGCTTGGTATAGCCGGATTTATTCTACTGGGGATGGTGCATGCCAAGCTGACCAGCTGGATCTTCATCAGCATGCTCATTGGGGCAGAAATCGGTTTTGACTTTCCTGCAGTGGGAAATGAACTCAACGTACTGAGCAAGATATTCATCAAGCTCATCAAATCGGTGATCGCCCCCTTGCTCTTCGGAACCTTGATTGTTGGCATCGCCGGTCACTCTAATATGCGGCAGGTGGGACGACTGGGCTGGAAATCTCTGTTGTACTTTGAGGTGGTCACCACTATTGCGCTGGTGGTGGGACTGGTAGCCATCAACCTGAGCAAGGCAGGCATGGGCATTGTCAATACAGGTATCAAAGAGGAGCTCCCTGCTGTAGTCAAACAACAAGGCTGGAAAGATCTGGTCCTCCATATTTTTCCTGAAAATTTCATCAAGTCCATCGCAGAAGGACAGGTATTGCAGATCGTGGTATTCTGTCTTTTGTTTGCCATTGCCATGTTGATGGTGGAGCGCGAATCGCGCAAACCCTTTCTGCATTTTGCCGAAGCACTTTCGTCCGTGATGTTCAAATTTACCGAGATCATCATGTACTTTGCCCCGTTTGCCGTGGGCGGTGCGATTGCCTATACGATCTCCAATCTGGGCATCGACGTAATGAAAAATCTCTTCATGCTGCTGATGACCCTGTATCTGGCTCTGATCGCCTTTGTGCTGCTGGTCTTCCTGCCCATCTTATTGTTTCTGAAAATTCCCTTGCGCAGGTTTCTCCGGTATGTGACCGAGCCGGTCAGCATCGCCTTTGGCACGGCCAGCAGCGAAGCCGCACTGCCCGCAGCCATGGAAAACATGGAGAAATTTGGCGTGAAGCGCGAAGTGGTCGCCTTTGTTCTGCCCACCGGTTTGAGCTTCAACCTCGATGGTACCACACTGTATCTTTCCCTTGCGGCCATTTTTGTGGCGCAAGCCGCCGGTATTGAACTGACCATCGGCCAGCAGGTCATCATGCTCCTCACGCTTATGCTCACCAGCAAAGGAGTGGCAGGTGTAGCCCGCGCCTCATTGGTCATCCTCGCGGCTACAGCCAGTTCCTTCGGACTTCCCGAGTGGCCCATAGCCGCGATACTAGGCATTGATGCGCTGATGGATATGGCGCGCACCGCAGTCAATACCCTGGGCAACTGCCTCGCCGCCGTGGTGATCGGCAAATGGGAAAATCAGCTAGAGATACCGGCGGAGGAGGAAGGATTGCATTTGTAGGATAAGGCCAATATTTTGCATTTCGACTTCGGACCAGCAGTGCATGCAATGATTGAGAAAATTGTAAAGTTTTCTTCCAGAGCCAGATTATTGACTATACTTCACAATATCAGAGTATCATGCAAATTGAAATTCATAGAATGATCATTCCATATTCAATGATCCCAGTTTCAAAAGTAATTAATAAAAAGATCAGTGGACTTTGATCCAAAAAGATCCCCCATGTTGTTCCACATTCTGCAGATATTTTTCAGACCAAAGAGGCTTCATCAGGTTTGACAATTCCTGATTTTGACTGATATAAAAATTAGGCAAAATCACCTCATATCTGTCAGGATTGTTTATCAGGAATGCGTTGAGAAAATACTGCTCATTGTAGAATCGATCGCACATGAACTGGGGATAGTCATAAGGGAGATAAATATCATGGAAATGTACATAAACTCCCTTTTTTAGTAAAGGAAGAATTTCCATGAATACCACCATGGCGTCAGAATTGGGAAATACAATATGGGAATTATCGACAAAAAGAAAGTCATTTTCATCCAATCGGTCAATGATAAAAGAAACATCCTCCAGATCCTCCAACTTACTTCTATGGATAGCATCGGAGAGTTCCAGAATATCCACTCTTGGGCAAGGATCAATGGAGATCAATTCCGTACTTAGTTCTCCATCCGAAATTGCTTTGCGAAAAACCCGTGTAGAGTTGCCTGACCCGATTTCAATGATTTTCTTTGGCTTTATTGTTCTGGTCAATGAATAGATTGAAACTATGTCCAATCCTGGCAAATAACCATTATTCCAGGTTGGTTCATTTTTTCTGACATCTTTATCAGAGGAATATTTAAAATTTAGAAATACATCCTTAAAAGATAAGATCTGTTCTAATGTGCTTCTGTAGGATTCAGTATTTTTTTTGATAACCGCGTTAATACTATACTTATTATTCAGTCTGTCAAAATCCCGCGGCTTGGGAGCCACTTTATAATCCAAAATAATTTTTTGATATTTTCTACTAAATAGTTTGAATAATATCTTTATTTTTTTTTTCAACTTTAAAATTTTTAGGATTAGTTTGGGGTTAAAAATTTACTTTGTATTAAAAAATCAAAAACGCACTTTGAAACTGAAAAGATTAATTCACTCAAAAAATAAAGTTTAAAACTTCACCTTCAGTTTGACCTTGTCCTGGCCCCGTAAGACCGTAACTTCTGTTTCCTGTCCTTTTTCAAACATGCCCAGCGCTTTCATGTATTCGTGCACATCCTTGATGGAATGCTCACCGATCTGGAGGATGACATCTCCTTTCTGCATGCCGGCAGCAGCAGCGGGCCTGTTTTCCAGCACGGCATCCACGCGCATGCCCTCGCCGCTGAATACGTAGTCTGGCATCACGCCCATGGTCACTTTGAAACTGCTGGCTCTCTGGTTGCTTTCGTCCTTGGTCTTCTGGAAGGTCAGTGGCATCCGGTCCACACTATTGACCACATTTTCGATCACCCTGGCCACCTGCACGATCCCGTCGTAATTGACCAGGGGGCTGTCGTCAGAGGGTTTGTGGTAATCCGTATGCTGTCCGGTGAAGAAATGCAGCACGGGTATGTCTTTCAAATAAAAGGAGGTATGGTCAGAGGGTCCTACGCCGCTGGCCGTATAATTGAATTTGAAGCCTTCGGGTTTGATCCGGTCCAGAGTCTGCGTCCACTCCAGCGCCGTGCCGGTCCCGCTGATGGCGAGTACCTTTTCCTCATTGAGACGGCCCACCATATCCATATTGATCATGCCCTTGATCTGGGCCAGCGGCACGGTCGGATTGTCAGCAAATGCCTTGGATCCGTGCAATCCATATTCCTCTCCGGAAAAGGCGATAAAGAGGATATTGGATTTGAGCTTTTTCTGTGCAGACAGCTTTTCGGCCAGCCAGAGCATGGCGGCCACACCACTGGCGTTGTCATCGGCTCCGTTGTGCACGCTCTTGTCATTCGGGCTGAGAGATCCTGCCTGGCCATGGCCCAGATGGTCGTAATGGGCTCCGATGACGATCGTCGATTTGGCTTTCCTGTCGAGAAATCCGATCACATTGCGTCCCTTCAGGTCCTTGTTGCTGCGGTCGTGTGGGTTCGAGCTAAAAGAAAAACTCTGATACCAACCAGCGGTTCCTTTGGGTTTGAGGCCCAGGTTTTGCATCCGGTAGGCGATATACTCAGCTGCCTTTGCCTCTCCGGGGGTACCGGTGGCCCTGCCTTCCAGATCGTCAGAGGCCAGGTAAACCACATCCACGCGGACAGGTAGGTCCGATTGCGCCACAAGCGACCAGCCACAAAGGAAAATACAAAGGCCGGTCTTCCAGATTCTATTCATATTTTTTTCAATTTTGCGTTTGATTCCCTCTTTTGAAACCACATTTAGCCTCACTCAGGGGTCTATGTGGGATTGATACAAATCATGCCGATGCAAAGATTAATCAGTTTTCTATCTCTGGTCACACTTTTGACGGCCGGGTGCAAAAATACGGAAAAGCAGGATGCCTCCGGCATGGCTAAATAAAATTACTTCCGTTATAACCAGAAAGTCGGTCGATGTGTATACAACCATGGGGATATACCAGAATACTGGTTGATTGCTATACTGCCACATTCTCATGCATTCAGCTATTAGGACAGTCAAAAGAAATACAGATTAAAATACTTTACCATGATGTTCCCGTTTTGGGAACTTATTGTATATTTGCCGGGTGAGAGTAATTGCCAAGAGCACATTAAGGAATTTCTGGAGCAGGTATAATGACTGCGAAGAATATCTAAAATCCTGGTATAAAGAGGCCGAAGATGCACATTGGAAGTCACCCAATGACATTAAGCGCGACTTTCCGACAGCCAGTTTTTTACCAGAAAACCGTGTGGTTTTTAATATCAAAGGCAACAATTACCGCCTTGTTGTTAAAATCAACTACCATTTTGGTTTAGTCTGGATTCGGTTTGTTGGCACACACGGACAGTATAATAAAATAAATGCAATAACCATTTAGCTAATATGACATTTAAAGTAATTAAAACAGAAAAGGACTATCAAAAGGCATTAAAGCGAATGGAATTGATATTTGATGCAAAAAAAGGTTCGAAGGAAGGCGAAGAATTAGAATTACTTTCTTTGCTCACAGACATTTACGAAAAAGAAAAATACCCCATTGACTTACCCGACCCGATTGAAGCCATTAAATTTCGTATGGAGCAGTTAGGTTATAAGCAAAAGGACCTTGCTGAAGCAATGGGTTTAAAAAGTCGAGTGAGCGAGATTTTAAATCGAAAAAGAAAATTAACACTGGACATGATTCGCAAATTGCATGAAGTCCTGGGTATTCCGACAGAAGTGTTGATTAAAGAGTATTAACCGAATTAGAGTCCCCTGTTGGCGAAAGTCTTCCTGTCCCGCCGAGGCGGGACGACTTGTGCCCTAATTTGAACTTACAACTTTTCAGGATTTAAAATCAGGACATTCAGTTCCTTTCTTCTTTCTGAATCCATTGAATAGTTTAATTTCATAGCCCAAACGAATTCCCAGATTATCAATTCCATCCATTAATAAATAGTAGAGGTAAGTCCTTTTCAATTCTTTATATTGTCTATGTATATAGTATAATTCAAAATTGAATCTACCAAAATTAGCTCCAACTGAAAGAGAATAAGCATATTCATTAATATTTTCCAAATTATTATAAATTACTTTCGGACGCTCAAGATCTTTGATCGAAAAGTCATTCACTATATTTAATAAAAATCCAACTCTTAGAAATATGATATCCTTAAATATATATTGTAAAGAAAGCACATTTCTAATATAATTATACGAAAATAAAAAATAATTAAATACACCACCATAATAATATCCATGGACTCTTTTCTTAGTGTACTCACAGCTAATTCCCAAATTAATTGGTTTATAGATCTTATATCACAACTGTCCAAAATAATTTTTTAAAATTAAACTTTCCCACTTTTTGTCGCGCAAAAAGTGGGCAAAAACGCAGCCTTTTCTAAGGCGGCTTCTCCTTTGGCTACTATAGTCCATACTAGCCTCTTTTTGCAAGTTTTAC
>JAKQHM010000025.1 GCA_029572935.1 Bacteroidota bacterium
AGATTCCAGATTTCAATCAGTTCCGGAAGACCCTTGTTTACGAATTCAGCTCCTGGAGATGCCTTGCGTTCAAGTTCCGGACGAAGGTCGTAATGGATTTCAGAACAGGGACCACAGGGACCGGAATCGCCCATCTCCCAGAAGTTATCTTTCTTTCCAAAAAAAAGAATTTTGTCCTCGGAGACCCATTTTTTCCAAAAACTGACCGCCTCATCATCTCGCTCCAGGCCATCTGCCGGGTCGCCACCAAAAACAGTGATGTAAATTCGTGAAGGATCCAGGCCGAAGTGACGCGTTAACAGCTCCCATGCCATTTCTATGGCCTCTTCTTTGAAGTAGTCGCCAAAGGACCAGTTCCCCAACATTTCAAACATCGTGTGATGGTAACCGTCCGCGCCGACCTCTTCCAGGTCGTTGTGTTTCCCACTGACCCTGAGACATTTCTGGGTATCGGCTATTCTTTTGATTTCTGCCACTTTGTTCCCCAGGAAATAGTCCTTGAATTGGTTCATGCCCGCGTTGGTGAACATCAGGGTCGGATCATCCTTGACCACGATCGGAGCGGAAGGAACGATCCTGTGGTTTTTGCGCTCGAAATATTCAAGAAATGTCTTTCTGATCTGGCGAGATTCCATAAAAATGCATTATTGGGGCTACTTCTTACATCATATTACCATTAAGGTATTTACATATAGAATTAATATATATATAATAAATACCGGCATGGGTTTTAAAGAAAAAGGGAAATTTTCATTACTTTTGTATAATCAAACAAAGCGATGAGTATCGGATCGCAAAAGTAGTTAATTTAAAATAGCTGCATGAAATGAGGTCTGAAAAATATGTTTACAATCCTCAAACTCTTCAGTTTGAGAAAGTAAAACTTACTAAAAAGTCAATTTTTCTTAAAGTTTTCACTTTCGTCTCTGCGGTTGTAGTGGCTTCATTCTGTTTTTATTTTCTCACCTCTGAATATTTCCCCTCTCCACGCGAAAAAGCACTGCGCAAGGAGCTTACTCAAATGGAATATCAGTTCATGTTATTGAAGAGTCAGACCGAAAGGGCTCAGAAAGTTTTGAACAATATTCAAAGCAGGGATGCAAGGGTTTACAGGATCATGTTTGGAATGGATCCCATCAACTCCAGCGAATGGAATGGTGGTGTGGGTGGTCACGATCCGTACCAGTGGACGAGTCAGCTCAGAATGTCAGGCAATACGCTCAAGGACGTTTATTCAGAAGTGGACAAACTGGAAAGGCAACTGTACCTGCAATCCTGCTCCCTCGACGAATTGGAGAAAAAAGCCCGTGCCCGCGAAGAGGAACTTGCTTCTATTCCCAGTGTCAAGCCCGTACGACTGGATCATTTACAAAGAGATGTACAGCATCTTTCAGGTTATGGCATCAGACTTCATCCGGTACACAAAGTGAATAAAATGCACCATGGCATAGATTTCACAGCTCCGGAGGGCACTTCGATACAGGCAACCGGCGATGGAAGGGTGGTTGAAGTGGAAAATAAGAAATCAGGATACGGGCGCTCAGTGACCATAGACCATGGTTATGGTTTCAAGACTTTGTATGCCCACATGGCTCAGATCAAAGTCCGCAAAGGGCAAAAGGTTAAAAAAGGCGAAGTGATTGGAACAATAGGAAATTCCGGTACCTCCACGGGACCTCATTGTCATTACGAAGTACATCTCTACGGAAAACCGGTCAACCCCATTCATTACTGCATGGATGGATTGAGCCCTCAGGAATATCAGGAAATGGTGGAAAAGGCCGAAATGGCTAACCAGTCTTTTGATTGATAAGCAGTTGGTCATTATCATGCCACCATCCTACTATTGGAAATCGGGAGAGAATGGGCTATCTTTCAGAATGAAAGTAATTTTAATTCGTGTGACATACTATTTAAATACCCGAATACAATTCTTCATTTAGACAAAATAGTGAAGTAAATATTTGTCAGAATCTCATTTCAAGGATACCAAGCAATGAGCATGTAACGATGCCGGTATCATCGAATAGATCAGCCAATTTTTGAACTTGCAATAGTGTATCCTTCTGAATCAGGATTTAGGCAAACCAAAATAGATTTTACCAATTGTAATACCTACTTCTATAAGCAACATAAATCAACCCAATAAGCTGTTATAAAATATCAGCTTCTGGAATATTTTACGCACCCATCAGGCGGATGAGAATATGCAGACTTGAAATTTAAAGTATGTGCGGCTTAAGAATCAACGCACAATTTGAAACCTTGACAGCAAAACTTTATCGGACTGGCGGATTTTCAAGAGATAAAATCCAGCAGGATAATTTCTGAGATCCACCTTGTTTCCTGGCTCTGCAGCGATGCTGTATTCACATCCAAGTGCATCGATTAAGCTGAGCTCATCCCAATGAGTATCCGAAGACTGAATAACGAGATAGTCTGAAACAGGATTGGGAAAAATTCGAATATCGGACTCTGAAAGAGAGGGTTTCTGGGCCGACATCACGCGCATATCAAACATCCAAAGATCCTTCACATCTCCTGCATCCGGTGTACCTGATGTAAAATATACATGATCACCAATCACAAACGATCCAGGAGCCCATCGTCCGGACCCCGGATGGGATGGCAAAAAATCCCAGGAATTTGTTACCGGATCATATTCCCAAAACTCCCCTGTTCTTAGATTCAGATGATCCTCTCCCTGACCACTCAAAATATATCCCTTGCCATTATAACTAAATTGTGTCCCTGCAACCCTGCCCTGATCGGGTAAGGAGGCTACCTGCGACCATCTGGCCTGACCGGGCTGATAACGGAACAGATCCTTATAAATATTAGGGCCACTGTGACCAAATCCGACATAAACATCATCGCCGATTTCGAAATAATAGGGGTGGTGCCTTTTGGGCCCCGGAAAATCTTGTAATTGGGTCCATGTGGAATCCTTTATATCGTAGGACCAGAAGTCTTTCAAATCACCGGAGGCTCCGCCCCCTGCAGCCATATAAATTTTTCCGCCAACGGCTACAAAGGCTGGATGTGCCCTGGCCTCACAGGGGCAACTGGGCAGCTGATCCCATTTTTCCAGAACCGGATCATAGGTCCAAAGATCTCTTAAAAAACCGGTCGATGGGTTCAATCCAAATCCAATGTATGCCTTGCCTTTATATGCTACACCGTATGCATACCCCCGGGCAGAACCGGGAAAGGGCGGCAACTCTTCCCATTGATTTATGTCCGGATCGTATCTCCAAATATCCTTAAAAACAAGTGAATTGTTAATAGTATTTCCGGTCATCACATAGCCCTTGCCATCCAGGGTAAAAGTAATGGGGTGATTTCGGGCCGGGGCCGGATCCGGAAGGCCTTCCATTCGCGTCCACAAACGAGATTGCGACCATGACACTTCCAGGATTCCTAAGAAGGAAAAAATGAAAAAACAGACAGGCTTTATCTTGTGCATTTGAGAGTTTTTAAGCTTCATTAACAAGGCTTAAATGAAAAAGTTGAATAAGGACCAGATCACTGTACACCGTTCTGACAGGTACAAAAAAAAAGCGGGTTATACCCGCTTTTTATCATTTTGAATCAGCCTTATTTCTTCATGGCTTCCAGCTTCTCTTTACACTTGTTGGATTTTTCAAAGTCTCCTTTCTTGGCGTATATTTCCTTTAATGCGACCAACGTATTTACATCGTTGGGATCGAGCTTTTCAGACTTTTCGAAGTAAGGAAGGGCTTTGTCAAAATAAGAGATCATCTCGGCCTTTTTTGCCTCGTATTTCTTGGAACCTTCTTTCGTATAATCGTTGGCCAGAAGGTTCATTTCCTTGGAAACGATTGCGGCCCGGTTGTAGTACAAGGCACCTATGCTGTAGGTTGCGTTTGAGTTGGAAGGATCCTTCTCCAGTACCTGATTGTAATATTTCATACTTTCGTTGAGGTATTCCTCAGCCTTTGCGTTATTTTGTTTCTCCCATTCTTTCTGACAAAGATTATCGTACACATTGCCCAGGGTATTATAGATAGAAAGATTATTGGGCTCTCTGGCTATGGCTACTTTCAGCTTGTCAATCAACTCATCCAGTTTACCTTTTTTCAGAAAATGGTTGATCTCTGCAAACAGCAGATTGGTCTCATTGGGATATTTCTGCCTGCCTTCTGTGAGGTACTTTTCAGCTTTGACATCATCAGAACCTGAATGAAGGCTATACAGGCTTTCATAGATAACAGAGCCGGCTCCGGTGCTGTCGTTATAATTGGCGGCAGCCAGATCTTCAAAATAGACAATGGCTTCTTTATTTTGTTTGGAACTCAGCACGCAAACTGCGGCAATGTACTTCTGACGATTGACATCCTCTGCAGACTGGAGAATAGCCTTGCCCCCGTTGCTGGTGATCAGCTGATTGGCTTTGAGCACTCCATCAAAATTGAGAAAGGCTCCCTTTACATCTCCGCTGCTGTACAGCACGGACCCGAAATTATTAAGATATTGGGCGGTCTCGTTCAGTCCTTCGATCACATCTTTTTTCTCAAAACCCTTCACAGCCAGACTCATTGCTTTTTGGAATGACTCCAAAGCCGTGACCGCTGCCAGACTGTTTTCCATCTTTGCCTTGGGATTTACCACCAGCTTCATGTTATCCTGACCTGCTACTTCATTGTACACCTTACCACGAGTAAGCCAGGTTTTATACATACCGGATACAGCCTCCTGAGTATATGCGGCATCAATGAGGTCTCTGGCCTCTTTGAGTTTGTCTGCATTGCTCTTGGTATCGAGCAGATAAATACCCAAAAGCCGGTCGGCTTTTTTGACATCTTTCTCTGGCTCCTGAGCCAGTATACTGCCAGTGCACAGCAGAATGGAACTTAAAACAATTAAAAGGTTTTTCATTTTTTGGAATTTGGATTAATAACCTGATTTGAGTTCTAAAAATTTCAGTTTAACTTCTGAATTTCGTTAAATTTTAGCAAATTATTCTTCTTCGTCGCTGAACGGAGCTATGATCGGTTCTTCTGAATCTGCATCCTCCTCCCTTTTTACCAAAGCCACATCGGCTATTTCGTCCCCCTCGTCCAATCGGATCAGCCTGACTCCTTGAGTAGCCCTGCCCATGACCCGCAGATCTGCCAGTGTCATCCGGATCGTCACGCCGTTTATGGTGGTGATCATCAGATCGTCTGAATCATGCACGCATTTGATCGCTATGAGTGGTCCGGTCCTTTCCGTGACCTGTAGCGTTTTTACGCCCTTGCCGCCACGGTTGGTGATACGGTAATCTTCCAGTACCGAGCGCTTGCCATTGCCCTTTTCAGAAACCACCAGTATGGTCGCCTCCTTGTCGGCCGGATCCACGCAGATCATGCCTACGACGGCGTCATTTTTCCCAACTTCCAGGCTGAGACCTCTTACTCCCGCAGCATTGCGTCCCATGGAGCGGACATTGGCTTCAGGGAAACGGATGGCCCTTCCCATCCGGTTGGCAATGATAATTTCATTGGAACCATTGGTCAACTTGGCTTCCATCAGCTGATCTCCCTCGTTGATCGAAATGGCAATAATACCATTGGTACGGGGTCTGCTGAAATCTTCAAGCGGGGTTTTCTTGATAGTGCCCTGACGGGTGCAAAACATGATGTAATGGTTTTGCAGGAATTCGGTATCCGAAAGATTTTCGATATTGATATAAGCCCGGACGCGGTCTTCTTTCTGAAATGCGATCAGGTTCTGAATAGACCGTCCAAGGGAGGTTTTAGCTGCTTCCGGTATTTCAAAAACGCGCAACCAGTAGCATTTCCCCAGCTCTGTAAACAGCAGAAGGTAATTGTGGTTGGAAGCAATGAACATGTGTTCGATGAAATCCTCGTCCTTTGTCTTGCTGCCGGTCGAACCTCTTCCTCCTCTGGTCTGCGTCTTATATTCAGAGACTTTGGTGCGTTTGATGTAACCCTGATGTGAGATCGTGACGACCACCTCGTCGTTTGCAATCATGTCTTCGATGTTGATGTCGCCATCGGATTGCTGGATCTCGGTGCGCCTGTCATCGCCAAACTTATCGCGGATGATGGTAAGTTCATCTACGATGATGTCTCGCTGCAATAACTCGTCCGCCAGAATAGCTTCGAGCCTCTGGATTTCTTTCATCAACTGATCGTATTCCTCCCGGATTTTATCGCGTTCGAGGCCGGTCAATCGCTGCAACCTCATATCCAGAATGGCCTTGGCCTGGATTTCGCTGAGTTGAAACTGGGTCATCAGACCTTCTCTCGCGATGTCCGGTGTCTGGGAGGCGCGGATCAGGGCGATCACTTCGTCCAGATGATCCAGTGCGATCAGCAAGCCTTCCAGAATATGGGCTCTTTCGCGGGCCTGGCGGAGTTCGTATTGTGTTCTGCGTACAATGACCTCCAGACGGAATTTGATAAATTCACTCAAAAGGGATTTGATGCCCAGAGTCATGGGCCTTCCTCCTACGAGTGCAATGTTGTTGATGCCATAGGAACTTTGCAGCAGGGTATATTTGTACAGGCTGCTGAGCACGACATTGGCCATGGCATCCTTTTTGACCTCTACGACAATCCTCATACCCGTGCGGTCCGATTCATCCCGTACATCGTGAATACCCAGTATTTTTTCTTCATTTACGAGTTCTGCGATTTTCTCGATCAGATAGGCTTTATTTACCTGGTAGGGTATTTCGGTGATGATGATCACCTCCCTGCCATCTATGATTTCGATCTCTGCGCGGCCTCTGACCACCACCCTTCCTCTGCCTGTCTCATAGGCTTCCTTGATCCCTCCTACCCCATAAATGATACCTCCTGTCGGCATGTCCGGAGCGGGTATGAATTCCATGATTTCATCGACAGTCAGTTCGGGATTCCTGACGAGGGCAATGGCTCCATTGCAAACTTCTCGCAGATTGTGAGGCAACATATTGGTGGCCATACCCACAGCAATACCAGACGAACCATTGACCAAAAGATTGGGAAACTTGGCCGGCAATACGGTAGGCTCTTCGAGTGAATCGTCAAAGTTTAACCTGAAATCGACCGTTTCCTTGTCGATGTCTTCCAGCAGCTCATCGGCGAGCCGCGCCAACCTTGCCTCTGTATATCGCATGGCGGCCGGACTGTCGCCATCCACGGAACCAAAGTTACCCTGGCCATCGATCAGCGGATTGCGCATGGACCAGTCCTGGGCCATACGAACCATGGCATCATATACGCTGCTGTCTCCATGCGGATGGTATTTACCGAGCACTTCACCGACGATCCTGGCAGACTTCTTATAAGGACGGTTGAACCGCATGCCCAACTCATTCATACCATACATGACCCGTCTGTGCACGGGTTTGAGACCATCCCGCACATCAGGCAAAGCACGCGAAACAATCACCGACATCGAATAGTCAATATAGGCCGTCTGCAGTTGCTGTTCAATGTTTATCGGGATAATTCTATCCATATCTGCCATAGCTGAAATTGGTTTTTGATTTAAGGACGCAAAGATACTCCAAACGAGGCCATTGTACAAAAAAGAATGAGATTTTATTAAGATATATATGGCTGACTTTTAGGCATATTCATATATTTATTTTTATAATTCATAATGAGCTGCTCTTGCTCATTCATTCGGGGTATATTTGCAGTTTCAAAATCCTAACATATTGGAAATTAAGCCGTACTCCCGTGAAGGGGAATCCAAAAAAGCTGAGGTCAGGCAGATGTTCGACCGCATATCCCCAGTGTACGATTTCCTCAATGGACTTTTATCTTTGGGCATTGACCGAATCTGGCGCAGGAAGGCGCTTTCCCTCATCCCGGATTCTCCTGAAGGTTCTGAGGTACTGGATGTGGCTACAGGTACCGGCGCTCTGGCCATTCAGGGAGCCGAGATGTATCCCCAATATCGTTTTGTGGGTTCTGACATTTCTGAGGGAATGCTGGAAATCGGGCGCGTACGCGTGGCCAAACGGGGACTTTCAGACAGAATCAGCCTGGAACCCGGAGACAGCGAAAACCTGAATTACGAATCCAACCGTTTTGTTTGCGTCACAGCGGCCTTCGGGGTCAGAAATTTTGAAAATCTGGATGCTGGTCTGAGCGAAATGTACCGCGTAATCTGTCCAGGTGGCCGGATCATTATCCTGGAATTTTCAAGGCCCAGGATATTTCCTTTCAAGCAGCTTTTCAATTTTTACTTTAGGTTTATCCTGCCCTTTATCGGGCGGATCATTTCAAAAGATGCCAGGGCATACAGTTATTTGTACGAATCCGTGCAACAGTTTCCGGACTACGAACGTTTTGTCGGGAAGCTTACGGGAGCAGGATTTAAAAACAGCCGTTTTATCGTTTTGAGTTTGGGAATATGTTGCATCTACACTGGAGAAAAATAACCATACTGGCCCTTTTGTGGCCCTTTGTAATCGAAGCGGATGCCCAATTCCGCCAAAGAAGCTATAATTACGAAGGCTTCCGGCGCAAGGATCATTATTTTGGACTTACCCTGGGATACAACCAGTCCGGTTTTAAAATTGAACACGCCAGAAAGCTGCAGCCAGGAGGGAGTTATCGCATCAACGAAGGCCTGGCCAATTCCGGCATCACGCTGAGCATGGTCACCAACTTCAAGATCGGAGAATATGTGGACTATCGCCTGCTTCCATCCATCTCCCTGGCTTACCGCACCCTAAGTTATACGCCCACCGCACCGGGACCCAACAAAGAGTTTAAGATCGAATCGGTGTTTGGCGAGATCCCCATGATCGTCCGCTTCACCTCAGCCCCCTACAAGGACCTCCGTGTCTTTATGCTTTCGGGGGTTAAATATTCTTATGACTTCGCCTCCAACAGCCGTTCGGACAAAACCCGCTTTGATCTGATCCGCATCTCCCCCCATGATTTTCAGGTGGAGGTCGGTCTGGGCATTCAGTTTTATCTCCCCTTCTTCATTTTTTCACCCGAGATCAAATTTTCACACGGGATCAGCAATCTGCTGATCTATGACAACAAGCTGATCGAATCCACTCTGATCGACAAACTGTACAGCAGGAGCATCACGTTTTCGCTTCATTTCGAAGGCTGATCCATTCCTGTGAATGTGCTCGGATAGCCTGATAAAATTCCAGAAATAAAACTTCCAATTCATCCTTCTGGTCTTCCACGACGGACACTGCTCGGACGAAATCCACTGAGAATTTCGCTTTCCGGTTCATCCTGCGCATGACGTCCTCCAGCCCGGCCAGGGACTTGTATTGATCCAGCCATTTAGCTTGTGACATCCGTAGGGTCAGCATGGCGGCAGGTTCCGGAAAAAATGAAATATTCCTTTGCAGCAGCTCGTACACACTCTCCGCAAAATCATGGTAATCCTGCGGATGTATTTTCTCCCAATTGAGGAAAATGAAATAGTCCATGACGATGTCGGTCGCCACCGGGGCATATTTTCCCACAGCGGGTCTGAAGATGCGGTTGAGTTGATCGACGGCAGGGTGTGCATCCGTAAACCGGTCTATAAATCTGTGAAAATCGATACCGGCGATCCAGGGCTCAGGCAGGGATGGAATGTCCCTGATGTGGACGAGATCGCCCAGGTAGTTGCCCACCATCAGTTCTTCGTCCGGATGAGCCAGGATGAAATGTCCCAGAAAATTCAATGCGGCTTTTGATGACAAACCAATTTGATCCGGATTGGTTGTGCGTGGAATTCCTACCTTTGCGCCTCAATTCAAAAAAGTACAGATACATGGGATTGCAATGTGGAATCGTGGGCCTGCCCAACGTGGGAAAATCAACCTTATTCAATGCGCTGACATCGGCAGGAGCCCTGGCAGCCAATTACCCTTTTGCCACCAAGGATCCCAATCTGGGCGTCATCACGGTCCCCGATGAAAGACTCAGGCAGCTCGAGCTCCTCGTCAATCCGCAGCGGGTCGTGCCTACGACGGTGGAAATCCTGGACATTGCCGGACTCATCAAAGGTGCCTCAAAAGGCGAAGGACTGGGCAACCAGTTCCTGGCCAACATACGCGAAGTGGACGCCATCCTCCATGTCATCCGTTGTTTTGACAACGATAATGTGATCCATGTGGACGGATCCGTCGATCCGGTCAGGGATAAGGAGATCGTGGACACCGAGCTGATCCTGAAAGACATCGAAACCATGGAGAAAAAGCTGGAAAGACTGAGAAAACAGTCCAAGTCCGGCGACAAGGAAATCCTCCGGGAAATTGAGCTCGGAGACAAACTGCTCACACATCTGGCAGACGGAAAAACAGCCCGCGCCTTTGTTTCAGATGAAGAAACCGCGGCATTTGTCAAAAGCTGTCAAATCCTCACAGGCAAGCCTGTCCTCTACGTCTGCAATGTCGATGAAGGATCGATTCACACCGGCAACCGCCATACCGATAAATTCAAAGCCTTCGTGGCGCCTGAAAATGCACAGGTACTCATCATTTGTGCCGGAATAGAAGCCGAGATCACAGAACTTCCAGAAGAAGACCGGGAGGCCTTTTTTCAGGAGCTGGGACTGACCGAACCTGGCACCTATAGCATCACCAAAGCCGCCTACAGCCTTCTGGACCTGATCACTTATTTCACCGCAGGAGAAAAAGAAGTACGCGCCTGGACCGTCCGCAAAGGAGCCAAGGCCCCAGCCGCCGCCGGAGTCATACATTCCGATTTCGAAAGAGGCTTCATCCGGGCTGAAGTCATACATTATCAGGATTTCATTCATTACAAATCAGAAGCAGCGGTCAAAGCTGCCGGCAAGATGTCCACCGAGGGCAAAGAGTATGTGGTGCAGGATGGCGACATCATGCATTTTTTGTTTAATGTGTGATTTTTATTCAGGCTTCATTTCGTGCTGAAAGAACTTGGTTTTTTCTGTTTTCTTAAGGGTGAATGGCTTTGATCGCGATCAACACCTTACACTTAATTCAGTTTTTATTTCTTCCCTTTTGATAGGATAATGTGAGAATCATTCTAGCTAAACCATTGCTGTAATTCACTCTTCCCTGGTATGATCGAAGTATCCCCTGTGCTCGATCTTGTTGTTGAAAAAGCTCATAAAGATAACGACGTACAGGAGAAACATAATGGCCTGAAGGGTGGTTAAAAATTTGCCTACGGCGCTTACGGGATGGTAGTCCCCAAAGCCAATGGTCGATCCGGTGGTAAAGCTGAAGTAAACAGGATCATACCAATGTTCAAAGGGATGATTCAAATATTGACCATGCGCATAGACCACAGCAAATGCCAGCAGGATTTCTATGTAGTTTAAAAAAACGAGCAGCATGGAGCGGGTATAAGATTTGGGCCGCAAAAAAGTATCTGATGCAAAGATCAAAGTCGGCGCCTGCATCATGGTCTCAAAGGAAAGATACACCTGCAACCAGAACAAAACATGCAGATTCTGCCAGCCATTGAACAATATCACGATCGGCAATGCTATTTTGAGGACCACCAGGATGTCCACGGAAAGGTCTTTGAGATGGGGATGCAACGATTCTGCAAAATGCTTGATATAAGTGCCCGGAAAAAGAAACTGGGAGGCTGCCAGGAAAAGCCTCAGGATCTTCTCGAGTCCGAAAGCCTGATGGTGCTTATCCTCCCATATGGCCACCAGATTCCTTCTGCGCCTTTCCAGGTGCCTGATGGTCACGACAGGCTGGTCATCTGCATAACTGCCCACAAGCAACTTCTTAAGAGTGCGCCTCATAATGATAAAATCTGTTCAAATCAACCGGGATCAATAAACGTGCTGCCCACCGTTGATGGCGTAATTAGCCCCCGTGATGTAGGCTGCTTTTTCGGACGCAAGAAAAGAAACCAGATAGGCGATCTCCTCGGTACCGCCTAGCCTGCCCATGGGGATCTGCTCCACGATCTTGTTCCTCACTTCTTCCCGGATCGCCATGACCATATCGGTCCCGATGTAGCCAGGTGAAATGGTATTGACCGTGATACCCTTTTTGGCGACTTCCATAGCCAGTGATTTGGTATATCCATGCATCCCTGCCTTGGCGGCGGAGTAATTGGTTTGTCCGAACTGGCCCCTCTGACCATTTACGGAGCTGATGTTGATGATCCTGCCGAACTGGTCTGCGATCATGTCCTCGATCACATGCCGGGTACAATTAAAGACGCTGTCCAGATTGCTGTGGATCACTTCCTGCCACTGGGACAAGGTCATTTTCCAGATGGGGGTATCGCGAGTGATCCCTGCATTGTTGACGAGGACCGAAATTGGACCGTATTGGGCTTTGATCTCAGCCATCATCCTGCCCACATCCTCAAAATCAGTGACATCTCCCTGGGCCATGGCAAAATTATATCCTTTTGCTTTCTGCTCTTCATGCCATTTTTGTCCCTTTTCAGCATTCCGGTAGTTGGCAATCACCTGAAATCCGTCTTCCTGAAGCTTCTGACACATGGCTGTACCCAATCCGCCGGTGGCCCCGGTCACCAGGGCAATGTTGTGCGTATTCTTTTCCATGGAGTTCTTTCTTAATTTTCCGTAATGATAATTAAAAGCCGGATAACGAAAGAATGAATATTTGAAAAAAAGGGAGCAATATAACCTGATGTCCTTTTTATAGTATTTCACGGTTCGAATGGTAACTCTGGTGAAAGGGTTTAGATCAATGGGATGATTGTGGAAATTCAATTATTATTTTCCTAATATGGCCAAAACAGCCTGATATTCAATTAATGGCAGGGAAATATCCAAAATTGATCGTAGATTCCCAAAAGATAATATTCCAAAATTTCTTTCCTTACAGTACGCAACCATAATTTCATCCACTATTTACACCGGTCAGCCGTTATCATCCATATGGGATTGATCCTGTCTATTCTGAATATACCCGGACGGGCTACCGCGCAAACCCGTCTGGACGACAAGGTCCTGGATGGTCAGATGCACCAGCGATGGCTGATCTGCAAGGGCAACAGTGTGGAGCTGATCCTGGATCCTGTACCCTCTCCGGCCCATTGCTACAAATGGTTTCGACGCGATCAGCCAGGACAATCCTTTACCTTGCTGCCGGATGATGGCAGCAGGATCACGGTCATCCCCGCCAGGACCATCTGGTACCGATGTGAGCGGTATCTGCGGACCAGCCCATCCCAGTGCGCCGGCACTCCGGACAAGATCCTGTATTTTAAAGTCTATGTGATCGAAGAACCGGACCTGGCATCTGTGCAGTTTAATGGTGAATGGATATACAAAAGGGATCAAGGCATCTTGGGCCAGCCTGAGACCATGGATGAATATATTACATACTATATCGACGGAGGCCCGACGATCTATCATATGGATGACCTGGATCCAATGGAAATAAAAAAACTTCAGATAAACATTCACTTTACCACTTCCAACAACCAGTTTACATCCACTCTTACTAAAGCAACCGGATCGGACTTACAATTTTATATCACACAAAAAGAGGCTCCCATCCCCCAGGTCATCCAGGATGGTGTTTCCAAAGAATATGAACTCAGCATTCGACTGGAGCATTGCGGCCTGTTAAGCCCCGAAGTTAAAATCAAAATCAAAAGACTGTGGATTGAGGAATTTTCCAAAACCAGCGCGCCTGATCCATATAAATTTATGGTCCCCATTGATGAAAACATAAACTACAAGGCTCATGCAACCATTGGGTGCAATCAGTTCCAATGGAAATATTACAATCAATGGCCACTTTCTGATCAGGGCTTAGGCCATCACAAAGAAGGAACAAATTTTAAAATTAAATCAACGGAAATACCTGATTCCAGATCCACGAAATACTATTCCTATGGCAATAAACATGGCACCTTGACTTTAACTTGTAACTATCAGAAAATTAATCTCTCAAAAACACTTTCCGTCAGCTCCTTCCCAATTGTCAAATTTCTCGGATATCCACCTTATATCCATATACCTATGAGAGCGATGGGCGATTACAGATCTCATGTTTTCTACCAAAAAGATGATCTCAATACGACCACGGGAAATCCTCAGACCGCTACTCCCAATTGGTTTTATTACTGGTCAAAATTTACTGAGGCGCCTCCAGCATCCAAATTCTTGCATTACAACTCTGCCTTCCCTTCCTTGTGGGCTCTTACCAACATTAATACTGACTTTAGTGGATATACCGAGATTTATGACAGAGCGAGCAGAGACAACGATTTTACATCGAGTCATGGCATTCATTGTTTTCATGAGGTCCTGGTCCATGAAAACTGGCACTACGAATTTTTCCGAAGGATATGGACTGAGTACGGACCCGGATATTTCGATCCAACATTGGATACTGATGGAGATCTATATCCTGATGAATGGGAAAGAAACTCCGATGAAGCTAAAAAGAATGGGTTCAAGGTACGCCAGTTAATTAACCCGGACACTCGGGATATGTTTAACCCTTTGAATCCAAATAGTAATGGAACGAAATATGAGGAACTGAATGCCAAACAAAAAGAAATCGAGCTTAAACAAAATGAGTCTGAATTAAAAAAATTTGATGCGATGGACTGGAGTTATGACAAACTCAATCTGTATCAAGGTAAAAACTGGAAATAGCCAATTATGAAAAAAATAATATTACTCACGCTGATAATACTCAATGTACCATTTGAACCATGTGCTCAAGGAACTCAGAGAGATTCTATTATCCAAATTATTGAAAACCTTAAATCAAAAGGTGATTTTATAACATATTCAAATCGAAGTGAGTTAAACCAATTGTGGCAAAAAGCTGCAAACCTAATGCTTCAATTATTCAACATTAAAGACAGCATATTAATCGATTATATTGAAGCAAATTATTCATTTATTCAAAACCATAAAGATCCTAATATAGTGAAAACTACTCATGGAACAAATGGCTCCACTTCATTTAAAGAATGTTATTCTCGATATAAACAGACTATAAAATATATTGGATTGGATTCCCAATTAATATTTAAAGGTCATATTAAAGACGGCTATGATGATAACGCACTTGATATAATCCTTAATTTTAATATTAATAAATTTAAATCTTATATAAATAATTTGGATTCAATTGAGTTCCATTATTTTCTACTTAGTTTTAGACAACCAGACTTAGATTATCCTGTAAACAATATCAGCATATGGCAGGAATATAAAAATACCATCATTGCTGATTCAAACCTGCACATAAGATTTTTATATGCCCTATCTCAAACGGAACCTTCTGGACCTGGTGATTCTGTATTACAACTGGAGGTGTCGAGATTCAATTCATTGAATCCAAAACCCTGGAATATCAGCAGAACACTGGATTATATTCAAAAGACCAAAAATCAACCACTTCATCATTCTATTTCTCTACCTGCAGTGGATTCAACCGAACTCGAAAGAAAAAAAATCCTTCAGAAGAATTCAAATCTGGTGGACAGCCTGATTCAAAAAGGGAATGAAGGAGGGGCTGACCCCAAGGTTCTGGAAATACTGCATCAATACAAATCAAATGAAGACTTACTGTTTTCAGCAGATGCGGTCATAGAGGTAGTGATCTTTGATTCCCTAAATGCTGAAGAAAAGCGAGAATATCTGGTGGCCGCCGATACCACCTTATGGGAACCGGAAAACAAG
>JAKQHM010000033.1 GCA_029572935.1 Bacteroidota bacterium
CTCCATCGCCAGGCTGTCCATCTACGACCGCTGGGGCAGCCTCGTCTGGCAGAAACACAATTTTGCACCCAACGACCCTGCACTCGGTTGGGACGGCCGCTTCAAGGGCCAGTCCGTCCTGCCCGGCGTCTATACCTGGCACGCGCAGCTTTCGCTGAAAGATGGGACCTATCAGACGGTACAAGGGGACCTGACGGTAGTTAGATGAAGAGAAACTGAATGAGAAACAGAATGAGGATCAGAGTGAGAAGGCAAATGGAAACGGAATGAGGGTTTAACTTAGTTTTAAGATAAAGCTCTTTCAACTATTGCGTTGAATCGCAGTCGAAGTAGAAAATGCCTTCTTATGAAAAAGCGAAATTTGTCTCTTTTCACTGGAACCAGCCTGATGCTGGCTCTGATCGGATCGATCTTACTTTTGGGATCCTGCACACAGACAGATCGTTCTCAGGAAAAAATGCAGACCCATGTGAAGCAATCACGAAAGGCAGGCACCCCTTTGGCCGCGAAGCTGAAACAGCAGAAAACGAAGAAAATGTCTTCTGAGGAACAGGCAGCTGTGGTTTTAAATCCTGCAGATACCCTGCAAGGAAAATTGTCCGTACAGGAAGAAAGTCAAAAAATAAAGCAAACCGGAACTACAGACCAGGAAATCCTGGAATCCGACAGTCTGGAACTCGAGAAATATTTTGCAGAAGCCAATCAGGAACAGATCGACAGCTCTGAATTTGTTTTGGTGGGCGAGCGATAATCGCTTTATGCCAGACTCCGCAATGCATTAATCTGGCTCAAAGCCCAGGATGAAGTTAAACCTGGCGTAACTCTTCAGGGGTGCATTCTGATCGATCAGCCAGGGTTTGTCAAATCCGTAGCCATAATCAAATCCCAACAAACCGAACATAGGCAGGAATATCCTGGCTCCCACCCCGGCAGACCTGCGGAGGTCGAAAGGGTTGTACTCTTTGAAGGAATACCAGGCGTTGCCGGCCTGATAAAAGGTAGTCAGGTAGATGGTGGCGCTGGGGTTCAGAGAAATGGGATATCTGAGTTCAGCCGTAAACTTGTTGAAGATGGTTGCGAAGCCCCGGTTGACATTGTTGTTGAAATCTTCCGTGGTTCTGATCTGCATTTCGTTGACCTCATACCCTCGCATGGCCACGATGTCCCGTCCCAATAGTCCAAAGGCCTGATTGTTGAGTCCGTTTCCTCCGATCTGCACACGTTCGAAAGGCGGTGTCCCGAGTTTTCGGTTGTAGTAGCCCAGGAATCCCAATTTTGCATTGAAAGAGAAAACCAGTTTGTCGATGATGTTAAAGTACCACTCTCCGTCAAAGCGCCATTTGTGGTATTCCACCCACTTGTATCTGTCCTGAAGGCTCAGGCTGTCGTAATTGTCCACTCCACGAAAAAGGGAATAAGGCGGGGTGAGCTGCACGGATAGACTGATGCGGGATCCTGTACGCGGATAAAGTGGTTCGTTGACCGTACTGCGCGTGATGGTGTGCTTGAGGGACAGGTTGTAGAAGACACCGGTATCCACCAGGAAGTCTTGGTTGTTCTCCAGATAAATTCTTTCGAGGTTGACCGTGGTGGAGCGAATGAAGTTGTCATCGGGCCAGCGGAGCTGGGATCCCAGTGCAGAGGATAGTCTGAGGCTGGTGAATTTTCCACCTCCGACCCTGAGGTTGTCCAGCGAGGAATAGCTGGCAGCGAGGGTAAAGGAGTTGGGCTTTTTGCCGCCTAGCCAGGGTTCCGTAAAGGAAAAGTTGTAGGTCTGAAAGATACGCCCGTTGCTCTGTGCCCGTATCGAAAGTTTCTGTCCGTCTCCCTGGGGCAAAGGCCTCCAGGCTGATTTTTTGAAAATATTCCTCGTGCTGAAGTTGTTAAATACGACGCCCAGGGTTCCAATCAGTCCAAATGCGCTCCAGCCGGCAGAAAGTTCGAGCTGATCCGAGGGCCGTTCCTCCAGTTTGTATTCAATGTCCACTGTGCCCCGGCGCGGATTGACGGGCGTGTTGATGCCCATGGACTCGGGGTTGAAAAAGCCCAAAGCCATGATGGCACGTTGGGAGCGTATGATGTCCGAGCGACTGAATTTCTGTCCAGGTCTTGTTCTTACCTCCCGTCTGACCACGTGCTCGTGGGTACGGTCGTTGCCTTTGATGATGACGCGGTCTATGGTGGCCGGAGGGCCTTCGGTGATCCGGATTTCTACATCCACGGAATCCCCGAATATACCGGTTTCAATGGGTTCGGCCCGGAAAAACAGGTATCCTTCGTCCATATACAGACTGCTCACGTCGCGGCCGTCCTGACTGAAGGACAATCTTTTGCTGAGCAAGTCCTGATCGTATACGTCTCCTTTCTGAATGGAGAGCACGTTGCGGATTTGCTCTTCCGGATAAAGAGAATTGCCTTTGATCGTAATGTTACGAAAGTAATAGCGCTTGCCTTCTTCCAGATTAATGTGGATCCTCAGGCGCTTCTGACTTTTGCGCCAGACGCTGTCTGATACGATCCGGGCATCGCGATAGCCTTTGTTGTAGTAGTATTCGACGACCTTTTCTTTGTCGGCCCTGTAATCGTCTTCCTTGTATTTTGATTTGGAGAAGATCTGCCACACCCGCTTGGTCTCCTTCATCTGTTTTCTCAACTTGTAGGATCGTATTTTTTCGTTTCCGGAGAAACTGATGTTGGAGATCTTCAGACGTGGCCCCTTGTCAATGTCGATGAGCAGGCGTACGGAATTGTCTTTTTTCTCGTCTTTGAATTCAAAAATATTGACCCTGCAATCCCAGAATCCTTTGTCAATATAGTGGTTGCGGATGCGGTATATGATGTTTTCCCGGACTTCTTCAGTGACTATGCTGTTTTTGGAAAGCTGGCTGTTGACCAGTTCATTCAGGTCTTCATGGGCTCCTTTCTTGACCCCTTTGAATGAATGGCGGGAATAGCGGGGTTTTTCCACCACCTCGATCTCGACATCGGCTACATCACCCCGGATGTTGGTGAAGCGGATTTCCACATTGTTAAAAAGTTTTTGCCGGTAAATCGATTTGATCGCCTGAGGGATTTCCGTACCGGGCATGGAGACCTTTTGACCCGGCCTGAGGCCGGAGATAGCAATGATCGCTTTTTCATCGGTGTTCTGGTTTCCGCTGACTTTGACGCTGCTGATCTCGTAGGTTTTCTTGTCGTAATCCAGATATTCTGTCTCCTGGGAAAAAGAGGGAGAAATGCAAAAAAGTAAGGGTATCAGATATAAGAACCTCATGATCTTGGGCTTGGACCGGTCAAAATAACGCAAAATTGTGCCATTCATTGCCGCGCAAAGGTATCAATAATGATCTGTCCTCTTCAAAAATGTTGCAGGCTTCCAGGCCTTCGATTCTCAAATCACGCTATCCGCTTTGAGTCTGAAAAGCCTACATTTGCTGAAAATTAGGGATTGAAAACACTTGCCCGCATCAGTGCCTACCTGTTCCATCCGATTTTTGGCTTCGTCAGCACCTTTTTTTTGCTGATGTGCCTGAAGCCCTATTGGTTTGGGATGACCCACTTTTCAGAAGGGGCTGTCCTATTGGGTCTGGTAGGGGTATACACCTGTCTGATTCCCATGCTGGCGATCGTTTTGCTGAAATTTGCCGGTTTGATCCAGACACTGGAAATGAAGGAACGTACAGAGCGGATCATCCCATTGGTGGTTTGTCTGATCTTTTATCTCTGGATGTACATCAATACGCGACAGGATGCCTCCCAACCCACAGCCTTTATGGCTTTTCAGCTGGGCAGCATCATCGCCCTGAGCCTTGCCTTTGTGCTCAACAACTGGATCAAGATCAGCCTGCACAGTCTGGTCATGGGCGCCATACTGGCGTTTTGGATCAGGATCCGCCTGGATTCGGGAGTAGGTACGGACCTGTACTTTAGCTTCAGCAAAGCGGGTCCCGGAAGCATGCACCTCAATCACTGGATCGCCATCTGGATCTTCCTGACCGGTTGGGTGGCCAGTGCCAGGCTGATCACTGGGGCACACGACAGACATGAAGTTTATGGGGGTCTTGTAGTGGGATTTGTTGCAATTTTGCTCGGATTTAATTTTTGGGATTAAAATATGGAAAGAACAAAATCAATAATCCTCCAGGCCTGGGAGGACAGAAGCCTCCTGACAAGGGAGGAAACACGGGATGCAATAAGGGAAGTGATCGAAGCACTGGATAAAGGACAGGTCCGCGTGGCTGAACAAAGAGGCCCCGGCGACTGGGAGGTGCACGAATGGATCAAGAAAGCCATTTTATTGTATTTTCCCATATCGGAAAACAAACTGATCCATGCCGGAGACCTGAAATTTTATGACAAAATACCCACCAAAACCGATTACGAAACAGCCGGGGTGAGGGCCGTCCCCCATGCGATAGCGCGCTATGGATCCTTTGTCGAGAAGGGTGCCATTCTCATGCCCTCCTACGTCAACATCGGTGCCTGGGTGGGCAGTGGAAGCATGGTCGATACCTGGGCTACGGTAGGCTCTTGTGCCCAGATCGGGCGCAACGTCCATCTGGCAGGCGGGGTGGGAATCGGGGGTGTCCTGGAACCGCCTCAGGCACAGCCCAACATCATCGAAGATGACTGCTTTATTGGATCCAGGTGCATCATCGTAGAAGGTGCGATCATCGAACGGGAAGCAGTACTGGGAGCCAATGTGGTGATCACGGCCAGCACCCACATCATCGACGTCACAGGGCCGGAACCAGTTTATTACAAAGGGAGGGTACCGGCGCGTTCGGTCGTTATTCCAGGCAGCTACTCCAGGGAATATCCGTCCGGTACTTTTCAGGTGCCCTGTGCCCTCATCATTGGTCAGAGAAAGGAAAGCACCGACAAGAAGGTATCCCTCAACGATGCACTCAGGGATTATGGAATTGGTCAATAAGGATAAATTATAAACATGTCGTTGAAAAGTGAATTTGAAGCATACAGGACCCGTATGAACGAGGTCATTTTGGCTCAGGACAATCTTCCGCTAAAGCGTTTTTTCTCACTGGACCATCAAATGTATCAGGAAGGGGCCCTCAGTGTAAAAACCAAGGAACTGCTCGGACTGGTGGCTTCCATGGTCCTTCGCTGCGATGATTGTATCAAATACCATCTGGGCAAAGCACACGAAGCCGGCGTCAGCACAGAGGAAATCTACGAGGTCTTTGCCATCGCCAATATGGTGGGCGGTTCTATCTGCATTCCCCATACCCGTCGCGCTGCGGAGTACTGGCAGGAATTGAGCGAAATTTGATCCCGGTATTTTTTCATCCTGAAGTTTTTCTAAAAATAAATATTGATAGGTACGCGCGTGCGACCCGTTGATCTGCTGTAGTCTAAATGCCTTGCTGGGCAATTTCTGATCAGCTAAAGCTGAAGTATGGGCAAAAAAAAAGCCCAAATTTGCACGGCGCAAATTCAGGCTCTTTCGACTAAGGTCTCAAAATAAGAAAACTACGATCTTTTCCGGCCCAGAGAACTGGTACGGATTCTATCTTCCAACCGGCCGGAGCCGGGGTTAAGGTCAAAACAGGTAAATAAATGTTGAAAATCGGGTGTGTGTCGGGTACTTCTACAGACACTGTTTCGGGATTTGGTGTAAAGGTATGACGGCAATTTGGAAAAATCAAACATTTCAGCCAAAATATTTAAAAATTATTTATATGTAAAATGTTGATTTGTTTTAAAAAGTTCCCGACCTGTATGCACAAATTCAATAATTCATTGATTGTCAATATATTAAAGTAATATTTAATTTGTCCTGGACTTTCTTCAGATCCTGATCATACGGCCTTCAAATTATTTTGTCGAAACACGAGGATGTCTTATCTTTGCACTCCCAAACTCCTACCCGGATGGTGGAATTGGTAGACACGTACGTTTGAGGGGCGTATGCCGCAAGGCTTGCAGGTTCAAGTCCTGTTCCGGGTACTTCTTAAGTCACATCCCATTTATTTTTTAACTTAATTTTCACTCGGGCCCCAAAGCCTGATTTTGCCTCGTGCCCGGGGGTTCTTACTTTTACCCTTATAAAATCTATTGCAGATGAGTCAACTATTCAAGTCGCTTGCATTATTGATCCTGTTGTCCGGATGTTATTCAGCCGAAAAGCTCATTGAGACCGGCCAATACGATCAGGCAGTCAACAAACTGGCATCCCGATTGGCAGGTAAAAAGAAAAAAAGCCGCGAGGATGTAGTCAATCTGGAATTCGCATTTAAAAAGGCACAGGAAAGAGACCTCTCAAGTGAGGCAGAATATCTGCAGGATGATGACGAGGTAAAATGGGAACGCATTTATTCCATACATACGAGAATCGAAGACCGCCAAAGGCGCGTGGAAGCTTTGATCCCCCTGGTGTCCAGGGATGGATATCAGGCTTCCTTTCAGTTCATCAATACCAGTGAAAGAAAGAAGGAGTCCAAGGCAAACTCCGCCGACTATTTCTACCGCTCTGCCCAAAGGCTGCTGGATGAAAGCAGAAAAACCGGTGAAAAGCGTCCTGCCCGCGAAGCTTTTGATTTTATTCAAAAGATCAACAATCTATACAGCAACTATAAAGATGTGGCTGCCATGAAAAGGCAAGCTCTGGAATTGGGAACAAGCCATTACCTGGTCCGCATGGTCAACAATACCCAGGCCATCATGCCTGTGCAGATGGAAAATGCGCTGCTCAGCATTTCAGTCAATGAACTGAACAAGAACTGGAAGGAATTTGATATGAGACCTGACCCCAATATCCACTATGACTTTCACATCATCATGAACCTCACCAATCTCGATTTCAGTCCGGAACGCGAGCGTATTCGCGTAGTGGACGATGTATATGAAACAGAAGAAGAAGAATTGCTGGTGGACAAGAAAGGCAAACCCATCCTGGACAGCCTGGGCAAAAAGCAATACAGCAAAGTCAAAGTGAAGTATCCTTTCTCCATTGAAGAAGTATCTCAGATAAAATCTGCCGTGGTCGGTGGCAGACTGGAATGGATCAATCAACAAAATAAAAACGTAGAATTCACCCGTCCGCTCAATGTGGAAGCTGTATTTGAAAACCGGTTTGGCAGGTTGATAAAAGGCGATCAGGATCATTTGACAGATGAAGCTACGCGCATCATGAAAGGAAGGCCCATGCCCTTTCCTTCCAACGAAGCGATGGTCCTCGATGCAGCAGAAAAACTGAAACTCATCGTCAAGGATTATATTTTTGAAAGAGAGCGTTGAGACGCAATAATGAAATGAGCTATGAACACCCGTGAGGAAAGACATCAGTCTTTTTTAAAAGAATACGAGCGGCTGAACGCGGCTCAAAAAGAAGCCGTGGATGCTACAGAAGGTCCTGTGATGGTCATTGCGGGACCCGGTACAGGAAAAACACAGATCCTGGCAACCCGCATTGCCAATATCTTACTGAAAAATCAGATCAATGCTTCCAACATCCTGTGTCTGACCTACACCGATGCAGGTGCTGTGGCCATGCGCAAGAGGCTGGCAGAAATTATAGGTCCTGCATCTTATGATGTGGGCATTTTTACCTTCCACGCTTTTTGCAACCGCGTGATCAGCGAACATCCCGAATCATTTCAATTGTATGGGGACCATGCGCTCGCGGATGATCTGGATGTGATCGAAATCCTGGAAAAAATGCTCAAAGATCTCCCTCCGGAAAATCCACTTTTTTCGCTCAGGGAAAATTACAAAAACAGCATCAAGAGTATTCGCGGACTGATCGACGATATCAAAAAAGAAAACTGGGATCCTCAGAAATTGGCAGCCGATCTTCAATATAAAATTGATCATCTTCACGAAGATGATGAATTCCTGTACAAGAGAAATGGACAGGGATATAAAAAGGGAGATGTCAATTTGAAAAAGGTAAAGGAAGCCAGGACAAAGTACGAGCGTTCACGGGCAGCCGTCCAACTTTTTCACGAATATCAGACGAAACTCAACGACAGAAATCTCTACGATTACAATGACATGATCCAATGGGTCATCCGTAATTTTACCGAGAATGATTTTTTGCTGGGAGAATACCAGGAGCGGTATCAGTATATTCTGGTGGATGAATTCCAGGATACCAACGGATCACAGATGGAGATCATCCGGCTCCTTTGTTCCTACTGGGATAAACCCAATATTTTTGCAGTCGGAGATGACGATCAGGCCATCTACCGGTTTCAGGGTGCCAACCTCAGAAACCTCACCGACTTTATTTCACATTATGCCCCCCGGCTGATCGTACTTAGGGAAAATTATCGTTCTTCACAGGCAATACTGGACCTGGCAGGAATCAGCATAGCCTGTAATGAGGAGCGCCTGATCAATGTCCAGCCCGGATTGTCTAAAGATCTTGTAGCAGCAGGTGAGAACGCGATCCACAAGAATATGCCTGTGGTAACCAGGTGTTCGGATGATTATTCTGAAGTGCATCATGTCTGCAGCCGGATTGAAGAATGCGTGAAGAAAGATCAAATTCCCCCGGGAGAGATTGCCGTATTGTTCAGAAAGAACAGCGAAGCACAGGTATATGCCAGGATCCTGGAATCGCGCAAGATCCCGTACAGACTCAGCAAACAGACCAACGCTCTGAGCGAACCGATTATAGAATCCCTCATTCATATTCTCAGTTTTTTTGAACGGGAAAGCAGGAATCCTTTTTCGGCGGACGACTTGCTGAGCGACATCCTGCATCAGCCCTATGTACCTGTGCAATCTATGGATCTGGCCAGGGTCTTCTGGATGCTGAGAGAGAAGAAAAGTGAAAAAAGACAAAATGACCACCTGATTTTTCCGGACACCAGCCTGCGGCTCTGTCTGGCAGATGATGCTTTTCTCCAGAAAGCAGGCGTGGAGCAAATGGCTGATTTCAAAAAGATCTCTTCGGTCATCGAGCGTCTGATGAAAGAGCTTTCTGCCTGTACCCTGCAGGTATTCATCGAAAGAATTTTATATGAGTTTGGCATCCTGCAGTATGTTTTGTCTGCTCCGGATCGCCAAGAGTATCTGCAGATCATCAATTCTTTTTACAATTATGTCAAAGAGCTATCGGTAAAGAAAAATCAGTTGAAGCTTGCCGATTTTCTGACGATCGTACAGCGGATGAAGGATCACGATATTTCCATTCCCCTGACACTTTATACAGGCATAGCGGATGGAGTTTACCTCAGTACGATGCACAGTGCAAAGGGACTTGAGTTTGATACGGTCTTCATCATCAATCAGACAGCCACCGCGTGGAACAGGAGGAGTCAAAATAAATTTGTCTTGCCAGATGCTTATGTAAAGACAGACAGCAATTCAGACGAGGACGACAGGAGATTGTTTTACGTAGCCTTGACGCGTGCCAAAAGAAATCTGCAGATCAGCTGGGCGCAAAAAATTCTGGGTAAAAAAGAACAGGCCCCATCCCGTTTTTTAATTGAAATTTCGGGTAAGGGATTTGAAAGCATCCAGGAATACAGCATTGCCCAAACTGATTTTCTCAGCTTGCTGGCCGATGGATTGAAATACCACCAGCGGGAGTTTAGTCTCGTAGATGAGGAGTACTTCGCTCGATTTCTGGAAAGTTTTGAGATGTCTCCCACATCGCTGGACAAATACCTTCGCTGTCCGCTTGCCTTTTATCACGAAACCGTACTCAGGATTCCAGGTGCCAGAACAGCTTCCATGGGATTTGGAAATGCAGTCCACTATGCACTTGACATTTATACCAAGAAAAATCCCAAGCCATCGGATCCGGTCGATGAGTCGCTTTTGCGAAACCTCATGGAGGATGGCATGACGAAGTATCGTTCACATTTCACCTCAGAAGAGTTTGCCCGCTATCTGAGTGAAGGGATAAAGCATATCACCGGTTTTCTGAAAGAAATGCGCGAGTCCTGGAGCGATGTTGTTTCTGCGACATCCGAGCTCGGATTTAGTAACAGGAAATACAGGGAGGTGCCCATATCCGGTAAGCTGGATCGCGTGGATTCCCTATCTACAGGAATCCGGGTGATCGATTACAAAACCGGAGGTACCAGCAGGATCTCTGAAAAGCTTCACCACCCCAATGAAAAGCATCCTTATGGCGGTGATTACTGGAGGCAGATGGTGTTCTACCGCATCCTGACCTCTACCGATCCGGCCCGATTCCAGAATTTTCTCGGTGGTAGTTTTTATTACGTCATTCCCGATTCAAACGGAAAATACCATACTTCACATCTCAGTCCGACACAGGAGGATGTGGATTTTGTGGGAAATATCATGGTCGATACCTATGAGAAAATCAGGAAGGCAGAATTTACGCCCGGATGTGGCAAAGACGATTGCGTCTGGTGCCGGTATTACAATCAGAACAAGCTCGAGCTTTCCAATGAGGAAGATGAAGAATCTTCAGAGACCTGACACGCTGATCATTTACAACTCTTCCGATTAAATAATGGAGGTGAGCAGCAGATCCAGGTCGGTATAGCGGATTCCAAATCTCCGGCTCAGGTATTCATTGGTGAGGCAGCCCTTGTAGGTGTAGATACCGTTTCGAAGCCCTTTGTAATGATAGAGAATTTCTTCGATGCTGCCGGCATCTCCAGCTTTTTGCAGGATGGGGGTGATGATGTTGCTGATCGCGATGGAAGCGGTTCTGGATACCCTGGATGCGATGTTGGGGACTCCATAATGGATGACTCCGTGTACGACCCTTGTCGGATTGTCATGTGTCGTGATCTGGCTGGTTTCAAAGCAGCCTCCCTGATCGATGGAAACGTCAATGATGACGGAGCCTGATTTCATTTGCATGACCATTTCTTCGGTCACGATCACGGGCGTCCTGCCGGTTTTGGAATGGATCGCTCCGATCACCACATCTGCGGAGAGCAGCTGTTGCAGCAAGGAAACGGGATTAAGTGAGGAGGTATAGAGAGGGATCCCTACACGGCTCTGGATACGCGTGAGTTTGTGGATCTCATCATCAAAAATCCGGACAGAAGCTCCCAGAGCGAGTGCTGCTCGCGTGGCAAACTCCGCCACGACGCCTGCGCCGAGGATCAGCACTTTGGCGGGGGGTACGCCCGAAATGCCACCGAGCAACACACCGCGTCCTTTGTTGGTATTCGTGAGCAGCTCTGCAGCAGTATGGATGACCGCCAGACCCGCGATTTCGCTCATGACGCGCACCAATGGGAAACTGCCATCCTCTGCCTGCATGTATTCCATGGCAATGGCGGTGATGCGTTTTTGTCTGAGGGTCTGAATATACTCTGGCTGGATCACAGGTAAGTGGAGCGGCGAGATCAGAATTTGACCCGTCTGAAAAAGTTCCAGCTCTTCCAGAGATGGAGGTGACACCTTGAGGATGACATGTGCCTGATAGACTTTCTCTTTGGAATAGCAAATTTCTGCCCCGGCTTCGGAGTAATTGTGGTCCGTAAAATTGGATTTTTCTCCTGCACCTGATTCGACCAGAACGTGGTGTCCTCTTGCCACCAGGTTGTGTACAGAATGCGGGACCAGGGCGATCCTGTTTTCGAGGTACAGACTTTCCTTTGGAATGCCAATGCTCAAGGATCTCTGGGCTCTGGGATAGTCCTTCATTTCCACCTTGGTCTGGACAAAATTCTTTTCTACTGGTACGTAAACCGGTTGGTTCATTCAAAAGTATTTAGACGGTAATCGCGACCGTTGTTTGTATTGACTTGGATGTTGAGTATCGCATATTTTTCATGCTCCAGGAGAGGCAATATCAGTTCAGGCCATTCGATGATACAAAGTTCGCCACTGTAAACGCAATCCAGAACACCGGCATCCTGAGCTTCCTGCACGTTGTGCAGTCTGTACAGATCCATATGGTAAACGAGGTCCAGTCCAAGGGGGTTGGTGCTGCATTCATAGGGCTGGATCACGGAAAAGCTGGGGCTACTCACCTGGTCTCCGAATCCCAGCAAATTTCCAATGGAGCGTATCAGACTCGTTTTACCGGCACCCAGCTTGCCCTCCAGGCACCAGATCCTGAAATCCTTCAATTTACCGATCAGCTCCCGGAGCAAATCATCAGGAATGGGTTCGGTCGCAGAGAACTGATACATAAGCAGCAAAGATACAAATACGGGACAAAAGGGCCCAGTATGCCCAGACCCCGGTCCATGCAGGATTTTAGATTCTGTTTACCTCAATGCCGAGGCTCAGATCATCGGCCATTTCAATTTTTTCGCGATAATTTCTGTCTGAAAAAGCCAGTGTATCTGCCAGTATTTCGTGACTGATGAGATCGCGGTGTCTTTGCATGGCCGATTCGAGGGAAGGATGAGCCTCAATGAATACCTCGATCCTGTCCGTAATATTGAAGTCCTTTGTTTTTCTGATATTTTGAATCCGGTTGATCAGCTCTCTGGCTGTACCTTCAGCCAGAAGCTCTTCTGAGATCTGAATATCCAGAGCCACGGTCAGATCTCCGTCAGTGCTGACAAGCCACCCTGGAATGTCCTCCGAATATATTTCCACTTCTTCCGGCATAATATCAAAGCTTTGCCCCTCGATGATTATGTTGACTTTTCCTGATTTTTCCAGTTCAGAGATTTGCTCGTTTCCAAAATCAGAAATGATAGCGGCACCTGCCTGCATCAGCTTGCCCAGCTTTTTTCCGAGTATCCGGAAATTGGGCTTTGCCTTTTTTTGAATGATACCCGTGTCTCCTGAGATATATTCGATCTGTTTGATATTGACCTCGGCAAGGATGAGTTCGGCTACCTGTTCGATATCTTTTTGAAGGCCTTCATCGAGAATAGGGATCAGGATTTTTTGCAAAGGCTGCCGCACCCGGATTTTTTCAGCCTTCCTGAGTGAAAGAACCAAAGAGGATATACGTTGCGCATAGTTCATCCGCCGCTCCAGCGCCTCGTCGATTTTACTGAAATCCGGTTCCTCCAGCAGATCCAGGTGCACGGATTCCAGAATGCGGGTGGACTTTCCCGTCAGACTTTGGTACAACCATTCTGCAAAAAATGGCGCAACCGGAGCAATCAATTTACTGCAGGCCATCAGGCATTCGTATAGGGTGACAAATGCCGATTGTTTTTCCAGAGAACTGTCCGTTTTCCAGAATCTTCTGCGACTCAGGCGCACATGCCAGTTGGAAAGGTCGTCATTGACGAATCTGTCCACGAGACGCACAGCCTGGGTGGGTTCATAATCATCCATGTATTTTTTATAATCGCGGATGAGAGAGTTGAGTCTGCTCACGATCCATCGGTCCAGTTCCGGGCGTTTGGATACCGGCAAGGGCTCCATAAGAGAAAGGTCCAACTGGTCGACGTTGGCATACATTGCAAAGAAGCTGTATGTGTTGAAAAGTGTGCCAAAGAATTTATTGCGAACCTCTGTGATTCCCTCCAGATCGAATCTCAGGTTTTCCCAGGGATCGGCGTTTGAGATCATATACCATCTGGTGGCATCTGCTCCGTATTTTTGGAGGGTTTCAAAGGGATCTACCACATTGCCTTTTCGCTTGGACATTTTCTCTCCGTTTTTATCCAGGACCAGACCATTAGACACCACGGTCTTGAATGCTACGGAATCGAAAACCAAGCCTGCAATGGCGTGGAGGGTATAAAACCAGCCGCGTGTCTGATCCACGCCTTCGGCAATAAAGTCAGCAGGAAAATTGCTGCCGCTGAGTTGCTCGCCGGAAAATGGATAATGAATCTGTGCGTACGGCATGGCACCGCTGTCAAACCATACGTCGATCAGATCTTTCTCGCGGAAAAGCTTCTCCCGTCCGTCGTGACTGACCAGAACCAGCTCATCGATAAATGGCCTGTGCAAGTCTGGCGGGAGCTGTTGGCTCAATCCAAGAACCTGGTTGGCGCGTTCGACTTCATTTTTTAGCTCCTCCATCGAGCCGATACATTTTTCGACAGTCCCGGATTCGTTTCTCCAAATAGGCAAAGGGATCCCCCAATACCGCGAACGGGAGAGATTCCAGTCCTGAAGATTTTCCAGCCAGTGACCAAAACGGCCTGTACCTGTAGATTCTGGTTTCCAAAGGATGCTCCGGTTGAGTTCTGCCAAGCGATCCTTGATGGCGGTGACGCGGATGAACCAACTGTCCAATGGATAGTACAGGATGGGTTTATCGGTACGCCAGCAATGCGGATAATTGTGTGCGTATTTTTGAGAGTTGAGCAGTTTGCCCTCCTTCTTGAGTTTGATGACGATCCGTTCGTCCACAGAAAGATATCGCTCGGTTCCCAGTCTGATCTTTTCAGCATGCTTTTCTTCTTCTGTGAGATAATCTTCCTTTACATATTCTCCTGCAAAATCGCGCACTTCCGCTGTAAAACGACCTTGTTTGTCCACCAGGGTAAGGGTCCCCAAACCATATTTACGTGCCATCCTCATGTCGTCTGCACCAAAGGAAGGCGCAATGTGGACGATGCCCGTGCCATCTTCTGTGGAGACGAAATCTCCGGCAACCACATACCACGAATCGCCATCCTCCGGCTGTGCGTAATCAAACAGAGGCTCGTAGCGGAGACCGGTGAGCAGGGAACCTGGTATGCCGGTCCTGACTATCCTCCAGGGCAAATGCTTGTCTGCCAGTTCAGCCAAGGGTCCCTGTTCTATGTGTTCGTGGTCTGCTTTAAACCAATGGGATACCAGGTCTGTGGCCAGAATCACGTGTATTTTATCACGGGTATAAGGATTGTAGGTTTCGATCAGGTCGTAGGATATTTTCTCTCCGACTGCCAGAGCGGTGTTGGAAGGCAAGGTCCAGGGGGTGGTCGTCCAGGCGGCAATGCAGACGGATTCGTTTTCCGGATGAAGGCAGATTTCCTCTTTCCAGCTGTTTCGGTGTACTTTGAATAAGGCTACCGCAGAAACATCCTTGACTTCCCTGTAACAGCCCGGTTGATTGAGTTCGTGACTGCTCAGACCAGTACCGGCAGCCGGAGAATAAGGCTGGATGGTAAAACCCTTGTAGAGAAATCCTTTGTTATAGATTTCCCGCAGCAGGTACCAGACGGATTCGATGTAATCATTTTCAAAAGTGATGTAGGGGTTTTCAAGGTCTACCCAATAACCCATTCTTTTAGTGAGCTCATCCCATTCTTTCTTAAATCGCATGACCGTTTCCCGGCATTTGCGGTTGTATTCTTCGATGCTGATTTTGACACCTATATCCTCCTTGGTGATGCCCAATTCCTTTTCTACGCTCAATTCAATAGGCAAGCCGTGGGTATCCCAGCCACCTTTGCGCATGACTTTTTTTCCTTTGAGGGTCTGATAGCGGCAAAAAATATCCTTGACCGTTCGGCCCATGACATGGTGGATGCCTGGCATTCCATTTGCAGAAGGCGGACCCTCGTAAAACACAAACTGCTCTGCACCTTCCCGGTTGTTTATGCTTTTCTCAAAAATGCCGTTTTCTTCCCAGAATTTTAAAATTTCACGGTCTATTTCCGGCAGATTCAGGCCCTTAACTTCGCGATACATATATCAAATTGATTTTCAGGGCGCAAAAATAAGACATGCCATCCAACAAAGGGTGGATCAGCCATAATTTCATGGGTGGGAAACCACAAGTGTCTGTATATTTGAGGATCGCAATCCCGATACCGCATGATTTCTTCGACCGGAAAAGGAATAGCCTTTATCATCAATCCAGGAGCCGGGAAGGGTCTGGCAGCGAAGGAGTTGTCGAAAATGAGGCAACATGTTGAACTCAGGGATGCCATTTTCAGGATCACCACCACTCAGGGAGATGCGGCCCGTTTTGCAGAGGAATTGGGCAAGTCTGATCAGATCCATACCCTGGTAGCCGTAGGAGGCGATGGCACCGTCCACGAAATCGTGCCCAGTATCATGGGCAGTCAGTGCAGACTCGCGATCATACCGCGGGGTTCAGGCAATGGATTGTCCGGACATCTTGGTTTGCCCTTTGGGCTGGAAGAAGCCATCCAGCTTATTTTGAGAGGAAACTCAGCGCCCATGGACCTGATCCGGATCAACGGACAGATATGCAGCAATACCTCCGGATTTGGCTTTTCAGCCTGGGTAGCGGACCAGTTTGGCAGAGACGGACAAAGGGGCTTGTTATCTTATATCCGCCTGGGATTGACCGGCTTTCAGGGATATAAACCTTTGACTTGTAAAATAGGCAGTTTGAGCTTTCCCCAGTTACTTTCTCTGGAAATTGCAAACTCTTCGCAATTGGGAAATGGCGCCTGGATTTCGCCTCAATCATTGACCCATGACGGTCAGGCGGAGCTTGTATTTCTGAAAAAACCCGGATTTTTATCAGTGCCGGGCATTCTGTTGCGGACTTTCTCGAAAAGACTCGATACTTCTGACTTTATCCAGATAATGAAAGCGCAGAAAGGAGTCATTCAATCAGATTTTCCTGCAGAATGGCATGTAGATGGAGAATATAAAGGCATCACCGATCGTTTGGAATTTGAGGTGCTTACTCATGCAATACAAGTCATACATTAAAAACAATTCATATGTACCGCTTCAATTTATCCTGGATTTTACTCCCCACCATCGCCTTATGGGCCACCTTTCTTTTGACCGCTTGCCACGATGAGCACGATTGCTGCGACACCACCAAGCCCACCGTTGAGATCCTCTCGCCACCGGATAATTCATTTACGGTCGCAGGTGATAACCTGGATATCAGGGCGCAAGTCGAAGACAACAGTTTGCACGAAGTGAAACTGGAAATTACCAGAGCCTCTGATTCTACTGTAATTTTTTCAAAGAAGTATAATGCTCATGATAAAAAATCTTTCTCATTGAATGAAACCTGGCTGGTGCCCAAGCTGGCAGATGTGGAGACAGAGGTCATCATCAGGGTCATTGCCGAAGATCATAGCGATAATCTGGTTTCTGATTTTGTAAGTTTGAGCGTTTTCCCCAATTAATTCAAAGTTTGCATTCGTGAATAAAATAAACCTGGGCATCCTTTTTGGTGGAAAAAGTGCGGAGCATGAAATTTCACTCCGATCCGCCAGATCCTTGATTCAGGCAATAGACCGAAACCGTTACAATGTATTGCTGATCGGTGTATCCCGTGAAGGAAAGTGGTATCTGAGTAAAGATATTTCCTCTCCTGAAAAGCAATTATCCTCCGGTCAGGAGCAACAGGAATTGTGGATGAGGAAGGAGACTGAAGGAAGCAGTCTCCTTCCTGAAAGCAGTCTTTCCGGCCCCATCAAACCCGATGTTGTGTTTCCGATCATGCACGGCAGCTACGGAGAGGATGGCACGATTCAGGGTTTTTTAAAAGCACTGGATATCCCGTTCGTAGGGGTGGATCTGATGGCCAGTGCCATCGGGATGGATAAAGACATGGCCAAAAGGATCTGGAGGGATGCCGGGATTCCCATTGCCCGATATCGCTGCCTCACCCGCAGAGATTTAAGCCATCTTCAGGAAGGTTCCCTGGTGGAAGAACTTGGCTTACCCTTGTTTGTCAAACCAGCCAACGCGGGTTCCTCCGTGGGGGTGCACAAAGTCACTGGCATTTCAGATTTGAGAGCTGCGGTAGAAGACGCTTTGCGATATGACCACAAGGTTCTGGTCGAAGAGGCCGTGCCCGGGAGAGAGGTAGAATGTGCGGTTTTGGGAAATGAAGACCCCAGGGCGTCCATTTTAGGGGAAATTATTCCTCAGGCAGATTTTTATTCTTACGAAGCCAAATATCTGGATGAAAACGGGGCCATCCTGAAAATACCGGCTGATGTTTCTCCTGAGGTCGAAAAGGCCATCCAGGAAGCAGCCATTCTGGCTTTCAGGAGTATTGGAGGGGAAGGTCTGTCCCGCGTGGATTTTTTCCTCAAGCCCGATGGTCATTTTGTCATCAACGAGATCAATACCATGCCCGGATTTACCGAAATCAGTATGTACCCCAAGCTTTGGGAACATTCCGGTATTCCTTATCCCGAACTGATTGACCAATTGGTCCAATTGGCTCTGGCAAGACACCAACGCGATAAAAATCTGAAGACGAGCTTCGATTAAGCCTATCAGACCTGCAAATAAGTGGATCATTGCCTCGGTTGGATTCCGGGCAGATTTGAATTTTTACTTTTATAGATATTCAACAGATCCGATCCGTTTTAACGAACCAGTGTAAAGTCACCCTGGAGGTTCTGTCTTTCTCCGTTTTTCCATTCCAGCTCGATCAGATAAACATAGACTCCGGGATTGAGCGGTTTTCCCCGAAATCTGCCGTCCCAACCCTCTGCGGGATCATTGGGAGGAAAATCAGACTTCTGAAAC